>CAIYNT010000286.1 GCA_903927605.1 uncultured Holophagaceae bacterium
CGGAAGACCTCATTCTAGTACGATCAAAGGTAGACCTGGAGTTTCCCATGCCCGAACCCAAGATCCTGCTGGTGGAAGACGAGCTCAGTCTCGCCGAAGGCATCAAGCTCAACCTGGAACTGGAGGGGCTTTCCTGCACCTGGATCCCCCGAGGGGATCAGGCCCTGAAGCAGATCCTGGCGGAAACCTATGATCTGGTCATTCTCGATGTGATGCTGCCGGGCATGGACGGCTTCACCATCTGTGAAAAGGTGCGCGAGGCCAAGAACTTCACGCCCATCCTCTTCCTCACCGCCAAGAACACGGATGACGACCGGGTCCACGGCTTCGAGACCGGCGCCGACGACTACCTGGGCAAGCCCTTCCAGGTCCGTGAGTTGCTGCTGCGGGTTAGGGCCATCCTGCGGCGCGAGACCTGGTACAAGAGCCGGGAGATCAGCAGCCGTCAGACTTATGGTTCCTACTGGGTGGACTTCGACAATTTCTGCGGCGAGGGCCCCGGAGGTGCCTTCCAGCTGGGCGTGAAGGAATCCATGATCCTGAAGCTGCTGATGGAGCGACCCGGCCAGGTAGTGAGCCGCACGGACATCCTGGACAAGGTCTGGGGCGAGGATGCCTACCCCACCAGCCGCACCGTGGACAACTTCATCGTCCGTATCCGCCGCATGATGGAGGACGATCCCCACCATCCCCGCTGGGTCCATACCATCCGGAGCGTCGGCTACCAATTCGATCCGGAAGGGAAGCAGCGCAAGGGTGAGGAGTAGAAAAGTAAAACGGGGCGCACTCGCGCCCCGTTTTACTCCGATGGAGAAGGCTACTTGGTGTCGTAGTCCCGGCTGCGCGCCAGTTTCTCCAGGACCACTGACTGCTCCTGGAGATTCGCGGCAGGAGCGCCCTGCTTCACTTCAGCGAGGATTGCCCGCTTCTCATCGCCTTTGATGAACTTGCTTTCGCCCATCACAGGCTCGAAGGTGGGCAGCAGGGTCAGTTCTCCCGCAGCCCCCTCAGGGGCCTTGGAAGCGGCGATGTCGGCGGCCTTGGCCAGCAGGCCAGCCCCCGGTACCGCGCCGAGGCGACGCAGGTCAAGCCAGCCGAAGCCGGGATCGCGAAGCAGGTCGAGGTCCTCCTTGTCGAGCCAGGTGAACAACTCGTTGAGCGCCTTGGTCTGTACGAGCTCGGGCAGGCGGCGGGTCTTCTTTTCGCCCTTGACCTCCACCTCCTGGGGGGTGTTCTCGATCCAGGCCTGCGCACGCTTCACCCACAGAGCCGTGATGGCCTTCTGAGCCGCGAAACCCTCCGGCGCCTTGGGGCCCTTCATGGCCTTGGCCCTCTTGCCCTTGGCAGGAGCCTCAGGCTCAGCCCAGGTGGGCGCTGCGGCATCCACTTTGGGATCGTAGAGCAGGCCTTTGAGCTTCAGGAGCCTGGGTTCCAGGCCCTTCGGACCGGTCTTGGCGGCGGCCCGGGCGGCCGTCCGGAGATCCTTCCAGGTACCATCGAGGAGGATCTTCTTCCCCTCCGCGTCATAGAGGCCATGGTTGGCGCGAAGCTTCGACAGATACGCCTCGGCAGCCGGAAGGGCTGTCTGGGCCTTTTCGGGGATATCCAGCTTGGCCTTCATCAGGGTCTCCAGCGCCTCCCGAACTTCAATGGCCCTGGGATGGCTGCGGTAGTAGCCCAGCTCATGGGCAGAGAGAGCCGCCCGGTTCAGGGTATAGGCCAACTTTCGCTGGGTGGGCCGGAGCTGGTCGAAAGACTTTAATTCGGGAGCCTTCGACTCGACAGGTTTCAGCTCGTCCATCTTCGGCACGGGCGATGCGTCCGTCTTTACTTCTGCGGGTTGCGGCTCGGGCGTGGGAGCCTGAACCGGGACCGGCGGCGGTACGGGCGGTGGTGTCTGGGCCAGAAGGCCCGAGGCCACCAGAATGGCCATGACCCAAGTTCGCTGCATGGGAGACTCCTTGGTAAAGGTGCTGTGGAAGTCCCCATTATGCAGCAGGGAACAACCTCACGCCTCGACCGGAGTCTCTAGAAGTCGCTCGAGACTTTGCTTGAGTTGCTTTAGATCGAAGGGTTTACCCAGATAGGGCACCTGGCTCGCATCCAGGAATTCCCGTGTCTTCGTGTCGAAGGTATCGCCTGTGGTATAGAGGATCCGCCGGGTCATGGCTGGCCGCTGAGCCTTCAACCAGTCGTACAGGTCCATTCCCGACAGGCCCGGCATCCGGATATCGCACACGATCAGGTCGAAGGTCCCCGCTTCCAGCTTCTGAACCGCCTCGTCCCCCCGGGCGCTGGAAGTGACGTCCAAGCCCCAGGCGCTAAGGGCATCCACAAGGCATTCCAGCAGGAAGGTTTCGTCATCCACCACCAAGGCCCGGGTCCCCTTCAGCCCCAACGGGGCAGAACTGGAGGCCGGAGGCTCGACCGGCGCCACCCGGCAAGGCAATTCCAAAAGGAAGGCATTACCCAATCCTTCCTGGCTGCGAACGCTGAGGCGACCTCCGTGTTGGCGAGTGATGATGTCCGCGATGGGAAGACCAAGGGCCTCGGTGGAGGTAGCATGGGCCGGGTCGAAGAGCCCAGCCTGGTGTGCGTCACTCATGGCCGGTCCAGTGTCCTGGACCACCACTTGAATGTTGTCATTGGACATCCGGGTCGCTACCCGCAGTCGCTTCGTTGGACTGAGCGCCATGGACTGAAGGCCATTCAACAGAAGGTTTGTGAGGCTCTGGACCATGAGCCCGGGGTCGAGGGCCGTTTCGGGCAGGGCTGGATCCAGATTCAATTCCAGCGTGACCCCCATCCGCTGAGCCTTGGCCTCCACCAGGGACACAGCCTGCTGCACCAGTTGATTCAACTGGGCCGAAAGAGGCTTCGGACGGGGCGGATTCATGACCGTCTGGAGCGGGTGGAGCAGGCTTTGGATGGAATCCACCGCGTTCACCAGACGCCCTGCCTGCTCGGCCTGGTCCGGATCCATGGCCGATTCCGCGATCAATCGAGACTCAAGGAGAACGGGGGTCAGCCGGTTGGAGACTTCGTGGAACAGGGAGGGCACCAGGCGGCCCAGGGCCTCATGCTTCTGGGAATGGACCAGCCGATCCTGCAGGTCCACTTTTTCGGTCATGTCGCGCACGAGGGCCGAGTAGGCCAGTACCCGGTCGTCATTCCCGCGGACGGGGGCGTAGGTGATGTTGGCCGGAAAGGTGACCCCTCCCTTGCGCAGACGGGTGGTGACCATGTCCCGGATCACCTGGCCACGCCCGACCTGCTGGGCCACCTGTTCCAGTTCGCCGATCAGGCCGTCCGGAGTCAGCTGGGCCATGTTCCGCCCCACAATCTCGGGACGGGAGTAGCCGAAGATGCGCTCAGCGGCCATGTTCCAGGTGAGGATCTTCCCATCTGGAGAATAGGAAATGACCGCCTCCCCGATGTTCTGCACCAGGCCTTCCAGGTACCTCCGGGTCTTCAGGTTGTCCTGATTGGCCCGATCCAGTTGCGAATAGAGCTGACTCATCTCCTCGTTCTTCTTTTCCAGCGAGTCCTTGACCTGCTTCAGCTCGGAGTAGAGCCGGGCCGTTTCCATGTTGGACTTGAGGGCGTCTTCCAACAGGTCCTGGGCGTCCGCGACTTTCCCGGGCACCAGGTCAGTCACACTCACGTTGCTGTGCCGGAGGACGGTCGTCTCCACGGCTGGCGGCTGACTTACGTCCTGGGGAGGCGGTAACTCCCTCATGCCGGAGCGCACATTGGACTCGATGAGGTTCAGCATCTCGTCGAAGTCTTTGATCTTCTTGTCCAGGTGGTACTTCTTGAAGGTGTAGCCCACTGTCTCCCTGGTGATAGACAGGAACGTGTCCAGCACGCCCGTGCCGCGGTTGGCCACGGACTCGAAATAAGGAACGCTGCGGAAATTGAGCCGCCGGTTCATGACTCCCACAGCCATGGCGTCCGCCAGATCCCGCTTGTTGTACTGGATGACGAAGGGGATCTGCTTGATGTTCAGGCGATTCGCATTGAGGTTGTGGTACAGGTTCGAGAGCGAATCTACATTGTCCTGCATCTTCGCCTCGCTGGAATCTGCGACGAAGACGACGCCATCGGCCCCGCCCAACACCACCCGTCGGCTCGCGTCGTACTGCACCTGACCGGGGACGGTATAGATTTGCAGGTGGATGGCATTGCCATAGATGTAGCCCAGGTTGATGGGCAGCAAGTCGAAGAAGAGGGTGCGGTCCTCCTGGGTGTTGACAGAGAACATCTCGCCCCGCTGAGTATCCGAGCACATCGCGTGCAGGGACTGCAGGTTGGTGGTCTTTCCCGACAGGCCCGGCCCGTAATAGACCAGCTTGAGCAGGATCTCGTTAGCACGGGTGTTGAATTGAACCATGAGTTCGCCAGGAAAATGGTGAGATTCAGCCTACCACGGGGGCCGTGACGCAAGTCGCCGCCTATCGCTCTCAACGGCAGGCCGCGTGTTAGCATGATCTTTTTCACACTTCAGAGGTTCCCGGCGCGATGACCGTCCCGACCCACGTGGCCATCATTATGGACGGCAATGGCCGTTGGGCCGCTCAGAGAGGCTGGCCTCGCATCAAGGGGCATAAGGCCGGGGTGCTGGCCGTGGAGCGCATCCTGGAGGCGGCCTCTGACGCGGGAATCCGACATCTAAGCCTCTATGCCTTCTCCACCGAGAACTGGAAGCGTCCCCCTCTGGAAGTGGGGGCCCTCATGGCCCTCCTTCGCATGTACCTGCGCATGTTCGTCCACCAACTCCGCAAGAAGGACATCCGCTTCCACCACCTGGGTGCGCTGGAGGGTATGCCGGCAGGCATCCAGGCGGACATGAAGGCTCTGGAGCGCGCCACGGCCTCGAACATGGGCATGACCTTCCATCTCGCGGTGAACTACGGATCGAGGCTGGAACTGGCCCAGGCCGCCCGGCGCTGCGTGGAGGATGGTCTGCACCCCGAGGCGATCGACGAGGCCGCCCTGGGGGCCCGACTCTGGACCGCGGGCATACCTGATGTGGATCTGCTCATCCGCACCAGCGGGGAGCACCGCATCTCCAACTTCCTGCTCTGGCAATCCGCCTATGCCGAGCTCTACATGACGGATCTCCTTTGGCCGGATTTCGGCCCCGCAGACTTGCGGGACGCGCTGGAGGACTATACGCAGCGCGAACGGCGCTTCGGGGGGATCTGATGGAGCGGACCACACCCAAGGTGGATACCAGGAACCTGACCGTGCGCATCACCTCGGCCCTGGTCTTCGGCCTCTTCTTCTTCAGCCTTCTCTGGTTCGGCGATGCACCCTGGGCTCCATGGACCTATCTGGCGGTCATGGCCTTGGCGACTGTCATGGGGGTTCGCGAGATGACCCTCATGGCTCGAGTGCGTGGCTTCAACCCTTCTCATTTATCAGGCGTTCTGGTGGCCTGGGGCATCCTCGCCCACTTCTTCCTGGCCACCGGAAACCACGATCCTCTTCCTCTGTGGCTGGTGTTCAGCGGCGGGGCCCTCCTCATCCACTTCGGGGCCCTTTTCTTCGACTCGAAGCTGGAGGAGGCCCTGCCGAGCCAGGCCATCACCTGGCTCGGGGCCCTTTACCTGGGTTTGGGTCTCGGTTTCCAGCTGAAGCTCTTCATGCTGCAAGGCACGCTGCACAAGACCGGCAGCCGATTGATTCTCGCCCTCTTCATCATCACCTGGTTCGGCGACACTGCCGCCTACTTCGTAGGAAGCTACTTCGGACGACACAAGCTGGCCCCCAAGGTCAGCCCCAAGAAAAGTTGGGAGGGGGCTCTCGGCAACCTGGGTGGCAACTTGATCGGCGCCCTCCTCATGAAGGCCACCGTTTGCACTGAGTGGACCCTGGTGGATGTGGTCACCCTGGGCCTACTCCTAGGCGTGGTTGGTCAGCTGGGGGATCTGGTGGAAAGCACCTGGAAGCGCAGCACCGGCGTGAAGGATTCCAACGCGGGCGGCGTGGCCATCCCAGGCCATGGCGGCATGCTGGACCGCATCGATAGCCTCGTCTTCGCCGCCCCGGTGCTCTATGCCTACGTCCACTTCGTACATGGGTTCAACTAGGTGAGAACCCTCGCGGTCCTCGGCTCCACGGGGAGCATCGGCATCTCCACGCTGGATGTGGTACGGGCCCACCCTGAGCGGCTGTCGGTAGTGGCCCTGGCGGCCGGACGGAACCGGGATCTGCTGAAGGTCCAATGCGAGGAATTCCGACCTCGCTGCGTGTCCATGGGGACGAAGGAGGATGCGGGATGGCTCCGCTCCAGCCTTTCCTACCAACCGGAACTGCACTGGGGCGACGAGGGCCTGCTGGCCTGCGCCCTCCACCCAGAGGTTGATACGGTGGTCGCCGCCATCGTAGGCAGCGCCGGGCTTGCCAGTACGGAGGCCGCCCTCCGCGCCGGCCGCCGGGTCTGTGTGGCCAATAAGGAATCGCTGGTGGTCGGCGGGGCCCTCATGCACGAGGCGGCCCTTGCCGGCGGCGGCGAGCTGCTGCCCGTGGACAGCGAGCACGCGGCCCTGCACCAGCTGCTATCGGACCGTGATCCGGCGACCATCCGCGAGGTCCGCATTACCGCCAGCGGCGGACCTTTCCGCGAATGGCCCCTGGCGCGCATCCAGGCTGCGACCATTGATGAGGCCCTGAACCACCCCACCTGGAAGATGGGACCGAAGATCACCATTGACAGCGCCACCTTGATGAACAAAGGGCTGGAGGTCATCGAGGCTTCCGTGCTGTTCGGCCTCTCGCCGGACCAGGTGGCCGTGACCGTCCACCCCCAGAGTCAGGTGCATGCCATGGTGGGCTTCCACGATGGCAGCTACCAGCTTCAGGTCTGTGCCAATGACATGAAACTGCCCATCCAGTACTGCCTGCTCTACCCGGACAAGCAGCCGGGACCCGTGGCTCCCTATCCCTGGGATGAGGCCCGGCAATGGACCTTCGAGGCCCCCGACCTGGAGCGTTTCCCCTGCTTGGGCCTAGCCTTCCAGGCCCTGCGCGAGGGCGGCACGGCCCCGGCCCTGCTGAATGCCGCCAATGAGGTGGCCGTGGCCGCTTTCCTCCAAGGCCGTCTTGGGTTCTGGGACATCCAGGCCTGCAACCAGGAGATCCTTGCCGGGATCCCAGCCTCGCCACTGGGGTCCCTTGCCCAAGTGCTGGATGCAGACAGGACCGCAAGGCGTCATGCTGAAGGGTGGGTCCAAGCCCGGACCCGACCCTAAAGCGCCTATCCGAACGCTCAGCCTGGATGTCCATGAAGCGCCTCTCCCTCGTTCTTTCCCTCGCCCTTGTCTCCGTGGTGGCCTTCAAGTGGCCCGGCGTGGGCTTTTGGGGCCCTGTACTCATGCTTGGCGGCCTGATCTTCCTGCATGAGGGCGGCCACTTCCTGGCAGCCAAGTACATGGGGATGCCTGTAGAAGTCTTTTCCCTGGGTTTTGGAACCCGCCTCTTTGGGTTCAAATGGCGGGAGACGGACGTGCGTCTTTCCCTCCTGCCCCTGGGCGGCTACGTTAAGCTCGCGGGCTTCAATCCCGAAGAGCCCGGGGCTGACGATCCCTACGGCTTCCTCCAGCAGCCCTATGCCAAGCGCATGCTCTTCTACAGTGGCGGCATCCTGGCGAATCTGGCCACCACCCTGATCCTGTTCACCTTCATCGGCGCCGACCAGGCCCGCGTGACCAAGGTCCAGGAATCCTGGACCGTCATCGAGGTGGTGCCCGGCAGCGCCGCCGAACAGGGTGGCTTGAAGGTGGGCGACGAACTGCGGGGCATCGGGGATTTGAGCTTCCCGGCCGTGGAATGGGAGGCGGCCGTGGCCTACATCCAGGCCCATCCCGGCCAACCCGTACCCTTCCAGATCACCCGGGAGGGCGTGCCGCTGGAGTTCCCGCTTACTCCGCGACTCGATGGCGGCAAGGGCCGCCTGGGCTTCATGCCCGCACCGCTGTCCACGCCTCTGGAGCGACGCACCCTCCGTCCAGGCGACATCCTGACCGGCGGACGCTATGCCGTGTCCACCTCCTGGCGCATGAGTGGCCAAGTGCTCAGTTTCCTCAAGCGCCTCATCAGCTTCCAGGCCAAGAGTTCCGAGGTGTCCGGGCCCATTGGCATCATCCGCCAGGGCAGCCGCGCCGCCAAGACTGGCTGGGATGTCTTCCTCTTCATGTGCGGTGCCATCAGCCTGCAGCTGGGACTGCTCAATGCCTTGCCGATCCCCGCCCTCGACGGTGGCCACATGGCCCTGCTCACCTATGAGAAGCTGCGCCGCAGGGACCTCACCATCGAACTCAAGGAGAAGATCCTCACCGGCGGCTTCCTGCTGCTGGCCTCTCTGATGGCCCTGGTGATCGTCATGGACCTGCTGAAGCTGAGGAAGTAGCCCCGTCAGACTCTTGGCAGGAAAATCCGGAAACAGGTACCGCGACCCGGTTCGCTCTCCACCTGGATAGTGCCCTGGTTTTGCTTCACGACACCGTGGACCATGGCCAGGCCCAGGCCTGTGCCCTTGCCCGCAGGCTTGGTCGTGAAGAACGGCTCGAAGATCTGCGCCACCAGTTCGGGTGACATGCCTGAGCCGCTGTCCCTGACGCTGAGGCAGGCATAGTCGCCGGGAACCGCCTCCGTCAGTGCCGCACAGTCTGTCTGAGTCAGGGTCCGGTTGCAGCTGGTCAATTCGATTCGTCCGGGCCCCACGATGGCATCGCGGGCGTTCACCACCAGGTTGGTCAGAATCTGGTTGAGTTGGGTCGGATCCATCATGACTTTCCAAGTACCCACCCCGGGCGACCAGACCAGCTGGATCTCGGGCCCCACCAGCCGCCCCAGTACGCCCAGGATTCCGGTCATGGCCTCGTTGAGATCCACCAGAAGGGGATCCACCGGCTGCTGGCGGGCAAAGGCCAGCAATTGGCCTGTGAGGTCCGCCGAGTGTCGGGCCGCCCGCGTGATTTCCTCCAGGTGCTTGCGCTCAGGGTGGTCCAAGGGTAGCTGGTACAGGGCCAAGTCTGCGTTGGCAAGGATCACCCCCAGCATGTTGTTGTAATCGTGGGCCACGCCGCCCGCGAAGCGACCCACCAACTCCATCTTCTGGGCTTGGTGCAGCTGGGCCTGTAGCCTTGCCTGCTCCCTGAGCAGCTTGCGATGCTCGGTGATATCCCGCCCGATGCCCAGCACCCCGATGAGGGCACCATCAACATCGAACATAGGGGTCTTGAGTGTCTCGAACAGCCGCAGCTGCTTGGTTGCAACCAAGGTGACCCACTCTTCCTGTTGCCGGGTTCCACCTGCCGCAACTGCCTCCTGGTCATTCTGACGAAAGAGATCCGCCTCCTCCCGTGCGATGAAGTCGTAGTCCGTCTTTCCGACAATCTCGGATTCCTTGGCCCCGAACACCTCTTCAAACGCGCCGTTGCAGCTCAGGTAAAAGCCTGCGGGATCTTTCAGCCATACCAGATCGGGAATGGCGTGAATGAGCGTCTGCAGCTTGGCTTCGCGACTGGCGACACTATCCACCAGGCGCTTCACCAGGACGAAGAGCATGGACGCAGTGACCGCTACGAACACCCAACCCTTCGCGATACTCACGAGAGTCATGGTCGCCGGGTCGCTCACCAGAGCCTGGACGGCCCGATCAGAAAGCAGGATCCAAAGTCCCGAGAACCCAGCGTATAGGATGGTCACCCGTAGCGCTCCGGTAGTGGCCGACGACGATTTCAGGTGGAGCTTGACCGGCTCGTGCATAGAGGACATCCGGGGGATCTGCTTCAATCCAATGTCCAATATACAACCCTCAAAGTCCCAGCATTCTCTGGATCGTTGGTGTCTTGTTCGACTCACTTTCAATTCAAGTCTCGGCCTGCCATGGAACGTGGAGCCCTTGGACGGCACCCAAGAACTGAATCCCGGAGCCACCGTGCGTTCAACTTTGTCTCTTGCCCTCCTCGCCACCCTGGCCTTGCCCGCAGCCGAAAGGAAGGTTCCCGTGTCCCTCTACGACCTCACACTCAACACCCTGGATGGCAAGCCCCAGTCCCTGGCGGCCTACAAGGGGAAGGTGGTGCTGGCCGTGAACGTGGCCAGCGAATGCGGCTTCACGCCCCAGTACGCGGGACTCCAAAAGCTCTACGCCGAGCAGAAGGACCGGGGCTTGGTGGTGCTGGCCTTCCCCTGCAACCAGTTCGGCGGGCAGGAGCCGGGCTCTGCGACGCAGATCGCGACCTTCTGTCAGAAGAACTATAGTGTGACTTTTCCGCTCTTCGAGAAGCTTGAGGTGAGGGGCGCCGGCAAGGCCCCGCTATACCAGTTCCTCACGGCCAAGCACGGAGAACCCGCCTGGAACTTCCACAAGTACCTCGTCGGCAAGGACGGACAGGTGATCCAGGCCTTCAGCAGCAAGGTGGCGCCGGACAGCCCCGAACTGAAGGCCGCCATCGAGGCTGCACTTAAATAGCTACTTCGTCGAAACGATGGCTGCCGGGGCAGTCTGCTGCATCTCGATGTAGAGGGCCTTCACGCCATTGATGAGGAACTGCATGGCCACAGCCGCGAGGATGAGGCCCATGAGTTTGTTCACCACATTGGTCCCGATGGCACCCAGGCGCGAGAACACGGCAGGGGCCTTGCGCAAAAAGAGGTAGATGATCCAAGTGTTCAAAAGGATGGCCAGAAGCACCACGCCGTACTCCAGCCAGCCAAGGCCCACGATCATGCCCATGACCGTCGAGATCGTGCCCGGGCCCGCCACCAGCGGAATGCCGAAGGGGATAATGGCAAAGTCCTCCGGCAGTTTACGGCTGGCCTCGGCCTTCTGGCTCTCAGTGCTTCGCTCACGGGGATCCTCGCCGTAGAGCATCCCGATGGCACGGTACAGCACCAGGACGCCTCCCACGAAACGCATGGCCAGAGCTGTGAATCCGAAGAGACTGAACATGAACTGGCCCACCAGCGCGAAGGCCAGCATGGCCGCTCCGGCGGTGAGGGAGGCCTTCCGGGCGCTGCGGCGCAGGGCCAGACGATCCATGCCCACTGTGGCACTGGCGAAAATGGCGGCAGAGCTGATGGGGTTGAGCACGGAGAAAAGCGAGGTGGTGACGCCAAGGGCGAAGGACCAAGTGGGCAGCGGGCCAAGATGGGGCATGGCCCAGGTTACCGCAGAGCATGGATCCCTCGCTGATCACCGGTCAAGCTGACTGTGTCGCCCCTTGCCACACCATCGCAAGTGCACGTTGCATTTCCTGTGGATGAGCGGTAACCCTGGACACGCAAAAGCCCGTGTCCACTGGCTTTCAATGCCTGGCATGGGATGTGATACCTCTGTGGTGTGGGATTGAAGCCATCTCGCCCCAAAGGAGGCACCATGCGACACCTGTCTCTGCTCGCCCTCATCACCCTCGCGGCCATCCCGCTCTCTGCCCATGACCACTGGCGCGATTCTCGCCGCATCGTGGTGGTCACGGAGCCCCGCTTCGCCCCCTGCCGTCCTTGGGAGGGACGTCGCTGGACTGATCGCTGGGAGCACCCTGGTTATGTCCACCGCTACGACTGCGGCGGCCAGGACTTCTCCCACTGCCCCGGCCCCTTGACCTGCCTTTCCAGGGACGCGTGGAACTTCGGTTCCGCTGAGCCTTCCCGGATTCGACAGCTGGTGTCTACCTCTCGCCCGGACCCTGAATGGACGGAGCCTGCCCTGGCCACCTAATTTTTTTCGCCATCCATCTTGACAAATGCGAAAATAAAACGAATACTGGATAAACGGGACAGATGGAGCCCCCATGCGGACCTCATTTCGCACCTACGGTTACAAGCTCAGCGGCTTCTTCATGGAATATGGCCCCATCGAGGCCGATAGCCTGGAAGCCGCCAAAGCGCAAATTCGACAGCGTCTGGGCGTGACTCGCCTGCCCTTGGGTGTCCAGATCTGGGATCTGGCAGAGCGTCCCCTCACCCGCTGGCGGGTGGACGCCGCGAGTTGACGTCGGACTCGCCGCATCGATTACCCGCCCTCTTCACGCCTTTCACTTACGATTCAGGTGTGATGTGCTTTCCACCAGGCCGTGCCCTCGTTCACATCCTTCGCGATCTGATCCCTCAGCTCGTCCACCGACGAGAACTTCGCCTCCCCGCGAAGGCGGTGAAGGAATCGCACTTCCATGCGGGCGCCGTAGAGGTCCTCTTCAAAGCCTGGCAGGTGGGTTTCCACCGTGAGGCGCTGACCATCGAAGGTGGGTTTCTCGCCAACATTCGTCATGCCCATGTGGGAACCCCCGTGGTGGGGAAGCACCGCCTCCGTCACATAAACCCCAAAGGCCGGCAGCTGTTCCTGCTCCCAGGCGAGGTTCGCCGTGGGGAACCCCAGGTGGCGGCCCCTGCGGTCTCCCTCCACCACCACACCGGTCAGGGCGTAGGGATGACCGAGCAGTTGCGAGGCCGCCCCCACCTCGCCCTGGTCCAGGGCTTCCCTGATCCGCGTACTGGAGAGCCGTCCGCCATCCGGGGCCCGCAGGGCCAGCGTATGCACCTGGCAGCCATGGGCCGCACCCCAGGCCTCCAGGGTTCCCACGTTGCCACTTCGGTCCCGGCCAAAACAGAAGGCCCGACCCACATGCAGTTCCACGGGCGACAGGACGTGCTGGATGCGATCCAGGAATCGTTCGGGGCTCAGTTCGGAGAAGGCCCGGCTGAAGGGGATCACCCAGGCTAAGTCCATGGCCTCGGCCTCGAAGGCGGCCAGTCGCTGCTCCAGGGTCATGAGGAGTTTCGGTTTGCGCTGGGGCGCCACCACCAGGGTGGGATGCGGATCGAACGTCACCACCGCGGCCCGCTGTCCCAGCGCCTTCGCCCGACCTGAGGCGACCCGCAGCAGCTCCCGGTGACCCGCATGGACACCATCGAAGGTGCCGAGGGTCACCACGAAGGGTCCGGATACCGGGGCGGCTTCAAGGCTGTGGCGCCAGACGACCATCATGGGGCTCCATCCTGTTCAGCGGGCCAGGCCAGGCTCGCGACAACGCTGCCCGCCAGCACGGCCGCGATGACCAGCAGGCTGTACTGCACGGGAATGGGCAGCCAGTGGACGATGCACATTTTAAGGCCCACGAAGGCCAGGACGACGGCCAGCCCAGTCTTCAACCGGTGGAAGCGGTCCATCATCTTGGCCAGTACGAAGTAGAGGCTCCGCAGACCCAGGATCGCGAAGATATTGGAGGTGTAGACCACGAAGGGATCGCGGCTCACGGCCAGCACGGCGGGAATGGAGTCCACGGCGAAGACCAGATCCGTCATCTCGATGGTCAGGAGCACCAGGAGCATGGGGGTGGCGAGCCGCCGGCCCTTGCGCACCACCCAGAACCGTTCGTGGCCGCCGGACTCATCGAAGGGAACGAAACGACGGAAGGCCCGGGCCATGGGATTCTGGGCGGGATCGACCGCCTCCTCCTTCACCAGCAGCATCTTCAGGCCGGTGTAGATGAGGAAGCCCCCAAAGACATACATCATCCACTCGAAGCGGTTCAACAGGGCCGTGCCGGCCAGGATCATCGCCGCCCGCATGATCAGCGCGCCCAATACACCCCAGAAGAGCATCCGGTGCTGGTGGCGCAGGTCCACCCGGAAGCTCTGGAAGACCAGGACAAACACGAACAGGTTGTCCACACTGAGGGACTTCTCCAGTACGTAGCCCGTGAACCACTCCAGGCCCTTCTGCGAGCCCTCCGCCTGAAAGATTAGGCCATTGAAGAGCAGCGCCAAGCCGATCCACACCGCGCTCCAGACACCCGCCTCGCGCATGGTAGGTGCGTGGATACGACGGTTGAAGACGCCCAGATCCAGAGCCAGCATCAGAAACACGAAGGCGTGGAATCCAGACCAAGCCCACCAGGGAGCGGCTTGGAGCAGAGCGTCGACCAAGGGTCCTCCAGAGCCACCAGCTTATCTGGGTTGGAAAGGAGCCTGTTACAGAACCCCAGCTCCCGCCCCTTCACACAAGATGGGGCCCGCACCGGGGCCCCATCGACTTTTGCAGCGCATGGTCTTACTTGACGTTCTAGGCGTCGTGCTTCTGCCGATAGATCCGTCGGCTCTCACGGTTTTGCTCCTTCTGGAGCTTGGCGGCTTCCTTCTTCGTGACCTTGCCATCGGCCTGGGCCTTGGCGATGTTCTTGTTGACCCTTCCTTCTTGGCGCTCCAGCCGGGCGGTCTCCTTGGGCGTCAGGGACCCGCTGGCGACGCCCTGGGTGATGCGCTTCTGCTGGCGCTGGGCGCGGTTCTCCTCGTGCTGAACCCGTCCGGGAGTGCTGGTGGTCGGTGTGCTGGGTTGGGGCGCCTGGGCGAAGAGGGAGGCGCCCACGAGAAGGGATCCGAAGATGGCGGCGGAAAGACGACGAGCGTTCATGGGGTTTCCTTTTCAGGTTGGGGGCATCGGCCCGGGGTTCCTATTCATGTCCCATGCCAGATGGATATCTGGATTGACCCCAGTGATTCATAAAGGGTTGAAGCCCCTGGCCGTGGAACCTTGCCTCCTGGTTGGCCAGGGATGATGCAGCCTGCCTCGCATAGAACCACGGACTCCCGCATCATGTCCCCATGAGCCTGCCCCGCCTGTTCCTGGACGCCCTGCCGACCCTGGAGGGCCAACTGGTGCCTCTCGGCCCCGAGGCCGCCCGACACCTGAAGGCCCTGCGCCTGAAGCCCGGTGCCGCGCTGGAACTGATCCTGGGGGATCAGGCCTGGACCGCGGATCTCGCCGGATTGGATCGAGGTCAGGCCGTGGCCCGGCTCGTCGCGCCCCTGCGGGAGGACCGCGAGCCGCCCATCGGGCTGCAGGCCTGCCTGCCGCTTCCGGCCCAGCTCAGCCTCTTCGACGAGTGGTTGCCACCCCTGGTGGAGCTGGGCGTCACCCTCATCCAGCCCGTGGTCTACCAGCGCAGCGAGTTCGATGGCGCCAAGACCGCCGCCCGCCTGGAACGGTGGGCCCGGATCATCCAGTCCGCCAGTGAGCAGAGCCACCGCAACCGGCTGCCCGAACTTCGCCCCCCCATGCCCTTCGCAGCCCTGCCCAGCTGGAAGGCACCCCAGAAGTGGGTGGCCTACGAGCTGGCCACGGGCCAGTCGAATCCCGCCCTGGACCGCGAGACCCTGGCCTTCACCAGCGGTCCCGAGGGGGGCATCACCGACGAGGAATTCGAGGCCCTTTCCGCCGCCGGGTGGCAGCCCGTCAGCCTGGGTCGCAGCATCCTCCGCGCCGTCACCGCTCCCGTGGCCCTGCTGGGGGCCGTGCAGTTCGAACTGGGACGCTCACCACGAGTCTGATCACGGGCAGGTGCAGGCCCGGGAACCTCCACACGCGCCATGCGGGTGACTCCATCTGGCTCTTTTAGGGGCGCCCTGATTGCTGGAGCCCATCCAGTCTCCCGGTTTTCCTAGTACGCTGCCCCATTGCTTCCATCACGGGTGAGCCAATTTCACTACCAATCTGTTCGCTTAACTCTTTGGCATCCATCATGTCTCCCAACCCTGCGACTTCCGGCTCCCGAGTTCTTAACTGGTCCCTGACCATCGGAGGAAGCATCTGTCTTGTCCTTGGTGTCGCTGTTTTAGTGAAGAGTCAGCAACCACCTATCCCCCGCAGCTTTATATTTTTGATGTCCGTTTTTGTGTTGGGCATGGGCCTTGGTAATTTGTTGGAACTTAGCTACCCGGAACTGTCTTCAAAATCCAAATTCATTGCCAAGGTCTTTGCCGGTTTTGCCATTTTTTCTATGAGCTGGGCCATATCCCATCCATGACCATCTGCTCAACCTCCCGCTCAACTCGAACCCTCACCAAGGAGGCTTGCATGCATCAAGCGGCCAAGTGGATCGCAGGCCTGGGGATGGCCCTGGCCCTTCTCGCCGGAATACCGGCGGTGGCTCAGACGAAACCGGTGGCGACGCCCAGTCCCACGCCCGTGGGCGACGGCACCTTCCTGTTGACCATCTTCCTGAAGCATGACCAGTCGAGGCCCCTGGGGAAGCTCAATGAGCAATTGAAGGAGCAGGGCTTCTTCAAGACCTTCCCGCCACAAGGCGTAGAGGTCGTGTCCTGGTACGTGGTGATGGGCATCGGCCAGGTGGTGACGCTGCGCCTGCCGGCGGGCCGACTGCGGGAAGTGAACCGCATCCTGGAGGACACCGCCTGGGGGGCCTACAGCACGGAGTTCTACCCGACCTACGACTTCAAAGCCATCGCCGAGCAGATGCGAGTCCAGACGTCAGGCAAGTAGACCGAGCCTTAGGTATAACCCACCCTTCAGGCCCATCGAAGGTGGGGGAGGGCGATTGTATCTCCAGGTGTATTAATTCCATGATTTTACCCATCCACACGAGCGCCTACCTCGAAAAGGATCTAACCTGTGACGTCCTCCCAGGCTGAGGACGGGTGCCTTGGCCGACCATCCGGCGAGGCACCCATCTAAGGAGGCGGGTATGCTGAAAATGATCGTGTTCTGTGCAGACGGCACCTGGAACAACCCGAACGAGGATGAAAACCAGGATCAGGCCGCGGACCCCACCAACGTCTACAAGCTGTTCACGGGCCTGGACGGGGTGCTGTCTCCGGACTCCCTGCTGCTGGCCGACGAACAGGAAAAGGAACTGACGGAGGCGGGCGCCACCACCCAGGTCGCCAAGTACCTCCACGGCGTGGGCGATTCCCGCAACCCCATCATCAAACTCTTGGGTGGAGCCTTTGGCTCAGGCATCATCTCGCGCATTGTCCGGGGCTACACCTTCCTCTCGCGCAACTTCGCACCCGGTGACCGTATCGCCATCGTAGGCTTCAGCCGCGGTGCCTATACGGCCCGCGCCCTGGCCGGGCTGATTGCCTCCCAGGGTCTGTTGGGCCAGGCCCTCACCGCTGACAAGGAGCAGGCCTATCGCTGCGGCGCCCAGGCCTGGTACCGCTATCGGCAAGCAACCCTATCCAATCCCTTCAGTCTGGCCCACCTCGGCGAGATCGTCTCGGATCTGCCGGCCTTCCTGTCCTGCGATTCCCTCAAAGATTCAGACCTGGTCCCGGTGGGCGCCATCACGGCGGTGGGTGTGTGGGATACGGTGGGTGCCATGGGTTTTCCGGACTACGTGGCCGGCGGCCAGCGGGTGGATGCGTTCAAGTTCGCCGACACCAAGCTGAGCGCCAAGGTCCAGCATGCTTTCCACGCCGTGGCCCTCGATGAGCGGCGCAACGACTTTGTGCCCACTCTCTGGGATCCCGAAGACCGGATTGTCCAGGTGCTGTTCCCCGGTGCCCATGGCGATGTGGGTGGCGGCTATCCGACAGAGAATCGCGAAAGTGGTCTGTCCAGCGGCGCCCTCAAGTGGATGCGGGGCCAGCTCGGCCCGGTAGGGGTGCGCTTCACGGCCGACGCGGCGGATGGGATCCAGAGCGATGCCGCTGGTCCGGCCCATCAGCCCTGGTCCCACCTGCCTTGGACACTGCCCGGTGTGCCCCTCGGGCCCCGGACTTTCCCCAAGACCATGGGGGTGGACTCCTCCATCGTCGCCCGCCGATCTGCCGGTGCCGTCGTGGCCGAACCCGGCACCGCGCCCGCACCCTACATTCCGATCAACCTGCCCTGAGGCAGCCGGTATCTGTCCGGGCCTACCTTTTCCAGCTGAAGGACTTCTGTGGGGGTCATCTCCGCTGGGCCCAAGGGGCCCCTTGGACTCGGGCGGCCGGTGGGCCATCATGGACTTGGCCCATCAGGCTTTCGCGCCCCCGTGCCCCACAGCGTCTGTCCACAAGGCGCTCCCGGATGAGGGCCCTTTTTTTCTGGAGACCACCCATGGCAATCAAAGTAGGCATCAATGGTTTCGGCCGCATCGGACGCATGGTGTTCCGCGCCGCGGTGCAGAACTTCCCGGACATCGAGGTCGTGGGCATCAACGACCTGCTGGAGCCGGACTACCTGGCCTACATGCTGCAGTTCGACTCGGTGCATGGGCGCTTCAAGGGCCAAGTCGCCGTGGACGGGAACACGCTCGTCGTCAATGGCAAGCGCATCCGCCTGACGGCGGTCAAGGATCCCTCCGAACTCAAGTGGGGAGAGGTGGGCGCGGATATCGTCATTGAATCCACTGGCCTCTTCCTCACCAAGGAAACTGCGGAAAAGCACCTCGCCGCAGGCGCCCGAAAGGTCATCCTTTCCGCCCCCAGCAAGGATGACACCCCCATGTTCGTCTTCGGCGTGAACGACAAGGCCTATGCCGGGCAGGCCATCATCTCGAACGCCTCCTGCACCACCAACTGCCTTGCCCCCGTGGCCAAGGTGCTGCACGACACCTTCGGCATCAAGCGCGGCCTCATGACCACGGTACACGCAGCCACGGCCACGCAAAAAACCGTCGACGGCCCCAGCAACAAGGACTGGCGCGGCGGGCGGGGCATCCTGGAGAACATCATCCCCAGCAGCACCGGCGCGGCCAAGGCCGTGGGCAAGGTCATCCCCGAGCTGAACAAGAAGCTCACAGGCATGTCCTTCCGCGTCCCCACCTCAGATGTCTCCGTGGTGGACCTGACGGTCGAACTCAGCACGGAAACCACCTATGAGGCCATCTGCGCCGCCATGAAGGCCGCCTCCGAGGGTGCGATGAAGGGCGTGCTCGCCTACACGGACCAGAAGGTCGTCTCCACCGACTTCCGCGGCGAGAGCTGCACGTCGGTGTTCGATGCCGAAGCCGGCATGGCCCTGGACGGCACCTTCATCAAGGTCGTGTCGTGGTACGACAACGAGTGGGGCTACTCCAGCAAGGTGCTGGAAATGGTCCGCGTTATCGCGAAGTAGCCATCTATCGATCCTTTGTCGGTCCCCGAAACGCCGTGCGCACGGAAAACCCCCTGGTTCCCCGTGTCTACGGCGTTTCACCATGTTCGTAGCTGGCCCTCCGGGGTCGAGGCTGGCTTTCCCTTGTCCTGTTTGGGTTTCGTTGAGGTGATCTTCCCGTGTTCGCAAGCGTAGACAGTCCCGTCCTGACCGCCGATGTGGGCGGTACCAACCTCAACTTGGCCCTCCTGACCCCGGAAGGTTCTCAGTACCGCCTCCTGCGCAAGGCGCGGTTCAACACCCAAGAGGAGCGCTCCCTGCTGGGGCCCATCCAGCGTTTCCTCACTGTGGAACCCTCCGTCCGCCCAAGCCGAGCCTGCTTCTCGGGGGCGGGCCCGGTCCTGGACCGCCGGCTTCACCTCACCAATGCGCCCTGGGACATTGATGCGGCCGCGTTGGAGCGGGACCTGGACATGCCTGTCCACCTGATCAACGACTTCACCGCCCTGTCCTGCGGCGTCATTCAGCTCAACCTGGCGGACGCCTCTCGAGTGACACCTCTGCCACATGGCGACGGCAGCCTGCCCGCTGCGGACCCCCAGGGCTTGGCCTTGGTGGTAGGGGCCGGCACGGGCCTCGGCGTGGGATTCGTAGTACGTACATCCCTGGGCGCCCGCGCCTTTCCCAGTGAGGGGGGACACATTGGCCTGCCAGTGTTCGACGAGGACACACTGGCTCTCTGGCGGCACCTGCAGGAGGGCCTTCCAGGCCCTCCCGGAGCCGAGATGGCCGTTTCGGGTCATGGGCTCGTCGTGATCTTCCGCTTCCTGCTGGATTCGCGGCGTGTTCCCTGGACCCCGATCGCCACGGCCATCCTGTCCCTTCCCGACGCCGACCAGCCCGCGGCCGTGTCCGCCCAGGCCGCCACAGATTCCGCCTGCGGCCGCGCCATGGCCATGTTCATGGATCTTTACGCGCGCATCTGCGCCGAGCTCTGTGCCGTGTTCCTCCCCACCGGCGGGCTCTTCCTCGCCGGTGGCATCGCCGCCAAGAACAAGGAACACTTCCTCGATAGACGGTTCATGGCCCGCTTCGAACGGAACTACCGCGCACACCTGGATCAACTCATGCGGGCGACCCCCGTCTACCTTGTCCACGACTATGACCTGAGCCTCTTCGGCGCGGCCCATGCCCCCAGCTACACCACTTGAAGCAGGGTCCCCGGGGGCATGACAGCCAGGCTCAAGCCCGTCGAACCGCGAACCCCTGAAAACCCTCGCCCGTCCAGCGGAGGGGATGGGGCCTGAAGAAAGCGGTGGCGCTGCCTTCGACGTCCTGGGCCGATCCCATGGCCGCAGGCCATACTTTCGCCGGGCGCAAGTCTGGTCGAGCCTCTTTCAGCCATTCCCGGTGCGAACCGCACTCCTCCGGCAGCCATGAACACACGGCGTAGATGAGCAGGCCGCCCGGGGCCAGTCGATTCGCGGCCGCAGCGAGGAGGCGCCGCTGAAGGCCGGTGAGCCTAGGCAAATCCTCGTGTTTGAGCCAGGGCCACTCGGGGTGCTTCTGCAGGGTGCCGCTGCCGCTGCAGGGCGCGTCCAGCAGGATGAGATCGAAGGTGGATTCACTCCCCTCAAGCCATTCCGCTGCGTCCGCCTGGATCACCTGGGCCGCAATGCCGCGCTGCTGCAGGGTCTGGCGCAGCCTGGCGGCTCGCTTCGGGTGCACCTCCAAGGCCGTGATCGCCGCGCCGGGATGGTGGAGGGCCAGGGTGGTAGTCTTGCCACCAGGGGCGGCGCAGGCATCCAGGATGCGGGTGACGGGCCGTTCCCAGGCATAGGCCAACAAAGCCTGGGAGCTGCGGTCCTGCACCATGCCACCGGAGGACTCTAGCCAGGGGCGAGGAAAGGCCGCGCCTTCCGCGAGGCGAAGGCAACCGGGCAGGGCTGCTTCCGGCAACAGGCCCTCGGGCGCCTCCCCCTTCAGTAGGCGGAAATCGGGGCTGGGGGGCTGCTGGAGCCGCGCCCAGAGGGCTTCGAGCTCCTCCTCGGCATGGTGGGGAAGCAGGGCAGCCTTGAGGGCCTGCTCGGCGGCAGGGCCGCGGTCCAGATTGGCGGGCAGGGCATCCAACTCGACGGCCAGGGCGGCACGATCCTTGGCGGCCCGGCGCAACAGGGCATTCACCAGGCCCTTGTGGGGCGGAAACCCCAAGTCGCGGTCCGAGGCCAGGTCCACGGACTCGTTCACGGCGGCATGGTCGCTGACGCCAGGCAGCCAGGCCAGCTGGGCCAAGCCCATGGCCAGGGTCACCCGGGTGCCCAGGGGCACGCCGCGGTCCGGATCTTTCAGCTTAGGCTTCACCCAAGCCTGGAGGCGCCCCCAGCGACGGAGACAGAGACCGAGCAGGGCTTTGGCCAGCTGAGCATCCTCACCCAGGTCGCGGTCCCAGATATCCGGCACGCGACCACCCTCCCCGAAGACTTCGTGCAGGGCGTGGGCGACATGGATGCGGGCGGGCGTGGGCATGGGGCTCCGGAAGGCCGCCCCAGGCTAGCACGTGGGGCTGTGGCATCCTGTCGATAGGCATCTCGAGGAGCTCTCCATGGCCCACCGCTACCCCCTCACGCTCTCCTGGACCGGCAACAGCCTGGACACCACTTACAACCGGACCGCAACGCTCTCCAATGACCAGAAGCCCTCCATTCCCGTGAGCAGCGCACCGGAGTACACCGGAAACCCCGCCTGCTGGAACCCCGAGGATCTGCTGGGATCTGCCCTTGCCACCTGCCACATGCTCACCTTCCTGGCCCTTTGTGCGAAAGCCAAGGTGGGGGTCATGAGCTATGAGGACCATGCCGAAGCCGTGTTGGACACCGTCAACAAGGTCACACGCATTACCCAAGTACATCTCCGCCCGGTCATCCGGGTGCCCCGTGGCACCAGCATGGCCAAGGTGGTCGAGTTGTTCGAGAAAGCCCACAAGTACTGTTTCGTAGCCAACTCGGTTACCTGCGAAGCAGTGATGGAACCCCGCGTGGTTGAGGTCTAGGGGCTTTCGTGCGCTGTCCCTTTTGCGGGCACCTCGAGGACAAGGTGGTGGACTCCCGGGAGTCCCGCGAGGGCGACTCCATCCGCCGGCGTCGCGAGTGCCTGTCCTGCGCTCGCCGCTTCACCAGCTATGAGCGGGTCGAGGAGGTGCCGCTGGTGATCCTCAAGAAAGATGCGCGCCGGGAGCCCTTCGACCGGCAGAAGCTCATGAAGGGCCTGCTGCTGGCCTGCCAGAAACGGCCTGTGTCGCTGGCGCGCATCGAGGAGTTGGTGGGGGACATCCAAGCCCGGCTCATGGAGCGGCCTGATCGCGAGATCCGTAGCCGAGAGCTAGGCGAGCTGATCATGGACGAGTTGAAGGGGCTGGATCAGGTGGCCTACGTGCGCTTCGCCAGCGTGTACCGGGACTTCAAGGACCTGCCAGATTTCGTAAAGGCCCTGGAAGGCCTCATGCACAAAGAGACCCCCGCCGGGCAGGAGCCCCTTTCAAGGATCAAGCCGTCTGCGCCGGTGTCTGAATCCATCAAACCCGTGGCCCAGGCCCTGTTTCCCGCTGAAGCGGAGCCCCCGGTCCCAAGGCCGCGCAAGAAGTAGCGCTATCCTGAGAGCCGAGGTTTTTCTGTGGCCGATGATGTCCTGCTGCCCCCCCCACCCGACGAAACGCCCAAGCTACCAGAAGAGCTGCCGGTGCTGCCGCTGCGTGATGTGGTGGTTTATCCCTATGTGATCCTGCCCCTCAGCATCAGCCGCGAGAAATCCATCCGCGCCGTGGATACCGCCCTGGTCGAGAACCGGATGATCCTGCTGCTTTCCCAGAAGCAGACGGAGATGGACAATCCCCGACCCGAGGACCTCTACCAGGTGGGCACGGCGGCGCTCATCATGCGCGTCCTGAAGCTGCCGGATGGCCGTATCCGCGCCCTGGTGCAGGGGCTCCAGCGGGTCCGCGTGGAGTACTTCACCGAAACGGAGAACCTTTTCAAGGCCCGGGTGGAACCCCTAGCCGAACCTGAAATGAAGTCTCCAGATCTTGAGCAGGACGCCCTGTTGCGCAGCGTGAAGCAGACCCTTGAGAAGGCTGTGGCCCTAGGGAAGACGCTGCCCCAGGAGGTGCTGGTCATCGCGGGGAACCTCGACAATCCGGGCCGCCTGGCGGATCTGGTGGCCTCCAACCTGGACCTCAAACTCCAACAGACCCAGGAAGTCCTGGAGATCGCCCACCCTGGCCAGCGCCTCAAGCGCGTGAACGAGCTGCTTCAACGCGAGATCCAGTTGCTGGAGGTCCAGCAGAAAATCACCATGGAGGCCCGTGGGGAGATGGACAAGAGCCAGCGGGAGTACTACCTCCGCCAGCAGCTCAAGGCCATCCAGCAGGAGCTTGGGGAGGGCTCGGAACTGGCGGAGGAAGTCACCGCCTTCCGCGACAAGCTCGCGAAGATGAAGGTGCCCGAGGAACCCCTGGTGGAGATCGAGCGCAACCTGAAGAAGCTGGAGCGCATGCACCCGGATTCCAGTGAGACCGCGGTCACGCGCACCTATCTGGAGTGGATGACCGAGCTGCCCTGGGGCATCCAGACCGAGGACAACTTGGACCTCAAGCAGGCGCAGACGGTGCTGGACGAGGACCACTACGGCCTGCCGAAGATCAAGGACCGACTGCTGGAGTTCCTGGCGGTGCGCAAGTTGAAGCCCGACCTTCGGGGCACCATCCTCTGCTTCGTGGGACCCCCGGGTGTGGGCAAGACCTCCCTGGGCAAGTCCATCGCCCGGGCCCTGGGCCGCAAGTACTCCCGCATCTCCCTGGGCGGCGTCCATGACGAGAGCGAGATTCGCGGCCACCGTCGCACCTACGTGGGCGCAATGCCGGGCCGCATCGTGCAGGCCCTGCACCAGGTGAAGAGCATGAACCCCGTCATCATGCTGGACGAGGTGGACAAGATCGGCCGGGACATGCGCGGCGATCCCAGCGCCGCCCTACTGGAGGTACTGGACCCCGAGCAGAACCACACCTTCCGCGACCACTACCTGAACGTGCCCCTGGACCTGAGCCAGGTGCTCTTCGTGGCCAATGCCAACGAACTGGAACCCATCCATCCGGCCTTCAAGGACCGCATGGAAATCATCTACCTCCACAGCTACACGCTGGAGGAGAAGGTGGGGATCGCCGAGCGGCACCTGATCCCCAAGCAGCTGGATAAGCACGGCGTCACCACCAAGCAGGTGGCCATCCCCAAGAAGGCCCTGAAAGCCATCATCACGGGCTATACGCGGGAAGCCGGCCTGCGCCAGTTGGAGCGCGAGATCGGCGCCATCTGCCGCAAAGTGGCCCGCCGGGTGGCCGAGAACCGCCTAAAGAAGAAGCTCGTCCTAGACGAGACAAGCATCCACGAGCTCCTCGGGCCCGTGAAGATCCTGCAGGACGAGCGGCTGAAGGCCCCGCGGGTGGGCGTGGTCACAGGCCTGGCCTGGACCTCCGTGGGCGGCGACGTGCTCTTCGTGGAGGCCCTGAGGATGCCGGGCAAGGGCCAACTGATCCTCACGGGTCAGTTGGGCGATGTCATGAAGGAGAGCGCCCAGGCGGCGCTCAGCTACATCCGCAGCCGGGGGGATGCCTTTCATATCGATCCTGAAGTGTTCCAGAAGCAGGACATCCATATCCACTTCCCCGAAGGCGCCATCCCGAAGGACGGTCCCAGCGCCGGTCTCGCCATTGCCACCGTGCTGCTGTCCGTGCTCAAAGAGATCCCCGTGCGGAACACCCTGGCCATGACCGGCGAGATCGACCTGCGGGGCGAGGCCCTGGCCATCGGCGGCCTCAAGGAAAAGTCCCTGGCGGCCCTCCGCCTGGGCATCAAGGACATCCTCATTCCGCACGCCAATCAGAAGGACCTGGAAGAGATCGATCCGGAATTGCGCAAGCAGCTTCGCTTCCATCCGGTGAAGCACGTAGAAGAGGTCTTCGAATACGCGCTGATCGGCTGGCGGCGACCCGAAACGCCACGACGATCTAAGTTAAGTAAAAAATGAACTTATTATCGTATTTCCACGTGGAACACTGCGTGGCTTCGGCCGAGGGGCTGGCGGTAAAGGTTTTTAGGCTGCGGTACCTCGCGGATCCACTCAATCCCGCAATACCCCAGTGGGCCTGTAAGCCCCTTCGGAGCGCTTGTGTAGACGACAGGGGCCAAGGCCGGGACAGGCAGGGGCGCCGGGGAGATCCTTCACGGGGGGGCTCTTGGTTCCGAGGTAGCCTCGCCTACAGACCAGGACACGACCATCCGCGGGATTCCTTCCTCGGGAATGGCCCATCCCTTCGGTAGACTGGGGGTTCGCGAGGTGTCCGTGGGTCTGCTGGGCGGCCTGTTCAACCAGTTCAAGAAGGGCCTGAAGCGCACCCAGGAGTTGGTGCTGGCGCCCATGGGCCGCCTACTCGGCCTGCGGCGCCTCGACGAAGCCCAACTGGAAGAACTGGAGGATCTGCTCCTTCAAGCGGACCTGGGCGTGAAGGCTGTGGATCGACTGATGGCGAGGCTGCGCACCGAGTTGAAGGGCGATTCCGACATCGATCCCAAGGCCGTCCTCAGGGATGAATTATTGAAGATCCTCAGCCGGAGCCCAGCTCAGGCCTTCATCGCCGCCGGCACTCAGGTGGTTTTACTGGTGGGCGTGAATGGTGTGGGCAAGACCACCACACTAGGGAAGTTGGCCGCCCACCTGAAAACCCGGGGCGAAGCCGTGCTCGTGGTTGCCGGTGACACCTTCCGGGCGGCCGCCATTGATCAACTGGAGCGCTGGGGCGAGCGGGCGGGCGTGCCCGTGATCCGTAACCAGATGGGCGGTGATCCTGCGGCCATCGCCTTCGACGGAGCCAGCAGCGCCAAGGCCAAGGGCACACCCTGGGTGCTCATCGACACAGCGGGTCGTCTGCACACCAAAGACCACCTCATGAAGGAGCTCGACAAGATCCGCCGCAGCCTCCAGAAGGTGATTCCGGAGGCGCCCCACCGGGTCCTGCTGGTGCTGGACGCTACCACGGGGCAAAACGGCTTGGCACAGGCCGAGGCCTTCGCCCGGGTCGCCGGTGTCACCGATCTGGTGCTCACCAAGCTGGACGGTAGCGCTAAAGGCGGGGTGGTGGTGCCCATCCTGGACCGCCTGGGACTCCCCATCGCCTTCGTCGGTGTGGGCGAGGGCGTGGATGACTTGATCCCCTTCGATGCCGAAGCCTTCGTGGATGGTCTGCTCGATGTTTGACCTGGACCTCACCCCTGAGACCGCCTGGGCCCTCGCCACCGGAGGTCCCTGGCCGGATCCCGCAACCCTCGCGGGTGATGCCCGATTCATGGCCCTCGCCATCCTCGAGGGACTGCGAGGCGTGGGGCTTTCGAGCCCGAATCCCCCCGTAGGGTGCATCCTGGTGAAGGGGGATCGCGTCATTGGAACCGGCGTCCATACCCGCGCCGGAGATCCCCATGGCGAGGTGATGGCCCTGCGTGACGCCGAAGCCCGGGGCGAGGATCCCAAGGGCGCCACAGCCTATGTCACCCTCGAGCCCTGCTGCCACCAGGGTCGCACGGGGCCCTGCACCCTGGCGCTCACCCACGCAGGCGTTACCCGAGTGGTGGTGGGCGTCCGCGACCCCAACCCCCGGGTGGATGGAGGGGGGGTGGCGATCCTGCGGGCTCAAGGGATCGCCGTGGAGGAGGGTGTGCTGGGTGGGGCTTGTGCCCGCTTTCACGCCCCTTTCTTCAAGCTCATCCGCACCGGACTGCCCTGGGTGGCGCTCAAGCTCGCCCTGGGATCAGACGGATCCCTCGGTCCCGTAGGCCAGACCACCCAGGTGACCCCACCCGACGTGCAGCGCCTGGCTCATGCCCTGCGGCGGGCCTCGGAGGCCTTGGTAGTCGGCCGGCA
Organism: uncultured Holophagaceae bacterium; assembly: GCA_903927605.1. The sequence continues at coordinate 26,792 of CAIYNT010000286.1, forward strand.
CACCATCGAGGTGGATGATCCCCAGCTGACCGACCGCTGGCCAGCTCCCACCGCTCCTCACCGCAGCTTCGCCCGGGTGGTCATGGACGAGGATGGGCTGCTTCCGGCCTCTGCGCGCGCGTGGATTCCCGTGGCCGGTCAGCCGATCTTCCGGGCGGTCACGGGGGACCCTGCACCCCTCCGGGGGGTGGAGGATCTGCATTTGCCCCCAGACGGTCAGGGGTGCAGCTTACGCCATCTGCTGCATGAACTCGCCGCCATGGGGGTAGGGCGCGTACTCGTGGAAGGGGGTGGCACCCTTGCCGCGGCTTTCTTATCCCAGGGTCTGGTGGACGAGTTCCATCGATTCCAAAGTGACCTCCCGGCCCTTGGACCGGCCCTTGTTCTTCCAATGCCTAAAACTCGGCATCTTGAGGTTTCCGCCCGCTGGCCTGCGGGGCGCTGGGAAGTCTGGCGTTAGCTTTGGCCCAGGCGGCAACCGGAGGTCGGGCCAGCAAAAGGTGCGGCCGAGTTCAGCCCCCTCCCACCAGCCTCACCACCTCCAATTGATCTCCCTCCTTTAGGGGGATGGCCGGGTGGTTGGCACGACGGATGACCTCGTGGTTCAACTCAATGGCACTGCCGAAGGCGGGGAGTTCCAGCCATGTCACCAAGTCTGCGACAGTGGCCAGGTGCTCCGGGGCCTCGCGGGCCTCACCATTGATGTGAAGTCTCACCGGGCCTCCGCGGCGGCCTGGAAGCCCTTCTCCAGGTCGGCAATGAGGTCGGGCTGATCCTCAATACCCACCGAAAAGCGAAGCAGGCCATCGCTAATACCCAGCCGAGCCTTCACCTCAGCGGGGGTCTTCAGGTGACTCATGGAGGCTGGGTGCTGGATGAGGCTCTCCACGCCCCCGAGGCTCACCCCCCGGGTGACGACCTCTAAGGCCTCGCAGAAGCGCTGGCCTGCCAGGAGTCCCGCCCGCAGCTCAAAGCTGATCATGGCCCCGAAGCCCTTTTCCATCTGCCGCACGGCTACTTCGTGGCCCGGGTGGCTGGTCAGGCCCGGGTAGTCCACCCGCGCCACATGAGGCTGCCAGAGCAGCCACTGGGCGAGGGCTTGGGCGTTGTCCGAGGCGCGGCGTACGCGCAGGGCCAGGGTCTTTAGGCCCCGGTGTAGAAGCCAGGCCGCCATGGGATCCAAGGTGGGCCCCAACATTTTGGATAGGTGCCAGCAAGCCACCACATCCGCCTCGCGGCCGGCAATGACCCCGGCCACCACATCCGAGTGGCCCCCCAAATACTTGGTCGCCGAGGCCACACTAAGGTCGATGCCGAAGGAAAGGGGTTTCGTGTGGATGGGACTGGAGAAGGTGTTGTCAGCCACGGTGCGGATGCCATGCCGCTTTCCGATGGTCGCCACTCCCACCAGATCCGTCAGCACCAGGGTCGGGTTGGGGGGGGTCTCCACCCAGATCATGCGGGTCTGGGGCCGGATCGCAGCCTCCCACTCACGCAGATCCAAGGTGTCCTGCACCCAGGTGACCTTCAGCCCCCGCTCGGTTTCCCAGCGACGGATGAGTTGTTCCGTACCCAAGTAGATGGCGGCAGGGGCCACCATGTGGTCACCGGGTTTCAAGAAGGCTTCGAAGACGAGGGCGATCGCCGCCATGCCGGAAGCCGCCGCCAGGGCCCGTTCGGCTCCTTCCAGTTCCGCCAGCACGACCTCGACCTCGCTAGTGTTGGGATTGCCCCAGCGGGTATAGAAAGCGGGGGGCTCGATGCTGGCCGAGAACTCAGCGCCCTCGCGGTTCTCCATGAGTTGGAACACTGAGGTCTGGAAGATGGGTGTGGTCACGGCCCGGGTCGGGTTGAAGCGCTTCCCGGCGTGGATGGCGGTGGTGGTGGGTCCCCAGGGTTTGGGCATCGGTGGCTCCGACTCCCAGGATAGGGTCAGCGCTTCCAGAAGACGATGGCCAGTGCCACCACGGCAAAGGTAATGACCACAATGAGCCGCCAAACCGTGGGACGCTCGCTTGGCGCTTCATAAGTCCCGGGATCTTCCATGGCCGCTCGGGTCAATTCGTCTTCCGGCGCCGGTACCAGGCCCCGGCAGTCCACACAGCGGAAGGGTTCACCAGGTGTCACCACCGCATCCACCACAGAACAACCACATCTGGTGCAGAGGTGAACCACGCCGGGATGATAGGCCTCTAGGGCAGAGGGGATCTCATTCGTCATGAGCCCAGGATGAGTTCATGTCCGGCTTTTGGCCAGCGCTTCGGACAGCACTTCGTTCACCAGTTTTGCGTCCAGCTTTCTCTGGCCGGCCTTGAGGATCTGGCCCACCAGATACCCCTTGAGGCTCTCCTTGCCCGCCTGGATTTGGACCACGGGCCCTGGATTTGCCGCCAGCACCTGGGCTACCAAGGTCTCGATGACGTTCCGGTCGCTTACCTGGGCCAACCCGTACTGGACCATGATGGATTCCGCACTCCCCTCACTCGCAAGCATGGCCGGGAATACTCGGTCCTTCGCCGTGCCGAACCCGAGGGTCCGTGTTTCCACAAGCTGCACAAGCTCCGCCAAGGACTCTGGCGCGAGGGGAAAGGCTTCGATGCCTGTTCCACGCTCATTCAGGGTACGGCTGACCTCACCGAGCATCCAGCTGGCGGCGCCGTGACCCGAGCCACTCCCTTCCGCCACGGCTTCGAAGTAGGCCGCGAAGGCCGGGCTCTGAGCCAGGGCCTGGGCTTCCTCCAGCCCCAAACCGTAAGCGTCGCACCAGCGCTGGATCCGTCGCTCGGGCAGTTCCGGGAGGGCCCTGCGGATCCTCTCGATTTCTGGGACATCGATCACCAGGGGGGGGAGATCCGGCTCGGGGAAATAGCGATAGTCCATGGCCGCTTCTTTTGTGCGCTGGCCCCTCGTAACGCCCAGGGAAGCGTCCCAGCCCCGGGTTTCCATCTGGATGACTTCGCCCCTCTCCAACAGGGCCACCTGCCTTGCGATCTCGTGGTCCAGGGCCTGTCGCACGAAGCGGAAGGAATTCAGGTTCTTCACCTCCACTCGGGTTCCAAAGGCCGCCACTCCCATCTGCCGGACACTCACATTGGCGTCACACCGGAAGCTGCCCTCCTCCATGTTTCCGTCGCAGATGCCGAGGCCCACCACCAGCCGATGCAGAGATTTCAGGTAATCGGAGGCCTCTTGTGCACTTCGGAGATCCGGGGCCCCGACAATTTCCAGGAGCGGCACACCAGCCCGATTCAGGTCCACATGGCTGGATTTCCCATCCATGTCGTGATGGCTCTTCCCGGCGTCCTCCTCGAGGTGGGCTCGCTCCACGCGGATCCGCACGGAGCCCTCTTCTCCACGTACCCGGGCATCTCCAGGGATGTCCAGGTGGCCATCCTCGACGATGGCCACGGGGCCCTGGGTGATCTGGTATCCCTTGGGCAGATCCGGGTAGAAGTACTGCTTCCGGTAGAAGGTGCTCTCTAGCTGGATTTTCGCCTGAACGGCCAATCCCAGGGTGAGGGCCATGCGCACAGCCTCGGTGTTCAGCACGGGCAGGGCACCGGGAAGGCCCAGGCAGACCGGGCAGGTCTGGCTATTGGGGGTGGTCCCGGTGACGTTTCGGCAGGCGCAAAACATCTTGGATCGCGTCCGGAGCTGAACATGCACCTCAAGCCCGATCACCGATTCATACCCGGAATTCATTGTCGCTCCCATCCCCAGTCTACTTCGGCTGAGTCTACTTCCCGAGACAGAAGCCACTGAAGAGGGCGTCCAGGGCGCTATCGGCCCGATCTTCGCCCGTGAGCCTGGCAAGCAGGCCCCAGGCCCCCTGGAGCATGGATGCGGGTAGTTCCGGAGGACAATCCGCGCTGAGATCGATCAGGAGGTCCATTTGTTTCACCAACTCCCCGAGCAGTTCGACCTGTCGATCCGTCGCCAGGGCGCCCAAACAGGCGTCCGGAGCCAAGCCACCAAGCAGGCGCTCCTGAAGTGCCGCCTCCAGGGCATCCAGGTCTCCAAGGTTTGCAGCCACGGCCACGCCCGGGGCCGAGGTCTTGTCTGAAAAGGTTCTCACCTCCAGCACCTTGCCCAGGAATGGAGCAAGGGTGGCCTGGATCAATCCGGAGGCCTGCTCCCCAGCTGGAACCAGATGCAGGACAAGATCAGCGGCCTCGAGAAGTGGTCCCACGCGAGCCATGCCTAGACGCTCCACTGGATCCTCAGTGTCCCTGAGACCCGCAGTATCAAAGAGCCTCAAGGGCAGGCCCCGCCACTCGCACCGCACCTCAAGGACGTCCCGGGTGGTGCCGGGAATTTCTGTCACGATGGCCCGGTCCTCGCCGGCCAGGGCGTTGAACAGGGTGCTCTTTCCAGCATTGGGACGCCCCACCACGGCCAACCGAAGGCCATCCCGCAGGTGCCAACCTGCCTGGGCGCGCACGTGTTCCACGTGGAACCGGGTGCGAAGTGGATCAAGGCAAACAGCCAAGTCTTTTAAATTCAACGATATTTTTTCGTCTTCCCCGTAATCTACAACCGCTTCCGCCTGAGCCACCCAGGGGGTGAGCACCTGACGGGCTTCAGTGATCCATCCGGGTTGGGCGCCGGCCCGGGCCTGGGCCATTCGAACCTGGGTGTCGGTTTCGGCCGCGACCAGATCCCGAAGGGCCTCCACCTCCAGCAGCCCCTGCTTGCCATTCAAGAGGGCCCGGCGGGTGAACTCACCCGGTTCGGCTAGACGCACACCCAGGGTGCCCAGGTGGCGCAACAACCGCCGCACAAGGAGAGGGTTGCCGTGGGTCTGAAGTTCGACCAAGTCTTCTCCGGTATAGCTGCCTGGCCCTGGGAAATACAGCACCAGGGCGCGCTCACAGAACCCATCCCACCGCAATGTTCGAAGCGAGGCCTTCCGGGGTTCGGGCAACCTCAGAAGGGGGGCCAGAACGGGGCCGAGATCGTTTCCAGAAACTCGCACCAAAGCCACAGCTGCGGGCAGCAGGGGTGTCGCGGGGGCGCAGATGGGATCGGGGGCTGGAAGCACCCTGCCAGTCTACTTCCGGAAGACCCTTACGGGCTTGAAGGTGCCCGTGCCTTCGCTTTCGGTGCCAAGGCCCGCTTCGCGGCTGACCACCAGGTGAACCCAGCGGCGCTCGCGGGGGCTCAGCGCCCCCAGTGTGTGACTGCCCAGTTCCCGGGCTTTTTCGGCGGCAAAGCGCCCCATCGCCATAACCTCCTGCATGCGGAACAGGCGGGCGCCCTTCACGTCCAGATAGGCCAACCTCTGGTCCTCCCGCTCACCCTGGGCTTCGTGGACCAGGAACTGCAGGGCGTCCAGGGCTGCTCCCCGGTTGGCTCCCAGGGAGGCGGCATCGGGACCCGTGATGGCCACCCGGTTGGGGAAGGCCTCTTCGTCTCCAGAGGGCGCAAAGCGGGCCTCCAGGGCCAGACCCAAGTGGGCTCCCCAACGGCCGATGAACTCGGGGACAGACTCCAGGCTGGCGCCGCTTTTCCGCATGGCGGACTCCTACACGGTGATGGGCTGGGGCTGGTAGGTCCGCATGATCCACCAGGTCTGGGCAAGGCCGATGAGGTTGAACACGAAATAGTAGATCACGAGACCTGCCGAGCTCTGGGCAAAGAAGAAGGTCATCATCGCGGGCATCATCACCAACATCATCTTGCGCTGGGCAGGATCACCGACAGCGGGCGTCATGGCCTGCTGGGCGAACATGGAGGCGCCCATGAGCACCGGGTAGATGTAATAGGGATCCCTGGCGGACAAGTCTGTGATCCAGCCAAAGAAGGGCGCGTGGCGCAACTCGAAGACGTTGTTGAGCATGGACCAGAGAGCCAGGAAGATGGGCATCTGGAGGAGCATAGGGAGACAACCACCCATGGGGTTGTGACCGTTCTTCTTGTAGAGGGCCATGAGTTCCTTTTGCATCTCGGCCTTCTTGGTCATGTCACTACCGAATTTCTCGTACTTCGCTTGGAGGGCCTTCTGGTGGGGCTCGAAGTCCTTCATGCGGAGCATGGAAATGGTCTGCTTGGCCGACAAATGCCACATGAACACAACGCGGATGATGAAGGTGAAGATCACGATGGACCAGCCCCAGTTACCCACCAGAGCGTGGACCTTCTTCAGGATCCAGAAGAGCAAGTGCGCCACGGCGCCAAAGAAGCCGTAGTCGATGACCTGAGTGAACGGCTTCTCGAAGGCCAGAAGGGGTTCGGCCTGTTTGGGGCCCAGGTACAGCGAGGCCTCGAGTCGACCGTTCTGGGGGAGCAACTCATAGCCCGAGGCATCCTGTCCCGCGGGCCGGGGGAGTTTCCACAACGCGGCGAAGTAATGATTGCGCTGGTTCTTTGCGTCCTTCTCCACACCTGCGTCCAACCCCAGCCGCTCTGCGGTGGGAGGGAGAACCTTGCGCTTGGCACCCAGGAAGCTAAAGAAGGGGTCGTGAAGCATCTCGGACCAAGCCACGGCCTCGATGCCCTTTTCGGTCAAAGTGAACACCCGGCCCAACTGCTTCACCGGCTCGTCCGTCGTTGGGTTCACGATGAGCTGCAGGGCGGCATTGCGTGATGATACGGCCTCGACTTTCAGGCTGTGGCCCTGGATCGGCACAAGATAGCTGAGACGATCGCCAGCAGTGTTCTCGAAGATGATCGACGTACCGCCCGCGCCGTGATCTTCTCGCACGGTTTCAAATCCGGCACCCTTCAGGGCGCCGAGACCCGAAAAGGTCTCAGGGAAGAAAGGTGTGCCGTCCTGGCGCCAGATCACCTGCTTGAGAGCCCCCGTGGCTACCTGCCACGTGAGACCCAGCTCATTCGAGGAAAAGGTGTGGACGGTAGCGGGATCGGCAGCCTTCTGTCCGCCAACGGTTTGAACCTCGGGAGGCGGGGCGATGGGCGCCACTAACGGGGCCGGGGTATCCACGGGTTTGCTCGCAACTGGAACCGGCTGCTGAATCTCAACCTTTGGGGCGGGTTTGGCATATCGAGAGGACAGCCAGAACTGGCCACCAAGCAGGACGATGCTGCCAACAACAAAGAAGAGGACATTGCGATTATTCATGGCGTATCCGTGGCTGTAAGACGACGCAGGGCCAGTTGAAGCTGGCTTTCAATGTCCTGAAAACTGATCGTGTCAAGAGGTGGCGCTGTTCGACTGGGGCGCACCCATACCACCCAAGCGCGGTCTTGCAGAGCGTTCACCTGGGCAAGAAAGGCCATCCTCACACGACGGCGGAATCGGTTGCGCTGCACCGCGCCGCCGGTCCTTCGTGGCGAAGTAACCAACAGCATTGGCCTGGTTGTATCCAGCCGACTCCAGGCTCGGATGTCCAGCCGCGAAGACAGCCCCAGCAGGGGACGGGGCAGGGGTGCAGGAACGGCGTGGTCTTGGTGCCGCACCGTGCGGAAGCGGCCTTTGTAAATCACGGAAGTGGGCTAGAGCGCCAGGACGTGGCGACCCTTCGCGCGGCGGCGCTTGAGCACCAAGCGGCCATTCTTCGTCTTCATGCGGCTCAGGAAGCCGTGGGTCTTGGCGCGGCGACGGTTGTTGGGCTGGAAGGTGCGCTTCATGGTTCCACCTAGGGGTGCTCCTCCCAGGGAGGAGGGCGAACCTTTGAGGGTATCAGTGAGTTCCCACGGGCTCAAGGGTATTTCCACTCTCCCATCTCCACGGTGGGATGCTAGATTTGGGTTCCCCCCGCGAGCCAGCGTGGACGGAGCGTGTGCTGCGCCCTCCGTTGACGACGCGTGCGCGCTCCGTAATACCCCTGCTGGTGAACCCATGCGCTCCGCCGATCCCACAGCCCTCTGGGACACCATCCGCCTTGGATTATCCAAGCAGTTGCCCGAGGCCAGCTTCAAGGAGTGGATTGCGCCCTGTGAACCCCTAAGGGTAAAGGACGGTGCGCTGTGGATCCAGGTGCCCAGCGCCGCAGCCAAGCTGTGGATCGAGCAGCAACTACCCGAGGAATTCAACGATGCGCTAGCTCAAGGCGGGCTGGCCGACCTGCGGCTAGAATTCCATATCAACGGCACCCCCACGACAGAATTGAAACCCAGTCCGAAAAAAGTGACCCACACTGCACCAGGGGCGGAGCCGACGGCCATCTCCTTCCCTTACCTGTTCAACCGCTATACCCTCGATCGCTTTGTCGTCGGCCCAGGTAGTCAACTGGCTTTCGCTGCCGCAAGAGCCGTGGTGGACAGCTATGGCAAGGCTGCGACGCCCCTCAGCATGAATCCACTGTTCATCTATGGCGGTGCGGGACTCGGAAAGACCCACCTCATGGTTGGCATCGGGAAGGGCCTGTTGGAGCGGGATCCCAGACTGCGGGTGGTCTACCTCAAGGTCGACAACTTCTTCAACGAGTTGACCGTGGCCATCCGGGCGAAGAACACCGAGCCCATGCGCAAAAAGTACCAGCAGAACGACGTGCTGCTGCTAGATGACGTGCAGACACTGGGAAAGATGGAGCGCACTCAAGAGGAAATCTTCCACATTCTGGAGCACCTCCTTCAACACGGGAGGCAGATTGTCATCACTTCCGACAAGCCCCCTCAAAGGCTGGAGGGTTGCCATGAGCGGCTCATCACCCGATTCAAATGGGGTCTCACCGCGGACATCCAGCCACCGGACTTCGAGACACGTATCGCCATCCTGAAAAAGAAACTCGAGGATGTGGATTTTCAACATGTTCCACCTATCCCGGAGGATGTCCTAACCTTCATCGCCCACAAGGCGAAGGGCAGCGTGCGAGACCTTGAGGGCTTCCTCACGCGGGTGATCTTCCAGGCCAGCCTGATTGGGGTTCCACCCTCCTTAGAGGTGGCCCACGCGGCCTTCCAGGGTCAGAGCGGAGAGGAGCCCACTGCGCCCATTCATCCAGACCGCATCTACCGAATGACGGCGGAAACGTTCAATGTGTCCTTCGTTGACCTCATGAAGAAACGCTCCCGCCAACAGGCCATCCTTGTTCCCCGCCAAGTCGCCATGTATCTCGCCCGCGAGATTGCCTCGTCCCCATTTACCGATATCGGACGGTCCTTCAACATGCACCACTCGACAGTCATGAATGCCGTTGATTCCGTAAGAGATCGCATGAAGCGGGATCCTGAATTCCACAGGTTAGTCCAAGCCTTGCTCAATAGTATTCATTGATTTGATTGTTATTATCATGTTATCCACAGGCTTGGGGGCAAATGGATCCACAGGCCTACTCGGGGTGGGTGTACAAAAGGATTCTTTCTATTCCTTCCACAGGGTTCCAGGGCTTGTCCACAGCCTGTCATGAGCAGTGAAACTCAGGTAGGATAGAGCTTTGACACGATTTTCCACAGGTTGCCCAGGTCCTCAGCATCATCAAGGGTGATTCATGAATCTTCAATTACAGGTTTCCAAGGATCGTCTGGACCGGACGCTGGGTCTCTTGAAGCACGCTCTTGACCGCCGAGTGACCCTTCCAATCCTTCAGCACATCCTGGTGGATGTCCGGCCCAAAGAAGTCATTCTGAAAGCCACCGACATGGAGTTGGCTTTTGAGGCCACGGTCCCAGGCGAGGGCCAGGGTCAATGGACCATGGCAGTACCTGGGAAGAAATTCATTGAGACCGTGCGTGTTTTTCCCGAGGGAATTCTGAGCCTGGAATGTCCGGATGCCGGAAGCCGTCTTTGGTTGCGGGCCAAGGGGATGAATTCCGAACACAACATCCAACCTGGTGAAGGATTCCCAGAACTTCCGACCCCCGGGAAGGACTTGCCGGTCGTGAAGATCCCGGTGCTTCGTTTCAAACGGGCCATCCAGTTGGGTTCTATCGCAGTGAGCAAAGACGCCACCAAACCCACGCTTTCTGCGGTGCTTGTGCATCTATCCAAACACCACGTCCGTGTGGTTTCCACCGACGGCTTTCGGTTAGCCGTGGCTGAGGTGCCCTGTGACACAAAACTGAAGGATGAGGTCCGCCTGATTGTGCCCAAACGAGCCTTGGATCTCATTCCGACGCTTCTGGGCGATGAGGGGGAAGTAGAACTCTGCTGGGATGGCACCACGCTTTACCTTGACCAGCCCGGGTTGAAATTCAGCACGCGTCTCGTGACGGGCAATTATCCAGCCTACGAGAAAGTGCTTCCGGCCGAATTACCGAAGCGGGTGATCATGGACCGAGAGGTCTTCCTGCGCACCCTCCGTTTCGTGGGACTAAAAAAAGACGACTACAACAAGAACGTGCGCCTGTTCTTCGAGTTTCCCAACCTGCGCACGGTCTTCCAGCATCCTGACGAAGGTGTCAACCAAGCCACGCTGCCCTTTACAGGGGAGGAGCACCCCTTCGAGTTGGCCTTCAACATCGACTACCTCACCGAACTGCTGGAGCGGTTACCAGGCGAAGAGGTGGTCTATCAGTTTAAAGACGAGGTTGGTCAGGGCGTTTTCATGTCCCCCAGCCTGGAGGACTTCAACTTCCGCTATGTCCTCATGCCCGTCCGCTTCGCAAACACCGCCACTGCCTGACCCGCACCAGAACACCGCATTTCACCCAAACCAACCCAGTGAGTCTTGATGTCAGAAGAAGTCCTTAGCGCACGTGTCCACACCCCCCTGGAAACCGATAGTTACACCGCCGACAACATCACGGTTCTGAGAGACCTCGAGGCCGTTCGCAAGCGGCCCGGCATGTATATCGGCGATACCGACGACGGCAGCGGCCTGCATCACATGGTCTACGAAGTGGTGGATAACTCCGTGGACGAGGCTCTTGCGGGATTCTGCAAGCGCGTCGACGTGATCCTACACAGCGACGGCAGTTGCACCGTGGAAGACGACGGCCGCGGTATTCCGGTGGATATCCACAAGGAGGAGGGCCGCAGCGCTGCCGAAGTGATCATGACGGTGCTCCATGCCGGTGGGAAATTCGACAACACCAGCACCGATGGAAAGAATGCCTATAAGGTGTCTGGCGGGCTCCATGGTGTGGGTGTGTCCTGTGTGAACGCTCTCTCCTCGAAACTCTGGCTTACGGTTTGGAAGGACGGCCAGGAACACGCCATGACTTTCTCCAGGGGCAAGGCGGACGCGCCCTTGAGGTTGGTCGGTCCGACCGCGCGTCGTGGCACCCGCGTGCGCTTCCAGCCCGACCCGGAAGTTTTCAACAATGTGCTCGACTTCAGTTTCGAGACCCTGAGCCAGCGCCTGCGGGAATTGAGCTACCTCAATCAGGGGGTCCACATCCGCATCACGGATGAGCGCACTGGAGATACCCATGATTTCGTGAATGCAGGTGGAATTGGCGCCTTTGTGGAGCACCTGAATCGAAACAAGGTGGTTCTCCACAAGCCCCCGATCTTCATCAAGGACGAGAAGCAGGACACCACGGTGGAAGTGGCGCTTCAGTGGAACGATTCCTACCAGGAGACGCTCTACTGTTTCACCAACAACATCCGCAACCGGGACGGCGGGTCGCACCTGGAGGGGTTCCGGGCCGCCATGACGCGCGTTATCAATTCCTACGCCGAGAAAAACAACCTCCTAAAGAGCGCCAAGGTGAGCCTCTCGGGCGAGGATGTGCGTGAGGGGCTGACGGCGGTTGTGAGCACCAAGGTCCCGGATCCCAAGTTTTCCAGTCAAACCAAGGACAGGCTGGTTTCCAGTGAGGTAAAGGGCATCGTCCAGACCATCGTCTACGAGAAGCTCTCTAGCTTCTTCGAGGAGAACCCCCGCGAGGCCAAGGCCATCCTGGAGAAGGCCATCGAGGCCGCCAGGGCCCGCGAAGCGGCCCGCAAGGCCCGGGAGTTGACCCGCCGCAAGGGCGCCCTGGACGGAGGCGGACTGCCAGGCAAGCTGGCGGACTGCCAAGAGAAGGATCCAGCCCTCAGTGAGATCTTCCTGGTGGAGGGCGATTCTGCCGGTGGCAGCGCCAAGCAGGGCCGTCATCGCGCCACACAGGCCATCCTGCCACTCAAAGGCAAGGTGTTGAATGTGGAAAAGGCCCGCTTCGACAAGATCCTCAGCCACAACGAACTGCGCGTCCTCATCCAGGCCCTGGGCACAGGCATTGGCAAGGAGGAGTTCAAGGTCGAGAACCTCCGCTACCACAAGATCGTGCTGATGACCGATGCCGACGTGGATGGCTCGCATATCCGCACCCTGCTGCTCACCTTCTTCTACCGGCAGATGCCCGAACTGGTTGAGCGCGGGCACCTCTACATCGCCCAACCCCCCCTCTACAAGGTGAAGAAGGGGAAGACCGAGAAGTACCTCAAGGACGAACGGGCCCTCGAGGAGTTCCTGTTCCACAAGGCCCTGGATGGGTGGAGCCTCACGCTACCCGATGGCAGCGAGCACAAGGGCGCCATCCTGGTCCGCGAATTGAAGAAGTGGGGAGAGGTGCAGCAACTCTATGGCAAGCTGACCCGTCGCGGCTACGCCCGGCCGTTGGTGGACGCCCTGCTGGCCGATGGCTTGCTGGACGCCGACCGCTTCGAAAGCCAAGAGGGCCTGGAACACCTGGCCAACTCCATCACCAAGCAAAGGCTTGGCACCTGCGAGATCGAGACCACAGAGTCCGCCGAACGGGCTGCCGAAGGCGAAGACCCCGCCATCACCGTTCCCGCCAGCCACCGCCTCCGGCTGATCCGCATGCACTTGAGCCGGCCCATCACCCTCTGGATTGACAGCCAGGTGGCCCACTGGGGTGAGTTCCGTCGCCTGGCGGCGCTCAAGCTCGAGCTGGCCGGGTTCCATGGGGGGGAGTTGCGGCTCCGCCGCCTCAGGGACGCCAAGGAGTCCGCGAAGGACAAAGACGAGGAAGCCGAGGAGGGCACCAAGCTTGGCAAGGAGCAGGTCTTCTCTGATCCTGAGGTCATGTTGGCCATGGTTATGGAGGAGGGCAAGCGGGGGCTTGGCATCCAGCGCTACAAGGGCCTGGGTGAAATGAATCCCGAGCAGCTCTGGGAAACCACCATGGACCCTGAACGCCGGACCTTGTTGCAAGTCCGGGTGGACGATGCCGTGGAAGCCGATGAGATCTTCACTATTCTCATGGGCGATGCCGTGGAGCCTCGCCGCCGCTTTATCGAGACCAACGCCCTCTTGGCGGAAAACATCGACATCTAAGTCCTGGTTTCACAATCCTGTCGAGCAGCGTTCCACGTAGAACACCGGAAGACACATGAATCCGAATCGCATCGAACCCCTGGAAATCGAAAAGGAAATGCGGAAGTCCTACCTGGACTACGCCATGAGCGTCATTGTGGGTCGGGCCCTGCCTGATATCCGTGATGGCCTCAAACCTGTGCATCGACGGGTGCTGTTCGCCATGAAGGAGGCGGGCAACGAGTGGAACCGGGCCTACAAGAAGTCCGCCCGTACGGTCGGCGACGTGATGGGCAAGTACCACCCCCATGGCGACTCGGCCATCTACGACACCCTTGTCCGCATGGCCCAGCCCTTTTCCATGCGCCATGTGCTGGTCGATGGCCAGGGCAACTTCGGCTCCATCGACGGTGATTCAGCGGCGGCTATGCGTTACACGGAGGCGCGCCTGTCGCGTCTGGCCAACGAGCTAATGGGCGACATCGACCAGGACACGGTGGATTTCGGGCCCAACTACGACGGCAGCATGGAGGAACCCCTCGTCCTGCCTTCCCGTTTCCCGAACCTTCTGGTGAATGGATCCCAGGGCATCGCCGTGGGCATGGCCACCAGCATCCCACCCCACAACCTGCGGGAGTGCTGCCGCGCCCTCGTGGACCTCATCGACCAGCCAGGCCTGGCCCTGGATGGGTTGATGGCCCACATCAAGGGCCCGGACTTCCCGGGCGGGGGCCTCATGCTCGGCACCGAGGGCGTCTTGGATGCCTACCGCACGGGTCGCGGCCGCTGTGTGGTGCGGGCCAAGTCCCACGTGGAGCAGATCAAGCGGGCGGGCGACCGGGAGCAGCTCGTCTTCACAGAGCTGCCCTACCAGGTGAACAAAGCCACACTCATCGAGAAGATCGCGGAGCTGGTCCGCGAAAAGAAGATCGACGGCATCAGCGACCTGCGGGATGAAAGCGATCGGGAGGGCATCCGCCTAGTGGTGGAGCTGAAGAAGAACGAGCCCAGCGATATCGTGCTCAACCAGCTCTACCAGCAGACCCAGCTTCAGAACAGCTTCCCCATCACCATGCTCGCCATCGTGAATGGCCAGCCCCGCATCTGCACCCTCCGCGAGATCCTGCAGGAGTTCATCGGCTTCCGTCGCGAGGTGGTGACCCGCCGCACCCTGTTCCAGCTGCGGAAGGCCGAAGAGCGGCACCACGTCCTGATGGGCCTCAAGATCGCCCTGGACCACCTGGATGCGGTCATCAAGCTCATTCGGGCCGCCAAGAGCCCCGAGGAGGCCAAGGCTGGCCTCATGGCGGGGGCCTTCGCCACCGCCGCCGCCCTCAAGAAGGATCCCAGCCTCCGCCTCTCGGCGGTGCAGGCCCAGGCCATCTTGGATATGCGCCTGCAGCGCCTCACTGGTCTGGAGCGGGAGAAGATCCTCGACGAGCTGGCCGAGCTCGAGAAGACCATAGCCAAGCTCAAGGCCATTCTGGCTGACGAGAGCCTGCTCATGAAGGTCATCAAGGAAGAGCTCCACCAGGTGGCTGACCAGTTCGGCAATGACCGCCGCACCGAGATCGTGGGCTATTCCGGCGACATCCGCATGGAAGACGTGGTGCCGGATGATCCCATGGTCGTCACCATGTCCAAGGCCGGCTATATCAAGCGCACCGACCTCACCGCCTACCGCCGTCAGCGCCGCGGAGGCAGGGGCAAGGTGGGCATGAAGACCAAGGATGAAGATTTCGTCGAACAGCTCTTCATGACCAAGGCCCACGACACCCTCATGGCCTTTACGGATAAGGGCATTGTCTATGCCTTGAAGGTCTATGACCTGCCCGAGGCGGCTGCCTCCACCCGGGGCAAGCACATCCGGAACCTCATCTCCCTGAAGGACGGGGAAAACGTGGTCACCTTGATGGCCCTGCGGGATTTCCCCGAGGGTGAAACCCTGGTCTTCGCCACCAGCGATGGCACGGTGAAGAAATCCAGCCTGGCCGCCTACGCCAACATCCGCGCCAACGGCCTCATCGCCCTCAACATCGAGGATGGCAACACCCTGGTCTCCGTCCGCCGCTCCACCGGGAACCAGCAGATTGTTCTGGCCACCGCCCAGGGCAAGGCCATCCGCTTCCCAGAGGAGGACATCCGCGCTACGGGGCGTGCCACGACTGGGGTCCGGGGCATGAAGCTGGCCAAGGGCGACCACATCGTGGATATGGAAGTGGCCGACGCCCTCCCGGACCTTCCCGAAGGTGTGATGCCGGACGAGAGTACCGAGGATCACGGCATGCTGCTTACCGTCTGCGAAAAGGGCTACGGCAAGCGCAGCCTGCTGCAGGACTACCGGCTCCAGGGCCGGGGTGGCACGGGCGTCATCAACATCCGCGCCGGTGTCCGCAACGGCCACGTGGTGGGCTTCAAGCTCGTCAAGCCCGGGGAAGGGTGCCTCCTCATCAGCCAAGAGGGCATGGTCATCCGCTTCCTCATTGATGAGGTCCGGAAAACCGGCCGCAACGCCCAGGGCGTCGGCCTCCTCAAACTCGCCAGCGCCGACGACCGGGTGGTGGGCCTCGCCAAGATCGACGCCAGCGCCATGGCCCTGGATGAAGAGGAGGACCTGGGCGAGGCTGAAGTGGCCCATCCTGGTCCCGACGAAAGTGGAGAACAGCCCAAGCTGGATCTGTAGGGAAAGGCCCAACCATCAGGTCGAGCGCAAGACGGTGCGGGCATGCCCGCACCATCTTGCTTTAGAGATAGGGGGTCCAGTCCCCGTTCCCGATTTCGGTCGCCTCCCGTTCCAGCCTGGGCAGACGTTCCACATGGAACACATAGACCCAGGCCTGGTAGCGGTGGCCTCCTTCAAGCAGAGCAGGCCGCACTTCCCGGGTGAAGAGACCTTCCTCCACACCTTCGAGGGGGTCCAGATCCGCAAGGGCCGATTCAAGGTCGGCCTCATCTTCATAGCCCACAAAGTCCCCCCGCACCCACCCGGGGCCCGGTGGGGGTGCCCCGGGTTCGGCTGTGGGCACGAGGGCGGGGTATCCAGCGGGAAGGTGAAAGAGGCGCCCCGCGACCCAGGCAGGGGTCAGGCCCTCTGGATTTGTGCGCAGCAGCCAGGCGTGGCTGGGGCCACCCTCCCGCAGCGTCCCGTAGATGAACAGCCCATCAGCCGGAGTCATCGGCGTCCCCCGTAAAAACATGCTGCCAAAACGCGAGGCGTTTTGGCAGCAGCCAGGCCGTTCAGAATGGAACGAATGTTATTCCGGAATGGGGAATTGGTCCGTGAGATGAAAGACCTCCTGGCGAACGCGGGCGAAAGTGCTTTCGTCGGCACGGTGGCGGAGGGTTAGGTCGAAGAACCGGGCGATATGGTCCATTTCTTCCTCCTTCATGCCGCGGGTCGTGAGGGCGGGGCTGCCCAGGCGCACACCGGAGGGCTTGAGAGGGGGGTTGGGGTCGAAGGGGATGCCGTTCTTGTTGGTAGTCATTCCGGCGCGGTGGAGGCATTCCTCGGCCTCGTGACCCAGCAACCCGTGGTCCCGCAAATCCACCAAAAAAAGGTGGTTATCCGTGCCGCCACTGACGATACGCCAACCCCGGTCCTGGAGTCCCTTGGCCAGCGCATGGGCATTGCGGATCACTTGGCCGCTGTAGGCCTTGAATTCAGGCTGTTGGATCTCATGCAGAGCCACGGCCTTGGCAGCGATCACATGCATCAGGGGGCCACCTTGGATCCCAGGAAAGACTGCTCGATCGAGGTCCTTGGCGTACTGGGCCTTGCAGAGAATCATGCCCCCACGGGGCCCCCGCATGGTCTTGTGGGTGGTGGTGGTGACATAATCCGAATAGGGCACGGGATTGGGGTGGTGCCCCGTGGCGACCAGTCCGGCGATGTGGGCCATGTCCACCATGAGCAAGGCGCTGACTTCGTCGCAGATCTGGCGGAAGAGGGGGAAGTTCCAGGTGCGACTGTAGGCGGAGGCGCCGACAACGATCATTTTGGGGCGGTGCTGCAGGGCCAGGGCACGGACCTCGTCCATGTCCACCCGCTCGTCCTCTTGGCGCACATGGTAGGGGACAAACTTGTAGAGGATGCCGGAACTGTTGAGGGGGTGGCCGTGGGTCAGATGCCCGCCATGGGCTAGGTCCAGTCCCAGGACCGTATCGCCGGGCTTCAATGCGGCGAGATAGACAGCCATGTTGGCCTGGGCCCCGCTGTGGGGCTGAACATTGGCGTGCTCAGCACCAAAGATCTGTTTGGCGCGGTCGCGGGCGAGGTTCTCGATGATGTCGACCTGGCTGCAACCACCGTAGTACCGCTTGCCCGGATAGCCCTCTGCATACTTGTTGGTGAAGTGGGAGCCCATGCTCTGCATAACGGCACGGGAGGCATAGTTCTCCGAGGCGATGAGCTCCAGGTGATGTCGCTGACGCTGGACCTCCAGTTCCAGGGCTTGGAACACGGCGGGATCAGAGGTGCGGATCACTTCATACATGATGGTTACTCCCGGGTGATGCCCCTATCCTAGCCGCGCAAAGCCTTGGCCAAGGGACCCTCTTCGTGAGCAGGATCACAGCTCAGAGCGTGTGCGACACTGAAGGCCCGGAGTTCCCATGTCCTTCCTTCCGCCCCACGACAATCCAGAACTGGAGCGATTCGAGCATCCCCTGGCTAGCCGGTATGCCAGCAAGGCCATGGTGCGCCTGCTGTCGCCACTGTATCGCCAGCGGGTGTGGCGGAGACTTTGGGTCGCCCTGGCCGAAGCTGAGTCCGAACTCGGGCTCCCTGTGACCAAGGCTCAGATCGCTGAACTGAGGGCCACCCAGGACGCCGTTGATCTTCAGGTCATTGCTAAACACGAATCCGCCCTTCGGCATGACGTAATGGCAGCGATCCACGCCTGGGGCGAACAGGCGCCAGGTGCACGCCCCATCATCCACCTGGGTGCCACCAGTTGTTTCGTCACGGACAACGGGGACCTGCTTATCGTCCATGAGGCCCTGGCCCTGCTGCGCCGCCGACTGCAGGATGTGATCGCAGCCCTGTCGGCCTTTGCGACCCAATGGCAGGACCAGCCCACGCTCGGATTCACGCACTTCCAGCCAGCCCAGCCCACCACCGTGGGCAAGCGCGCCACGCTGTGGATCCAGGATCTCCTGCTGGACCTGGAGGATCTGGACCACGTCACCCGTACCACGCCCGTGCGGGGCGTGAAGGGCACCACGGGTACCCAGGCCAGCTTTTTGGAGCTTTTCGAAGGCGACGGCATGAAGGTGGAAGCCCTGGAAAAGCGGTTCTGCGCCAAGGTGGGTTTCCCGGCCATCCCTGTTTCAGGCCAGACGGCCACACGCAAACTGGAGGACCGGATCGGTCAGGTACTCTGTGGTATCGCCGCCAGCGCCTCGAAGTTCGCCAGCGACCTGCGCCTGCTTCAGCACCTGAAAGAGGTCGAGGAGCCCTTCGAATCAAAGCAGATCGGCTCCAGCGCCATGCCCTACAAGCGCAACCCCATGCGCTCAGAGCGCATCAACAGCCTCGCACGCTTCGTGCTGGGGCTGTTGCCCTCTACCTACCAGACCAGCGCGAGCCAGTGGATGGAGCGCACCCTGGATGACAGCGCCCATCGTCGCCTCACCATCAGCCAGGGCCTGCTGGCAGCGGATGCAATCCTGGTGCTCTTCCGCAACGTGGCTTCCGGACTGGTGGTCTACCCGAGGATGATCGAGGCGCGCCTCGCCCAGGAGTTGCCCTTCATGGCCGCCGAAGTACTGCTCATGGAGGCCGTGAAAAGGGGCGGCGATCGTCAGGACCTGCACGAACGATTCCGGGTGGCGGCCCTGGAAGCCGGTCGGCGCATCAAGGCTGAGGGTCGCCCCAACGAGTTGTTGAAGCTCCTGGCCGAGGATCCGGCTTGGACCATGAATGAAACCGAACTGATCGCCCTGCTGGACGCCTCCCGGTTCACGGGACGCGCTGGAGAGCAAGTGCGACACTTCCTGGCGGGTCCCGTAGCCACTGCCATGCAGGACCATGTCCCGGCGGATGAATCCGCGGTTCGGGTTTGACATCGAAAGGGTCGACATGCTGAAACTTGCCGTCATTGGCGCCCAGACATTGCTGGGCCGCGAACTCGTGGGTGCCCTGGAGGCTCGGGACGCATCCGTGGTGCCACTCTCTGTCGGTGCGCTCACGGTGGAGGAAGAGGTTGGCGACCTGGTGGTCTTTGCCCCAAGCAAGCTGCTGCTGGAGGGGTTGGATGCGGTGCTCCTGGCGGACACTCCGGATTTGGACCTGCTGGAGGGCTTCCCGGGGCGCATCCTGGACCTTCGACCCGAGCCGGAGGTGAGGATTGAGCCCTTGCCGCTCGCCGGTGCCTGGCCACAGGGAATCAAGTCGCTACGGGGTCGACCAGCCCTGGAGCAGGTGCTGGCCCTGATCCCATCCCTGCTCGACGGCGTGGGGGAGGTGGGCGGAACCCACCTGCGTTCAGTGGCCTGGATGGGGGACCGGGGCCTGGACGGCCTCGTGGAGCAGACGCTTGCGGTGCTCAATGGGGAGGATCCGGATTTGACCAAGCTGGGCTATCGCCAGGCCTTTGAAGTGGTCCCCGTCACACCAACAGTGGGAAAGGGCCGACTGATGGAGGTTCGGGTGCCATCCTTCCACGGGGACCTGCTGATTCTCCAGATTCGAGCCGTCGAAGGGCAGGGCCTGACGAAGAAGGAGGCGCCGGCAGGCGTGAAGTGGGTGGAGACCACACCCAGCTCCCGGGATGTGGCCGTGAGCGCCGAGCTCCTGGCCAACGTCGATCTCACCGGGGATGGAAGGGCCGCCATGCTTACCCTGGGCTTTGATCCCGTGCTCTGGGGCGTGCTTCGTCCCACCATGCGGGTTCTCGGACTCATGTAGGGACCCGTGGCCAGAAAGTTGGATGAACCCCAGGAACGCGGCGACTTCTTTAAGTCTCTGGGGACCCTGCTCGCTGGGTTCGTGGCGAACAGCCTTGAAGAAGCGGTCACGGGTCTGGGGCCCAAGCTCCTGAGGCCTCCCGGCGCTCTCGACGAGCTGGAATTCCTCACCAAATGCACCCGCTGTGATAAGTGCATGCGGGCCTGCCCTGAGAACGCCATCCTCGTGGCGCCGCCTTCGGCGGGCCTGGCGCTGAAGACCCCGTATCTCGATCCGCGAAGTGTCCCGTGTTTCCTTTGCACCACGCTGCCCTGTATCACAGCCTGCGAAGATGGGGCCCTGGTCTGGCCGAAGCGAACCATGGCTGGTGGTACGGTGATTGATGGGCCCAAGGCTGTGCGCATGGGCACCGCCCGCGTGAAGCAAGCCCGGTGTGTCACCTGGGAAACAGTGGACCGCGAGGCACGTGCCTGCCGAATCTGCGTGGACCGCTGTCCCTATCCAGAAGAGGCCCTTCGGATTGCTCTCGCCGAAGGGGCAACCATCGGGCATCCCGTGGTGGATGCTGAAACGTGCACCGGGTGTGGGATCTGTGTGTTCGCCTGTCCTGCAGAGCCCACAGCGATCGTGGTGGAACCCCGGCGGGGCTGATCCGGCTCACGCGATGGAAATGCCTTCCAGTTCGGCCACCTCATGGGCGTTGAAGCTGGAGCGCACGAGGGGACCGGCATAGACGGTGCTGAAGCCGAGGGCCTTTGCTTTCGCACCCAGGGCAGCGAACTCGTCCGGAGGCACATAGCGCTTCACGGGAAGCTGGTGGCGGGTCGGGCGCAAGTACTGGCCCAGGGTGAGGATATCCACGCCCGCGCCGACCAGGGCTTCAAAGGTGGCCATCAACTCGCTCTCGGTTTCACCCAGCCCCAGCATGAGGCCGCTCTTGGTGCGGAAGCCGGAGCCATAGAGTGCCGTCCCCAACTGTTTCGCATGCGTGAGCACGCGAAGGCTTCGCTCAAACCTGCCTGCGGGCCGCACCTCCACGTAGAGGCTTGGCACGGTCTCGGTGTTGTGGTTGAACACGGCAGGACCAGCGGCCACCACACGGGCAACGGCAGCCAGATCGCCCAGGAAATCCGGTACCAGCACTTCCACGTCCACGCCGGGATTGCGGCGTCGGATGGCGAGGATGGTGTCGGCGAAGTGGGCGGCCCCGCCGTCGGGCAGGTCGTCCCGGTTTACGCTGGTGAGCACGACGAAGCGCAGGTTGAGGGCAGCCACCCGCTCGGCAGTTTCCTCGGGCTCCTGGAGATTCAGAGGCCTGGGTTGGCCACTCTGGATGCTACAGAAACCGCAGGCGCGGGTGCAGACATCCCCCATGAGGAGGAATGTGGCCGTGCCCTGGGTGAAGCAGTGGTTGCGGTTGGGGCAACGGGCCTCCTCACAGACCGTATGGAGCTGCGAGTCGCGCAGGTTCCGCTTCATCCTATGCAGGTTGCCGAGCTTCACCCGTTCTTTGGCGATCCACTCCGGAAGGCGAGGGTGCCCCTCAAGCACCTCGCGACCTACGCGCTTCGAGAAACGGGGCATCCGGACTCCTGATCCCCCAGTTTTCCGTAAACTGCAGAAATGTCCAAACCGCTTTCCAGGCTGCTGCGCCGCGAGCAGTTTGCCTTTCTGGCCCGGGACCGTTCTGCCTGGGGCGATCACCTGGATCGGGTGCGGGCCTTTCTGGGACAGGGCCTGCAATCCGCGGATCCCATGCGACCCGTCCTGATTCTCGGGGCCGGATCGGGCCTGGAGGTTCCCTGGGCCCTGGCGCCACCAGGCACCACGGGTTGGGATGGCGATCCCTGGAGCCGCCTCTGGACCGCACTGCGCCATCATGGCTGGCCACCCTGGAGCTTCGAGGATCTGACCGGCGGAATGGCCGAACTGGATGCCACCACCCGGCGGGCGGTCCTGGAACCCTGGTCGGGACACCGCAGGGAGCGGGAGGTCGCGAAGAGGCGACTGGCCGGCCTCCTGCCCTCCCTCCAGCCGGATCCAGGAGCGTTGCGCGTCTGGATCAAGGCACACCAGCCCGGAACCATCCTGGTTGCCAACGTCATGGGCCAGTTCGGCGTGGTGGCCGAGAAAGTGGTTGAGGCCGTTTTTGGTGGGCCGCCCTGGGATCTGGACCCCGAGCGGGAGGAGCCCCTGGCCGATGCCCTGGCAGCCTGGACGACACGCGCCCTCAAGGCCTTCCTGCTGGTGTTGCGTGAAAGCGGTGCCGATCTCTGGCTGGTGCATGACCGGGCCGTGGTGTTCGGCGGAGGTTCCCTGGCCTTGGGCCCATGGGAGGATGCCTGGGCCAGTCAGCTAGGCTCTGAGGGAGCGCCCATCGAGACCAGCGACGCGTTGGCGGGTGTGGATGTTCTTTCCTTTCTGCTTGAAGGCGGGCTGGACCTGGCAGAGAAGGAACGTTGGCTTTGGCCGGTGGCGCCCGGACAGCGGCACCTCATCGAGGCCCTCATGGTCAGGCGAGCAGGGAATTCCCTGTGCCAACGGTCAACCCTTGCCCCCCGCTGACGACCGCAAAGGCCATAATGGATTCCCCCGGAACAGCCAGCTCTTCCGACCCGTGGCTTACAGCCCGTCGAACCAGGAAACCCGAACAATGCCCACTTTCCGAAGACTGATCCTGGGCCGGCGTCTCGCCAGTGAAGAGAGCCATGAAACCAAGATCAGCAACCCCATTGCTCTGGCGGTATTCAGCTCGGATGCACTGTCCTCTGTGGCCTATGGCACGCAGGAAATCATGGCGCCTCTTACGGCGGCCATCGCCATCCTCGGCGCGGGTGTCCTGGGCTGGTCATGGTGGGTGGCCCTGGGCATTGTGGCCCTGCTGCTGGTGCTGAACATCAGCTATCGCCAGACCATCCACGCCTACCCCGGTGGAGGGGGCGCCTACATTGTGGCGAAGGACAACCTGGGTGAAGTCGCCGCCCAGACCGCAGGCGCCTCCCTGCTCATCGATTACATCCTGACCGTGGCCGTGTCGATCTCTGCGGGAGTTTCGGCCATCGTGTCCGCCTTCCCCGGGTTGGAGCCCCATCGCATCTTTCTCGCCGAGGCCATTATCGCCTTCGTCGCGCTGATGAACCTGCGGGGCGTGAAGGAGAGTGGGCTGGTGTTCTCCGTGCCTACCTATGGCTTCGTGGTGTGCATCGTGGGGCTGTTAATCAAGGGTTTCTGGAACGTGGCCACGGGCCACAGTGCAGTGGCGCATGTCGCAGCTGCCCACATGGAAGGCACCACAAAACTGGCTGCGGTGTGGCTCTTCGCCCGGGCTTATAGCGCGGGCTGCACGGCCCTGACGGGTGTAGAGGCCATCAGCAATGGGGTGACCGTGTTCAAAGCGCCAGCCGCCCACAATGCCTCAAAAACCATGACCTGGATGGTGGTGATCCTCGGAACCATGTTCCTCGGCATCACGTACCTGACCAACCATTTTGGGCTGACGTACCACCCGGACGCCTCAGAAACCCTGCTGTCACAGTTGACCCGGGTCATCCTGGGCGGCGCGGAACATGGATTCCCCAGGCTGGTCTATCTCACCACCACGGGCTTCACGATGGCCATCCTGGCCCTGGCCGCCAACACAGCCTATGCGGATTTCCCACGGCTTGCCGCCCTGCAGGCCAAGGATGGCTTCCTGCCCCGCCAGTTCACGAGCCAGGGAGACCGGCTGGTGTTCTCGAACGGCATTCTCATTCTCTCCGTGGCTGCCGGGTTTCTGGTGCTGCTGTTCGGGGCAAAGGAAGACCACTTGCTGCCGCTTTATGCCGTGGGCGTGTTCCTGGGGTTCACCCTCAGCCAGACAGGCATGGTGCTCCGCTGGTTCCGTCTGAAGGGATCCCATTGGCATGTGAAGGCCCTGGTAAACGGCATCGGTGCCTTGACGGCGCTGGTCGTCATGCTGGTTATTGCCGTGACCCGATTCCTGCATGGGGCCTGGATTGTATTGTTTCTAGTGCCCGCCATGGTCATTGTCTTCTTCAATATCCATCGCCACTACATCCGGGTGAAATCCATCCTGGCCGGGAGTCGGGCAGACTTCATCAGCCCCCGCAAAAATCGGGTGGTGGTGCTGGTTTCCGGCATCCATTCAGGAGTAGTCCAGTCCCTCAACTACGCCAAGGTCATCGCCGAGCACGGTGAGGTCGAGGCGCTTACAGTGGACTTTCCCGATGAGAACGGGCGCGACAGTGCCTCCCTTGAGAAGCTCCGCTCGGATTGGCCCAGGTACTGCGAAGGCATTCCCCTGCGCGCCCTCCGCAGCCCCTACCGGAAGATTGTGGAACCCATCGTGGACGAGCTGGACCGCATGCGGCGGGCCGAACCCGAATACACCATCACCGTGATCCTGCCCGAGTTCGTCACGGGCCACTGGTGGGCCAACCTGCTGCACAACCAGACGGCCTGGCGCATCAAGACCACCCTGCTGATGAAGCCCAAAACCGTGGTGATCTCGATCCCGTACCACCTGGAACCCCTGGTGGAGTAGCCCGATCACCGCATGCGGGACACAGGACGGGACAGAAGTTCCTGGCCGCTGAGCAGTTCGGCGAGGGTCTGGTGGCGGGGGCCGAGCACCATACAGAGGAAACTCAACGGGAAGCAGAGCACCGAGAGCAGGTGGACCAGGGAGAAGGCCATGCGCCGCTCGGGCGTGTTCTCGGGCAGGGTGACGCCAAAGAAGCCCATCAACGGGGACTGTCCCGTGAGCACCAGGGGCGCCATGAAGAGGATCCAGGACACCGCAAGCAGGTAGGGGACCACCAGGGGCCAGGCGCCTTCGAACAGCCGCAGGGGGGAGACACCCAGCGCCAAGGCTGGCAACAGCAGCGCCAATCCCTGGATCAGGGCCAACAGCAGCGCTTCGGTGGCCTCGACCTTGACCAGAGGCCAGAAACTGGCGGCGGGCTCCTCGATGCCGAGGGTTGACTTGGTGGCCGGGACCGTCGGGGGCTCGGGGTTGCCGGGCCGTTCCAGTTCTTCGGGACTGACCTCCACAGCGACCGGGGCCACCCGTCCGAGAGCGGGTGCAGTGAGGGCCCGGGGTGGGGAGTCGAACCCCGCCTGGGCCAAGGCCGAGGCCTGGAAGAGCAGGGGGCGGCCCTGCCGGGGGGGCGCCAGCGCCAAGCCGCACTCAGGACATTCCGCCGCGAGGGGCGAAAGACGTGTGTGGCAACTGGGGCAGGTACGCCGGGTGGGATGGGTCATCGGAAACCATCATCGGCCAAAGCGCATGGATAGAGAACCACCTGACCATATTCCAGTGAAGGGAGGCCCACCAAACACAGTAAAAGACCCTGTTGCGGCGCGTTGGGGCCGTGGGACCATCGGTGGTTCCGGCCTCGACGGCCTTTGACTTTCAATCCCAGCCACACTCAGGCCGAAAAAGGATCCCGCGATGACCACCGAGACCCCAGGGGCTTTCCATCCAAGCACCCGCCTCTACCGGTTCACGATCCTGCTGTTCATCAGCCTGCTGGTCTTCGGAAGCTACTTCGCCTACGACAGCATCGGGGCGCTGGAGACCACGCTGATGCGGGAACTGCATCTCGACCGGAGCACCATCGGGAACCTCTACACTGCCTACTCCGTGGCCGCCATCGCCATCGTCTTCTTCGGGGGCATGCTCTACGACAAGCTGGGCCCGCGCCGGGCCAGTCTCCTCTTCAGTGTCCTCATCTTCCTGGGTGCCGTGATGGTGGCTATGGCCAGGAGTAAGTGGATGCTCTTTGGTGGCCGCCTGATTTTCGGGGCGGGATCCGAGTCCCTCATCGTAGTCCAGAGCGCCATCATCAGCCGTTGGTTCAAGGGCAAGGAGATGGCCATGGCCTTCGGCATCGCCCTCACCATCAGTCGAGTCGGCACCCTGTTCAGCTTCAACACGGAGGAACTCATCGCGAGCTACTCGGGCAGCTTCAGAACGGCTCTCTGGGCCGCAGCCCTCCTGTGCCTGTTCTCAGTGCTCTGCAACCTCATCTTCAACCTCATGGACCGGCACGGCGAGCGGGTTCTGGCGCTGCCCAAGCCCGAAGCCGGGGATATGATCGTTTTCTCCGACATCAAGAAGTTCACCTCCTCCTATTGGTTCGTGGTGTTGCTTTGCGTGACCTTCTACAGCGCCATCTTCCCCTTCACCGCCCTCGCGACGGATATGTTCCACGACAAGTGGGGTCTGCCTCTGGTGAGCACCAGCTCCGGCAGCTTCCTGTCCCAGGTGTTCTTCAACTTCACTCACATGTTCAACACGGCGCCGGGCATCACCAGCATCGTGATCGCCGCCTCGATGATTTTCGCTCCCTTCGCTGGAGATCTGGTGGACCGCATCGGTCGGCGGGCATCACTCATGGTGTTGGGCTCCCTCATCCTGATTCCGGCCCACCTGTTGATGGGAATCACCCACTGGAGCCCCATCCCCATGATGATCATGCTGGGCGCGGCCTTTGTGCTGGTACCCGCGGCCATGTGGCCCTCGGTGCCCCTGGTGGTGGACGAGAAGCGTGTGGGCACGGCCTTTGGCCTGATGACAGCCATCCAGAACATGGGTCTGGGTCTCTTTCCCTTCCTGAATGGGAAGCTGCGCGACCTGACGGGCACTTACACGGCCACCCAAGTCATGTTCGCGGGACTCGGCATTGCCGGGCTCATCTTCGCCTTCCTGCTGCTCCGTTCCGACAGGCGTCTGGGTGGGGTGCTGGAGGCAGGGCACGCGAAGAAGTCCTGAGCCGCTACACTGCTCCAGGACGGAGGATGCATGACCCGTTGGCAAAGGATCCTGGCGCCGCTGGCCGCAGGTTTGGTCTGCATCGTGACCCTTCTGCCCCTGGCTGCCTGTGGACCCGGACCAGGGGCGCCTCAGCCGGGCCCGTCCCAGGCACAAGTGGAGACCCCGCCTCAGGACCGATTCCCACCCATGCCCGGGAAACCCTCGCCTACATTCGCGAGCACGGGTTCGCGCCACCGGGCTACGTGGGGGGGCGGATCTTCGGGAACTACGAAGGGCTGCTACCCCGCTACAACGCACGCCGGAAGCGCATTGAGTACCGAGAATGGGACGTCCGCCCCAAGGCGGAGGGCCGCAACCGTGGTGCGGAGCGCTTGGTCACGGGTAGCGACGGCAGGGCCTGGTACTCCGCCGACCATTACCGTAGCTTCCTAGAAGTGAAATGATGAAGCGCCCCTTCTCCTTCGGCCCGAGTGGGCCTCTGATGCGCCCGTGGCGGGGATCCGCAGGGGCCTTGGTGGACGCCGCTTCCGGTCACCAGCCCCTGTGGTGGCTGCGCGGCTCCCGCATGCGGACCCGGCGGGGCCTGATGGACGAGTGGGCCGCTGCGGCCCAGTTCCCGCCCCACTTCGGCAGCACCTGGGACGCCCTGCGGGATGCGCTTTCTGATCTACCGGCAGGTGGGATCTTCCTCCTTCTGGAGGCGGACCAGCTGCTGCAGGAGGCCCCACCAGGTGATGGAGAAACCCTGCTCGCGGTCCTGCGGGCTGTCCGTGAGGACTTGGCCCCCAGGCCCTTCCTGGTGGTGCTCCAGGCGGAGCCGGATCGCTACGACACACTCGTCCAGGGCCTGCGTGCGTTGGGTGTAGATTAGCTGGCGGAGGCCTTCACCCGGTAGGCCGCCAGGGCGCGGAGGGCCTCGGCTTTCACTTTGGCCTGGAACCAGGGGGTCCAGCCCAACAGGACGCCGAACGGGCCAAAGGCCTGTCGGGCCCAACCCCAGAAGTTGAACTGGTCCCGATGGGTGCGGATTAGGCCGTCCTCGAGGGTGAAGGTCGCCTCGATGTGGTTGAGTACAGGCCGCCTGGTGCGGGTGAAGGTGTAGCGCGCCACCCATCGGGCCGTCACCTTGGATTCAGATTCGCGCAGCACCTGGTGGGTGATGGCGAGATCCGCGGATCGACCCAGGAGCATGGCCCACATGGCGCAGGTGGAATCGCGTTCCAGCGGGCCAAAGGCGGGATCCTCGAAGGTCGCCAACGGGTGGTAGCAGGCGGCCATGCCCGCGGCATCCCGTCGGGCGAAAGCCTCGTAGAACCGGTCCACCACGGCGACCTGGGACATCAGAACTGGGCCTTAAAGGCCTCGAAGGCTTCACGCAGCCCCGCGAGTTCCTCGCGGAGTGAAGCAATTTCGGTCTCCAGCTGATCGAGACGTCCAGGATGAGAGAGTGTGGAAACCTGAGGGGCCGCAGCTGCCTCCACTGTTCCCGAAAGCAGGTGCGCCACCCGGGCTTCGCGGGCGCCCGGAGCCCGGGTGATCCGGACCACCAGGGGTGGCTCCGCTTCCATCAGCATGGCCAAGCAGGCCTCCAGCTCGGCGAGGTCGGGAAAGGCGTACATACGCCGGGTGTTCGTCCGAAGTTCACCAGGCGTCTGCGGGCCCCGCAGAAGCAGTTCTGCGAGAAGCGCGGCTTCCTGCACAGAGAGATTCCAGGTGGGCTTGGCCGTGTGGGCCACCTTCAGCACGCGGCCCGGCCAGTGTTCCACAAGGCCACGTGAGAGGAGTGTTTCCACCGCCCCCTGGACCACCGGCTCCGTCACCAACAGCACGGGGTCGCGGTTGCTGGACTGGTTGCAGGCGTTGACCAGCGTGTTCATGGAGAGGGGATAGACATCCGGGGTACTCAGCTGCTTTTCCAGCAGACATCCCAGGACACGGCACTCCAGCGGGTCAAGGTTGAAATCGGTCATGGGGCATTATCCACCTGTTGGCAGCCCCACTGGTTCCCGCTTCATCCAGAGGCAAGACGCCGAAGCCTTTCTGGATCAGCAGGCAACCAGACATGGATCCCATCAAACTATTGACGATAATCACATCATCAATGATGGCAATCCGTCCATAGTGAGTCCCATCCAGATGCTTTTCTCCCCGGCTAATACCAAATATTCGCTGCCACAGCTATCCGATGCAGGGCGAAGTTCACCCTGCATCGGATAGCCAAATCAAACTGTGAGAACCGCTCCGGCCGTCGGCTGAGCCAAACCCAACCATCCATCTACACACCACAAAGGAGACACGACATGACAACCTGTGAACTGGAAACCCTGAAGGGTCTCATCGACTCCACGCCGAACGTGGCCGTCCTGCTCAATCTGCGCGACTACTACACGCACCGAGCCCTGCCCGAGAAGGGCGTGGACAGCGAAGTGGCCTACGATTGCCCGCGCACGCAGATGATGATCCGGACGGCGGTGAAAGGCACCACTGTGGGCACCCACTTCCACACGGTCTGCGATGAGTACGTGATCGTGGTGGGCGGCAAGGGTGAGATCCTTGTGAACGGCGAGTGGAAGCCCGTGAAGATGGGCGATGTGCATGTCTGCCCCCGAGGCATCGTGCACGACACCCGGGCCCTGGAGGAGAATCTCCAGTACCTGTCGATCTTCACTCCGCACCTTCCCGCCGGCACGGACATCAATTGGCTTAAATAGATTCTGAGGAGGACCCACCATGACTGCACTGCTTCCCAATGTCGATCCCGATGGGCTGATGGAATTCTCCGTGGTCTACACCGACCGGGCCCTGAATCACATGTCCAAGCGTTTCCAGCAGGTGATGCGGGAGATGAACCGCATCCTCACGCAGGTCTACCACGCCCAGGCGGCCATCCTGGTGCCCGGCAGCGGCACCTTCGGCATGGAGGCCGTGGCCCGGCAGTTCGCCACGGGTAAGAAGGCCTTGGTGATCCGCGATGGCTTTTTCAGCTACCGCTGGTCCCAGATCTTCGACATGGGCGGGATTCCTTCCTCCCACACGGTGCTCAAAGCGCGCCGCACCGGCATGGACCGCCAGTCGCCGTGGGTGCCCACACCCATCGCCGAGGTGGTGGCGGCCATCGCCGTAGAGAAGCCCGATGTGGTCATCGCCCCGCACGTGGAGACCGCGTCCGGCATCATCCTCCCCGACGACTACTTGCGGGCGGTGGGGAAGGCGACCCACGCGGCCGGCGGCCTGTTCGTGCTGGACTGCGTCGCCTCGGGCTGCATGTGGGTGGACATGGAGGCCATCGGCGTGGATGTGATCGTGACGGCCCCTCAGAAGGGCTGGAGCGGAAGCCCCTGCTGCGCCATGGTGATGCTCTCCGAGAAGGCCAGGGGCGTGATGGAAGGCACCACCAGCACCAGCTTCGCCTGCGACCTCAAGAAGTGGTCCCAGATCATGGACGCCTACCTGAATGGCGGCCACGCCTACCACGCCACCATGCCCACCGATTCCCTGGCCCGGGTGTGTGCGGTGATGCTGGAGATGGAGGCCTACGGCTTCGAGAAGCTGCGGGCCGAGCAGGCGGAACTGGGCGCCAAGGCCCGCGCCCTGCTCGAAAGCTGCGGCCTGCCCAGCGTGGCCGCCGAGGGCTTCAAGGCCCCGGGCGTGGTGGTGAGCTACACCACAGACGCGGATGTGCAGTCCGGCAAGAAATTTCTGGCCGCAGGCCTGCAGGTGGCCTCCGGAGTACCGTTGCTGTGTGACGAACCAGCGGATTTCATGACCTTCCGGATTGGCCTGTTCGGGCTGGACAAACTGCACAACGTGGACCGCACGGTGGCGTACCTTGCCACTGCCCTGACCGAGGTCGGCCTTCGAGAGGCGGCCCTGGCGCGATAACGAGGCGCACACGACGGAGAAGCGCCCGTCGGTGGCCGGGCGCTTCCTTTTGAACTCCGCGAGGCGGAGGCCTATTTGCCAATAACTCCGGCCACCGGGCTGCTGGCGCTGGCGTACAACCGTTTCGTCATGCGGCCGCTTTCAAAGGCAAGGCGTCCCGCGATCACGGCATGATCCATGGCTTGGGCCATCCGGGTGGGTTCACCGGCCTCGGCCACGGCGGTGTTGAGCAGCACGCCATCGGCACCCAGTTCCATGGCCAGGGCGGCGTCGGAAGCCGTACCCACGCCTGCGTCCACGATCATGGGCAGATTGTAGGTCTCGACGACTTCCTTGATGAGGAGCAGCGTCATGGGGTTCTGTACGCCCAGGCCCGAGCCGATGGCGCTGCCGAGGGGCATGACGGCGGCGCAGCCCACATCGCAGAGTTTCTTGGCGAGGATGGGATCGGCGTTCACATAGGGCAGCACAGTGAAGCCCTCCTTCACCAGGATCTTGGCGGCCTCCAGGGTCTCCTCGTTATCCGGGTTGAGGCTCATCACATCACCGATGACTTCGAGCTTCACCCAATTCGTCTGCAGCGCCTCGCGGGCCAGCCGCGCCACACGCAGGGCCTCCTCGCGGGTGTAGCAGCCGGCGGTATTGGGCAGCAGGGCGATATCCTTGGGGATCCAGTTCAGGATGTTGTCCTCGCCCCTGGCCTCCAAGTCAAACCGGCGCACGGCCAATGTGATCATCTCCACCCGCGCTGCCCGGTAGCAGGCTTGCATGGTGGCGAAGTCCTTGTACTTGCCCGTGCCGAGAACAAGACGGTTGTTGAAAGTCCTGCCGGCGATGACGAGGGACATGGGGCGCTCCGGGAACCCAGTGTAGCTTGAGAGCGCCTCAGGCTCGCCGTGGAGGAGTGGCGGCACGCAGGCCAAGAAGATTCGGAAGGGCAGCGGCAATGCCCAGCAGTGCACCCCAGAAGTGGGCCTCAGGAAGGGTCTGCCAGTTGGGGTGGGAGGGCAGGAAGCCACACCCCAGAGCACCCTCCACCGCGAGTTTGCAGGCCAAACCACCCAGCATGACCAGGCCCATGGTGAAGGATTTCCGCCGTGACACGAGACTCAGCCCCGCCCAGGCCCACAATACGCAGACCAGGCCGGAAGCTCCGCGGTACTGTCCCTGCGCCAGATCTGGCAGGAGCAGGAGGCTCAACAAGGGCGCCGCGACGAGTGTGATGGCGAGGAGCTGCCGGCGATCCTTCGGGTGGGTGAGGATGGCTGGAACAGTCAGGGCGATGAAGTTGACCAGGGCGTGCTCCCAGCCGAAGTGAATCAGGTGACAGGTCCACAGGCGCCAGGGCTCGCGCAGGGCCTCAGCGGTCAAGGCGAGGAGACCCATCAGGTCCGCCGCTGTCGAAGGGCGGCGCCAAGAAGCAGGAGTGTGCCCAGAGTTTCGAACCAGCCGAAGCTCCCACCGAAGTTCCGGCCGCCGCTCTGATGAAGCGACACCCCTTGGCGGTCCATCACGTCTACATCCTTGCGCTCGCCGCTGGCCACCTCGGCCTTGAAGGCGGCCACCTCCGCGTCGAGGTTCTTGGCCAAATCCATCATGGCGGCCTGCAAGCCCTGCTGCGAGTGCTCGCGTAGCTGGACTTCCCGGTGGGCCCAGGTGGAGCTGCCCTTGATCTGGCTCTGGCCTGGGGCGCGCAGCAGGAAGGTGTGGCTGGCCACATCGTAGACTGCGGCATCGATAAGGGTGCGTGTGTCATTGGCGTCACCCGGTAGCACGTAGGCGCCCACGACCGAGAGGTAGGTGAAGCTGTACCACTTGGGGTCTGTGTATTGGATCTGGTCCACGCTGACGAGGGCCATCACGTCCACACCGTACATCCGCGCCACTTGGTCCATGTTCTCGAAACCACCGCCGGTGCGGAGATAGGTGCTGGGCACCAGCTTGATATCCGCGATCCAGGGCCGGTCCTTGAAACTCTGCTTTACCACATCCAGGAGCTGCTTCTCCTGCCCGGGGACCATGAGCCCCTGCACCCGCCAGGAGCTGGAGCCGCCGGGCACAAAGGCGATGCCGAGTTTCAGCGGCAGCTTCAGGCGTGCGCCCGCAGGATTGGGAGCCGGGGCGCTTTGCTGCTTGGGATAGAGATAGTCCATCAGGCTACTGCGGCGGCTCGTAGTCTGCGGCGTGTTGCAACCCAGGAGCGCCAGCAGCGCGAGCACAAGGCTAGAAAAGACGGAGCGTGTCATGGGTCTCCCAGAAGACAAAAGATCAACGGCGGGCGGGATCGTAGGCGGCATTGCCCAGCAGGTTGCCATCCTTGTCCACCAGCTGCACATCTTTTCGGGCGCCCTTCAGTAGATCCTGCTTGAAGCCGGCGACACCTTGGTCGAGCGACGTGGACAGGTTGGCCATGGCGAGCCTGAGGCTTTCTCTGGATTGCTGGCGGAAGGCCTCCTCCCGGTTGGACCAAGTGGAGCCGCCCTTCACGGTGCCCACGGCTCCGGCCCGGAAGAGGAAGGTGCGGGAGGGCACGTGATAGACCGCCGCGTCCACCAAGGTGGTGGTGTCATTCTTGTCACCCTTCACCATGTAGGCCCCCACGAGGGTCCAGTAGGTCCAGGCGTACCAGCGTGGGCTGCTGAACTGGGCCTGATCCACAGAGACGAGTGCGACCACGTCTACGCCAAAGCTGCGGGCCACCTGGCTCAGGTCCTCGAAGCCCCCGCCCTTGGCCAGATAAAGGGAGGGAATGATCTTGAAGCTCATGGCCCAGGGTTTCTGCCCGAACAGGTCTGCGACCTGCTGTTGCAAAGCCTGCTCCTCTCCGGCGCCCATGGGGTTGGCGGGAGCGGCCATGTTCATGGAGCCTGTGCGCTGGCCGGCGTCTGCTGGGACGAAGGCGATACCCAGGCGCAGGGGCAACTGGAGCCGCACGGGCCCGGCGGACAATTCCTCTGGCGGGGCTGCCTTGGCGCACAGATAGGAGGAAAGGCTGCTGCGGCGCTGCACAGTTTCGGGCGTGGCGCACCCAAACGCGAGAATCAGCAGGGCGGAAACGAGAGACAGAATCGGGGGTCGCATGAAGCCTCCTGTTCAATACGCATGCGTATGGATGCCATACGGTATGGTATGGTAAGCTGATCTGGATCTTCGTCAAGGCCCCCATGTCCACTCCGAGAAAGAAATCCCGATCCACGGCTCCCCTTTCACGGGAGGACTGGGTGAAGGCAGCCTCCAATCTGATTGCCCAGGAGGGTGTGCAGGCCGTGGCTGTGGAACCCCTGGCTCTGGCCCTGGGCGTGACCAAAGGCAGTTTCTATTGGCATTTCCAGAGCCGGGACGAATTGATCCACGCGGCCCTGGAGGCCTGGGAACAGGACCAGAGCACGGACGTGGTGAACCGGTACGGCGGCATTGCGGACCCGCGGAGACGCCTGCGGGTGCTGCTCTTCGCAGCCTTCGAGGACTTGGAGAACGGCAAGTTCTTCGCGGCCCTGGCGGCCTCCAGTGAAGATCCGCGGGTGCAGCCCTATCTCCACCGCGCCACGGAACGTCGCCTCACCTTCGGCGACGAGGCCTTCTTGGCCCTGGGCCTTTCGGAGACCGAGGCGCGGAAGCGGGCCCTGTTCGCCTACGCGGCCTACGCTGGCTACTTCCAGTTGCTGCGGACCACCCCTAAAGCCGTGGCGGCGGTGACGGATCTGAGCGGCTACGTGAGGCGCCTGGCGGACGCGCTGATTCCGGCCAAGCCACCCCGGCGGCCCTGAGCCTGAGGCGGAGTTGCGCTGGGACCGCCTTCATGGGAAGGTGTTAGTTCCGATGGAGGAGCGGTCCCCATCAGTACTGACGGCGAGGGCGATGAACCCGATGACCCGGCGGGAAAGGGGAGGATCGCCGAAGGGATCGCGGCTCATCGACGCGCCCCTGGACGCCGAGGCGAAAGCCCGGCGGCTGTCGTGCCGGTCACCCGGTGCGGAGGGCCTGAGGCACGGCGGCGGGTTCCACTCCACCGCGTTCCTGAAGGCACCGTCGGCCCGCCGAGGTTTCCATGAACGCAACCCCCGCAGACCTTCGACGCTGGCTCACCGCCCGCCTGATGGCCCTCTGCGCCGCGGAGACCACGTCGGGCCAGGAAGATGCCGGACTACCGGTGCTGCGGGAGTTGCTGCGGGAGCTCGGCGCAACGGTGGTGGAACAGCCGGTGGCGGAGGGCCGCACCAATATGCTGGCCCTGTGGGGCAGGCCGCGGGTGCTCTTCTCCACCCACCTCGATACCGTGCCGCCCTATTTCCTGCCTCGCATCGAGGGCGAAGTCCTGATCGGAAGGGGTACCTGCGATGCCAAGGGGCAGCTCGTCGCACAACTGGCGGCAGTGAAGACGCTGCGCGATGAAGGCCGGGACGGGCTGGCTTGGCTGGGTGTGGTGGGCGAGGAAACGGATAGTGCCGGTGCCAAGGCGGCGCTGGGTCTGGCGGGTCACCTGCCGGAATTGAAGGCGCTCATCAACGGCGAGCCAACGGACCTGAAGCTCGCCACCGGCCAGCGCGGGGTACAGCAGGTCTGCCTCCGCTGTGAGGGACGGGCCGCCCATAGCGGTAGCCCGGAGCTTGGGCGCAATGCCACCTGGCCGCTGCTGGACTGGCTCCAGCGCCTGCGCGAACAACCGCGACCTGTAGATGGAAAGCTGGGGCCGGAACTGTGGAACCTGGGCCTGCTCCGGGCCGGGGAAGCGTTAAATTCGATCCCCGCGATAGCCGAGGCCCAGCTGATGGCCCGCACCGTGCCGGGCAGCACCTTCCTGGACGACGTTCGCCGACTGGCACCAGCTGAAGGCTCTGTGGATCTCCGTATGGACGAACCCGCGGATCTGTACCCTGCCGTGCTTGGCTTTGACCAGGCGCCCATGCCCTTCGGCTCGGATGCGCCGGCGCTGCGGGTCCTGGTGCCGGATCGCATGGTGGTACTGGCCGGGCCTGGAAGCATTTCCGTTGCGCACACGCTCGACGAGCACCTCACTTTGGCCGACCTTGAAGCCGGCGTGGGTCTCAACCGCCGCTTGGCCCTGCATTTCCTGGGAGACTGAACCATGACTACGAAGATCCCCGTCACCGTCCTGGGCGCCACCGGCGTCGTCGGCCAGCGCTTTGTGCGCCGCCTGGCCAACCATCCCCTGTTCCGCGTAGAGCATCTCGCCGCCAGTGAGCGCAGCGCTGGGAAGCGCTATCGCGATGCCTGCGCGTGGCGCCTGGAGGGCGAACCCTACGGCGGGCTGGGGGACCAGGTGATGGCCGATGGTACGCCGGAGTTTGCCCTCTCACCGGTGGTGTTCAGCGCCCTGGATACGGCGCCGGCCACGGAGCTTGAACCCGCCTTCGCCCGGGCAGGAGCGATGGTGTTCTCCAATGCCGGGGCCTTCCGCATGTCCCCGGAAGTGCCCCTGCTGGTGCCCGAAGTGAACGCCAGCCACCTGAGGCTGCTGGAGGTCCAGCGCCACCACCATGGCTGGACCGGTGGGATTGTCACCAACGCCAACTGCACAGCCACGGTGCTGGTCATGGCCCTGGCACCCCTGCACGAAGTCTTCGGTGTGGAAGCCGTGCTGATGACCTCCATGCAGGCCATCAGCGGTGCGGGCTATCCAGGCGTGGCCAGCCTGGACATCCTTGGCAACGTGATCCCCTTCATCCGCAACGAGGAGCCCAAGGTCGAGGAAGAGACGCCCAAGATGCTGGGCCGCTTCACGGGCAGCGCCGTAGAGCTGGCACCCATGACCGTCAGCGCGCTCTGTCATCGGGTGCCCGTCATTGAAGGCCACACCGAGGCCGTCAGCGTGAGGCTGAAGGGGAATCCCAGCCTGGAGGCCGTGCGCGAGGCCTTCCTGAACTGGAAACCGGAACCCCAGCGCCTCGACCTATTCTCCGCTCCGGCTGTACCGCTGCATGTCCACACCATGGAGGACCGCCCCCAGGTGCGCCGAGATGTGGAAGTAGATGGAGGCATGAGCGTCCATGTGGGCCGGATCCGCGTCTGCCCAATCCTGGGCCTGAAGTTCGCACTGCTTGGACACAACACAGAAAGAGGAGCCGCCGGGGGCAGCATCCTCAACGCCGAACTGGCCCACGCGAAGGGGTACCTCCGATGATCGTCCTGAAATTCGGCGGGAGCAGTGTGGCGGACGCGAGTTGCATGCGGCAGGTGGCCGGGCTGGTGACGGCAGCGCTTCCGAAGGCGCCGCTGGTGGTGCTGTCGGCCATGGGCAAGACCACCAATGGTCTCTTTGATGCCGCCAAGGCGGCGGAGCTGGGCGACCTGACCCTGGCCATGGACCGGCAGCGCACCCTCATGGCTTCGCACCGCAATGCAGCGGCCGAGCTGTTTAATGGGAATGTGCCCGAGACCCTGGACGTGGCGCTGACGGACCTCTTCGGTGAGCTGGAACTGCTGCTGCGAGGGGTGGCACTGCTGCGTGAGTTGAGCCCCCGCAGCATGGACGCCATCGCCTCGCTGGGCGAGCGCCTGTCCACCCGCATCTTTTCGGCCTTTGTGGAGGGCGCCTGGGTGGACGCGCGCACGATCCTCCGGACGGATCAGGTCTTTGGCGAGGCGGCCCCGCAGCCCTCCGCGATCCAGACTCTGGCCACCGAGTACATGAAACCCTTGCTGGGGGTAGGCCGGATCGTGGTCACCCAGGGATACATCGGGGCGACCGAGGACGGTCTCACCACGACCCTCGGCCGGGGCGGCAGTGATTATTCGGCGGCCCTGTTCGGCGCGGCCCTGGGCGCCGAAGAGGTGCAAATCTGGACCGATGTGGAAGGCGTGCTCACCTGCGACCCGCGCATCGTGCCCGAGGCCCTGCCCATCTCGGAGCTCAGTTTTGCGGAGGCCGCGGAATTGGCGGCCTTCGGGGCCAAGGTGCTGCACCCCGCCACCATCCAGCCGGCAGTGGAGGCCCGCATCCCGGTCACGGTGCGTCATACACAGAAACCGGAGGGACGCTTCACCACCATTTCCGCCGAGGTCCGGACCGGGCGCCCCATAACGGCGCTGGCCAGCCGGGGCCCGGTGACCGTGCTCACCGTGAGCAGCACACGCATGCTGGCCCAGAGTGGCTTCCTGGCGCGCTTGTTCGATGTGTTCGGCCGCCGTGGCGTGAGCGTGGATCTGGTGGCCACCGCCGAAGTGAGCGTGTCCCTCACGGTGGAGGCGGATGTGCCCCTGAAACCGTTGATTGAGGAGCTTTCAACCTTTGCGAAGGTCGAGGTCCATGAGGGCCGTGCCATCATCGTCGCCGTGGGTGAGCGCCTGAAGTCCACACCGGGCCTTGGCTCGCAGTTGCTGACGGCCCTGGGCGACATCAACGTGGAGATGATCAGCATGGGGGGCAACGAGATCAACCTGAGTCTCGTGGTGAAGCAGGAGAGTACCGCCGACGCGCTGCGACGCCTGCATCGCGTGCTGGCGAAGGGGGTTGCATGACCGCGCTGCGCATAGGAGTCTTCGGGCGGGGACGCCTCGGCGCGGCCATCGCGGCCGAGGCCGCTGGCACCTTGTCCTGGCAGGTGGATGTGGGCGAGTCGCCCACGGGGCCGGTGGAGGTGGTCATCGACGCCAGCGTGGCCGAAGCGGTGCCGGAGCACCTGGCCTGGGCTCTGGAGACGGGCACGGATCTGGTGATAGGCGCGACGGGATGGGTGCTGCCAGACCTGGAGTCCCGCGTGGCGGGTCGCATCGGTGTCCTGGCCTCCTCGAACTTCTCGCTCACGGTGGCGCTGATGGCCCGCCTGGCCACAGTGCTGGGGCGCTTCGCGGCCCTGGATCCCGCCCGGGATCCCTTCCTGCTGGAGCACCATCACCGACTGAAGGCGGACGCACCCTCCGGCACGGCCAAGACCCTGGCCGCCGCCGTGATGGCCGGCTGCCCACGCAAGACCGAGTGGACCCTCGCGACCCCCGCCCCCCACCAACTGAGCGTGGGCGTCTTGCGGGCCGGGGCCGAATTTGGCACGCACACCGTGGGCCTCGATGCCCCGGCGGAGGTGCTCAAGCTGACCCACACCGCCCGGTCCCGGGCCCCCTTCGCGCAAGGAGCGCTGCAGGCCGCCCGCTGGCTGCATGGGCGCAAGGGTGTCTTCACCATGGATGATCTGGCCGCCGATCTGCTCGATCCGCTGTTCACCTTTGGAGGTAAGCCATGAAGCTGGATTTGTCGGGTCTCGCCGTCGCGCTGGCCACGCCCTTCGCCTCCTCGGGCGAGGTGGATCTCGCCGCTTTCCGCAAGCTGGTCCGCCACGTGGTGGCGGGCGGTGTGGATACCCTGGTCCCCCTCGGAACCACGGGCGAAGCCTCCACCCTGATCGATGCCGAGCGGGATGCGGTCATCGCCGCCTGCCTCGAGGAAAGCGGCGGCCATCCCGTGTTCGTCGGCACCGGCCACAACGCCACCCGCCAGGCTGCGGCCCTGACCCGGCGCGCCCAGGAGCTCGGGGCGGCCGGCGCCCTGGTGGTGACGCCCTACTACAACAAGCCGAACCCCGATGGCCTGGTGGCGCACTACGCGGCCATCGCCGAGGCTGCGCCGGGCCTGCCGCTCATTGCCTACAACGTGCCGGGCCGCACAGGCCTGAACGTGACACCCCCGGTGCTGGCGCGCCTCTGGGAGAACCCCCAGGTGGTGGCCGTGAAGGAGAGCAGCGGCAGCCTCCCCCAGATCGCGGAGGTCGCCCGCACCCTCCCCAAGGGCAAGACC
Organism: uncultured Holophagaceae bacterium; assembly: GCA_903927605.1. The sequence continues at coordinate 66,214 of CAIYNT010000286.1, forward strand.
CTGCTCTGCGGCGATGACAACCTGGCCCTGCCTGCCATCGCCGTGGGTGCCTCGGGCCTCGTGTCCGTGCTGGGCAACGTGCTGCCCCGGGAGACCGCCGCCATGGTGGCCGCCGCCCGGCGGGGCGACCGGGCCGAGGCCATCCGCCTCCACCAGCAGCTGCTGCCCCTGATGGACGCCCTGTTCCTGGAGAGCAATCCTGTTCCCCTCAAGGCCGCCCTCAAGCTGCTCGGCCTGGGCGAAGATGTCGTGCGCCTCCCCCTCGCCACAGCTTCGGCGTCCACCCGCACCCGGGTGACCGAAGCGCTCTGCCTGTCCGCGGACGGCACCCTCCCAGGAGTGAAATGATGGTTGTTGATCTCGATTCGATCCGTACGTTTTTCGACCGGGACCCCGAGGTCCTGGCGGCCGATCCCCAGGCCCCGGCCATGCACCAGGTGCTGCTGGTGGCCCTGGAGACCGGCACGGTCCGGGCCGCCGAGCGCCACGAGGACGGCACCTGGCACGCCAACACCTGGGTGAAGCAGGCCATCCTGAGTGGCTTCCGGCGCACCAGCCTGGTGCAGATGGAGGGCCCCGGCTTCCCCATGTTCGACAAGACCGCCTACCCGCCCCGCCACTTCGGACTGGAGGATGCGGTGCGTCTCGTGCCCGGCGGCTCGGCTGTGCGGCGGGGAGCCCACATCGCGCGGAGCGTGGTGCTCATGCCTCCGGCCTACGTGAACGTGGGTGCCTTCGTGGACGAGGGCACCATGGTGGACAGCCACGCCCTGGTGGGCAGCTGTGCGC
>CAIYNT010000287.1 GCA_903927605.1 uncultured Holophagaceae bacterium
GATCATCTACTCGATGATGCGGGTCAGCAAGATCTACAACAACAAGCCCGTCATCAAGGACATCTCCCTCAGCTACTTCTACGGTGCCAAGATCGGCGTTCTGGGCCTCAATGGCTCCGGCAAGAGCACCGTGCTGCGCATCATGGCCGGCGTCGATCACGACTTCAATGGCGAGGCTGTGCTCAGCAAGAGCTACACCACGGGGATTCTGGACCAGGAGCCCCAGCTCGATCCAGACAAGACTGTGCGCGAAGTCGTTGAGGAGGGTGCGGCCGAGCAGGTGGGCTGGCTGAAGGACTACAACGCCATCAGTGACCAGTTCGCCGATCCCGATGCCGACATGGACGTGCTTCTGGCGAGGCAGGGCGAACTGCAGGAGAAGATCGACGCCCACGACTGCTGGGACCTGGATTCCAGGCTCGAGCAGGCCATGGACGCCCTCCGATGCCCCGACCCCGATACGAAAATCGGAATACTGTCGGGCGGCGAACGACGACGCGTGGCCCTCTGCCGTCTGCTGCTCCAGAAGCCCGACATCCTGCTGCTGGATGAGCCCACCAACCACCTCGACGCTGAGACCGTGGCCTGGTTGGAGAAGCACTTGATGGACTACAAAGGCACGGTCATCGCCGTCACCCACGACCGCTACTTCCTGGATCACGTGGCCGAATGGATCCTCGAGTTGGATCGGGGTGAAGGCATCCCGTGGAAAGGGAACTACTCCAGCTGGCTAGAACAGAAACACGGCCGTCTGGCCCGCGAGGAGAAATCCGACCAGAAACGGCAGAAGACCCTGGAGCGCGAGTTGGAGTGGATCCGCATGTCGCCCAAGGGTCAGCATGCCAAGAGCAAGGATCGCATCGCCAACTACGAGCGCCTGGCGGGCGAAGAAGGCCGCCAGAAGGAGCAGGAGCTGGAGATCTATATTCCCAGTGGTCCGCGCCTTGGCGACCTCGTGGCCGAGCTGCAAGGCGTCACCAAGGCCTACGGCGATCGCGTGCTTTTCGAGAATCTGAGCTTCGCCATCCCAAGGGCAGGGATCCTCGGTGTCATCGGTCCCAACGGGGCCGGCAAGTCCACGCTGCTCCGCCTGCTCACGGGCCAGGAGACACCGGATGCGGGGACCATCCGTCTGGGTGAAACGGTGCGCATGGCCTACGTGGACCAGCTCCGGGCCGGTCTCAACCTCGAGAAGAACGTATTCGAGGCGGTGTCGGGCGGCTATGAGCAGATCGAACTGGGCGGCAAGCTCATCAATGCCCGGGCCTGGCTGAGCCGCTTCGGATTCAGCGGCGACTCGCAGCAGAAGAAGATCTCAGAGTTGAGCGGCGGCCAGCAGAACCGTCTCAACCTCGCCCTCACCTTGAAAAGCGAAGCCAACCTGCTGTTCTTCGACGAGCCCACCAACGATCTGGACGTGAACACCATGCGCGCCCTGGAGGAGGCCATTGAATCCTTCGCCGGCAGCGCGGTTCTGGTGAGCCACGACCGCTGGTTCCTGGATCGCCTCGCCACCCACATCCTGGCCTTCGAGGGCGATTCCGAGGTGCAGTTCTTCGATGGGAACTACAGCCAATACGAGGAGTACCGGAAGGATGTGCTGGGGCTGAAGCCCTTCGACCCCCATCGAATCAAGTACCGGAAACTGACGCGATGAAGATGGCTGCCTCCCGTGCTTCCGGCTTGGTCCTTCTGACGGTTGTGACCGGCTTTATTCTGGGCGGTGCAGGCCTATGGCTGGGGATAGCGGAAGGCATCATCGCCCTCTGGGGGTTTGGTATCGCCTGCTTCCTGCAGGTGCCTCCCGCCTTGAGTCTCCGTGGACGCATCAGTGGAGGGCTTGGCAACATTGGGTTGGAACGCGAACGCGTGACCTTGCGGGTCGTCAGCCACCTCCTGCGCCTCCTGGCCCTGGGCATGGCCCTGGCTTCCATCGCGGCGCTGATGGGTGATGGTCCTCCCCCTCCCCAAGCCAGCCTCATCACCCTGGGTCTGGCAACTCTGGCCCCGGGACTCCTGGCGGCCCTCTGGCTAGCCAAGCGGGACCTCACTGGGATCCATCCGGCCCTGGACCTGGACGCCGCCCGGACCCGCACCCTGCTCGAACTGGCCGTCCTGCTGCTGGCGGGCAGTCTCCTGGGCCGCTGGTTCCCCTGGGCAGACGCGGTCACCGGCCTGCTGCTTGCCCTGCGTCTGTTCCTCGAGGGGCGCACCCTGGCCAAGGGATCTACCCTCCCAGCCGCTGCGTGTGGTGGCTGCGGGAGTGGCTGCGGCTGCGGGTAATGAAGGTTCTTGAACTTTTCTCCGGGCTGGGCGGTTGGCGCTGCGCCCTCCGGGACCGTGGCAGCATCGTCGCGGCCTATGACGTGAGCGAGGCCGCCAACGCCACCTACGCCCTCAATCACGGACATGAGCCCAGAACCAGAGAACTGGCCACGCTGCCTGCAAAGGAACTGGTGGGGCTTGGGGCCGATACTTGGCTTCTGAGTCCGCCCTGTCAGCCCTTCTGCCGCATGGGGAACCATCAGGGGCTTGCGGATCTGCGGTCCAAGGCCTTCTGCCACCTCATGGATCTCTTCCGACAAGCACCGCCGGACCGCCTAGTGCTGGAAAATGTAGGGGGATTCCTGGGCTCTGATGCCCATCTCCTGTTGTCGGAGCGCATTCATGCCCACGGCATGCATCGGCTCGATCTTCAAGCCTGCCCTAGCCGTTTCGGCGTGCCCAACCAGCGACCCCGCGTATTTATCGTGGCGTCTCAAAGGGGCCTGAAAGCGCTTCCAATGCCGGATCTGCAACCTGGCCCCCTGGCGGATTTCCTGGATGCTGAGGAGGACGGACGACTCTACCTGGGGCTCGAAATTTTGGCCCGCCATCGCCACGGGATGGATCTGGTGGTGCCCGGTGATCGTCGCAGCACCTGCTTCATCGGTGGCTATGGCCGGCGTTTCGTGGGTAGCGGACCCTTTCTGAAGACGGATCGAGGGGTGCGGCGCTTCTCCCCCGCTGAAGTTGCGCGTCTCCTTGGACTGCCGGTTGGATTCCGGTTTCCGGAATCCCTGTCTTTCGAGTCCCGCTATCGGCTGCTGGGCAATGGGTTGTCCATCCCGGTTGCAGCCTGGGTACTGGACCACCTGTAGAATCACATCATGCGTCTCCTGCTGTCTGCCTTCGCTCCTGAACTGGGGCCTCTTGTCAGCCATCCACCGAAGGGTTGGGAGGCGGCTACCGTGGGCGTGGGAGCCGTCGCAGCGGCGGCGGCCACGGCACGGTTGCTGACGGAAAGACAGCCTGAGGCCGTCATGTTCCTAGGCACCTGTGGGCGCTATGACAATCGCCTTGGGATGTTCGAGATGCTGTGGGCCTCCGAGGCCATCGCCACCTCCCTGGAGGAATTGGGCGGCAACGCCTACCGCCCTGGGATCGAACGGGTACATTGGCCTTCGACCTTGGCCGGGCCACTCCAGCTCCAGGTAGTGGCCGTTCCGCCCGCCATCACGAAGACGCTGGAGGGCGCAGCTCTGCTGGCTTCCGTTGCGCCCGTGGAGCATCTGGAACTCACGGGTGTCTTCGCTGCCTGTCAGGGGGCGGGTGTGCCCTGTGGCGGGGCCCTGGTGGTAGTGAATGATGTGGGCCCTGAGGCTCAGGCCCAGTGGACTGCCAACCATGCCGAAGGCAGCCGAAGGCTGGTGGAGTGCCTCAGGGCATCGGGTTTCTTCGAAAAGGCGTGAAGGCTGCGGCGCCATCACCGGTTTCGATGCCCCATCCACTGGTCAGGGCGGAGACGCGGACGCCGCAGGAGGGTCCCGTGATCCAGGGCGTCAGGCCCTCGCGGCGAAAGGTCTCCAGCGTTTCCGGATGGGGATGCTCGAAGGGATTTCGGAAGCCTGCGGGGATGATGGCAACCTCCGGTTTCAGCGCCGTGACCCAGGCCGGATCCGAAGCGTTGCGGCTGCCGTGATGCCCCGCCTTCAGGAGACGGTGCGCAGATGGGCCCGGTTCACCAAGGTCCAGCAGGTCCCGCTCCTGGATGGCCAGGGCATCGCCCATGAGCCATAGTTCCCGATCCCGCCAGGTGACCCGCAGTACGGTGGACACCATGTTGGCATCGGGCAGCGCGAAAGCCCGGGCAGGCCATCGCACGCTGAAGGCCGCCTCGCCACGGATCCAGGAGTCTCCTCGTAGCAATCCCCAAGGATCCACCCCCGCAGAAGGACGGTACGGGAGCCATGGATCTTCATCATCGGCGGTGGCTGGTACGGAGGTCGTGCTGATCGGCCAAAGCCGCGACAGAGTGGCCCAGCCGCCGGCGTGATCGCCGTGGGGGTGGGTGATCACTAGGTGGACGGGTTCGCGTACGCCTCGTCGGCTCAGCACCCGGGCCAAGCGCCGGCCTGTCCAGGGGCCCAGCCCTGTATCGATCAGGGTGGCATCTCCGCCCGGCACCCGCAGCAGCAGTGCATCCCCCTGGCCGATGTCCACGGCTTCGAGAGAGAGGGTGTCTGGCCTCCGCCCTGTGCCCCGGAACAGGAAGAAGCCAAGAGAGGTGAGCACCAATCCCACGGTCAAGGCCCGCGTACGTTTCAGGTTTCCCTGGAGGTGGGCCAGGGCCAGCCAGCCCAGAGCCAGCAGCAACCAGGGCCAGAGAATCCCCGTTCCCAGTGGTGCGATGCCCGTGAGGGCCGGGACGAGGCGGTCTCCCATCCAGGTCAGAATCAAGGCCGCACCCTGGGTGATGCCCGGCAGAGGCAGCAGGATCAGGGCGAGGCAGAGGGGCGTGAGGAAGGCTACCAGCGGAAGCACGAGTAGGTTGGCCAGGATGCCCCACCAGGGCGCGCCGCCGTGAAGCAGGGCCAGCAGTGGCATGGTAGACAGCCAGGGAGCCGCCAATCGCCCCAAGGGCAGGGCCAGGCGTCCCAGCAGAGGCGATAGCAGACCGGCCAGTGGCTCCGCGCCCCAGAACACGCCCAGGAGTGCCCACCAGGCCAACAGGAAACCGGGTTCCACGCCTGCGGCTGGATGGCCCAGCAGCCAGAGCAGAAGGGCAAGGTGCAGCCCAGCTGACGGCGGGAGCTTCCACCCACTGCTGCGACCGACGGCCCAGGCCACGCCCATGAAGAGACCGCGCCAGACTGGCGCCGAAAAACCCACCAGCACCGAATACAGCAAACCTGCAGCGATGGATCCGATGGCCGCACCGCGTGCGCGCAGTCGGCGCAGCAGCGCCTCCACGGCGGCCATGACCAGGGTCACCTGCAATCCCGACACCACCAGAATATGGATGGTGCCGCTTTCGGCAAACACGCTGAAGTGGGCTTCATCCGCGGGCGGGATGCCCAGAGCTAGGGCACCCCATAGGTCCTTGGCAGTGGGCCCCAGGGGCAGGGCCTCGAAGCGACGTCGGGCAAAAGTCTGTAGCCGGAGCAATGGCGAGGGCTGGGCTGGACCGATGACTTGCATCAGCTGGGCCGAAGTCAGGTGGATTCGCCGGAGTGATTCATCGCTGCGGGCCCGCCAGAGCGGCCGCTCAGCCAGGAAGATCGGGGCCGGCCGGACCGGTCGCAATTCAGCTCGGAGCCGGACCGGGGTGCCGGGTTCGGGGGGTGCCTGTTCGCCATCAGCGGGCACCGTGAGGGGTACCCTGAGGCCTCTCATGGAATCAGGGGCAGACAGGTCGATCTGGCTGTGCAACCTTTCGCCCTGCAGAGACCACGGGGCGGTGATGCGGCCTTCCAATTCCTGGAAGCCAACGGGCAGGGCTGTTTCCCAGCGAGCCTTGTGAGCAAGACCGAGGAACGTGAACCCCGCCAAGCCGAGTGCCAAAGGCACAACGGCCCAGCGGCGGTTCCGGGCCAACGGAAGGCTGGAAAGCCAGATCCCTCCGCCGATGAGTGGCCAGGGAAGTGTCAAATGCCCATCCCACCGCTCGGGTACCAGCCAGGGGACCGCACACGCAATGACAAGGGCCCAAGCCAAGGGCCAGAAAGAGGCGCCAGAAAGGCGCTGCCAAAGGTTGGATCTGGAAAGCATGCGGATTAAGTCTACCTTCATTCTCCCTGTCCAAACCTTGACAGGGAACCTCAAACCCTGGACTCTGACAGACATGAACCCGGCCCGGGCCCTGTTGGTGGACGACGACCCCACCATCCTTGAGGTGGTGGGTACGCTGCTGTCTCGGCACGGCCACGAAGTGGTTGGGACCGGATCCGGCTTGCGTGGGGCCCAGTTCCTTCGTGGCGAGCACTTCGACCTGGCCGTGGTGGACCTCATGCTGCCGGATCTGAGCGGCCTCGAGTTGGCCCGTCAGGCCGTGGCCAAGCCCGACACGGTGGTGGTGGTGCTGTCGGGCTCCACGTCCGTGGAGACGGCCCTCCAGGCCGTAAAGATGGGCATCTACGACTACGTGCCCAAGCCCTTTCGTGCGGAGGAACTGGAACACACCCTGCTACGTGCCATTGAGAAATCGCAATTGAACCAGGAGAACAAGCGGCTGAGGGAACAGATCCAGGGGCAGACGCCGGGACCCAAGATGGTGGGGCGTTCTGAAACATGGCAGAACCTCCAGAATCTGTTGCACCGGGTTGCACCCTCGCCTTCTACGGTGCTCATCACGGGCCCTTCGGGCACCGGGAAGGAGCTGGCGGCCAAGGCCATCCACCAGTGGAGTCCGCGGGCCCAGGGGCCCTTCGTGGCCATCCACTGCGGGGCCATCCCGGAGAACCTCCTGGAGGATGAACTGTTCGGTCATGTGCGCGGGGCCTACACGGATGCCCGCACGGACCGGCCTGGCCGGTTCCAACAGGCCGAGGGTGGAACCCTGTTCCTCGACGAGATCGGCACCATGCCGATGAACCTCCAAGTGAAGCTGTTGCGCGTCATCCAAGAGCGGGAGTTCACACCGCTCGGTTCGACGCGGACCATAAAGGCTGACTTCCGCCTGCTGGCCGCCACAAACGAAGATCTAGGAACCCTCGTGGAGCAGAAGCGCTTCCGTGAGGACCTCTTCTACCGTCTGAACGTCATTCCCGTGCAGTTGCATCCGCTCAAGGAACACCCCCAGGACATCCCCGTCCTGGTGGCGCACTTTGCGCGCAAGTTCTCACGGGAGTTGGGCCTTCCCCTGAAGCAGGTGGAGCCCGCTGCTTTGCAGGCGCTGGAGGCCTACGGCTGGCCGGGTAATGTGCGAGAGCTGGAGAATGCCGTGGAGCGGGCCATGGCGCTGGGATCCGATCCCGAGCGACTGCTGCTCCAGGATCTTCCCGCTTCCATTGCCGGCGTCATGCCTTCCGTGGCTTTCCCGAGGCTGCCTCAACATCGGGACCTGGGACGATTCCTGGAGGACCTGGAGCGCCACCTGATCTTGGAATCCCTTCAAGCCACAGGTTGGAACAAGAGTGAGACGGCACGGCGTCTCGGCATGCGCCGGACCACGCTTCTGCACCGGTTACGCGCCCTGGGCATCCCCTCGGATCCCATGGGCGAGGCAGAATCCACACTGGCGCGGGAGCCACGTTGATCCGCCTCCTTCCTCGTCCAGTGCTGGTTCTGCTCCTGAGCTGCTGCCCGATGTGGGCCTGGTCTCCGAAAGTCCACGAAGCACAGACGGCCAAGGCCATCCGCCTGTTGCCACGCCGCATGGCAGCTCTGCTGCGGGCCTACCCGCAGGCTCTGCTTGAGGGTGCTCGCGGTGTGGCCAACGACCAGCCCCCCACGGTGGAACAGGTGGAAGCGCAATTCCGCACGCTTCTGCGTCTCAGCGAGGAACACCGTCGTCCCGAGGAGATCGTCCGCGATCTCGGGGTGCTGGCGCATCAGGTCCAACTGCTGACTGATCCCTCGGCCCTGGAAGGGGTGAGCCCTCTTCGGGAACAATTCGAGGCCTACGCCGACGAACACCTGGCCCACCTGCTGGTGGCCCAGGAGCCGTACTGGGCATCCACGGGTGCCCTGGATCCCGGCCCGCCCCTTCGCCGGTGGATGACCATCAAACAGGAACGCAACAGGCGCCTAAGGGAATGCTTTGACGAAGGCACGGGTCGGCGGATCGGACCCTGGGATGAGCTGTCACTTCCCTTTGCCCAGCTGCAGTTGGCCTTCTCCAACGGCGTTCATGCCACCACCAACCTCTGGATCCTGGTCTGGCGGGCCGCCGGGGATCAGTGGGAAATCCCGGCGGGACCGTGATCACAGAGCACAGCACCCTCAGTTCGATGTGCTAGGCGAAACACGACTTTCGAGCTATCTTTCCAAGCATTACCTTTGGAGTTGGACATGGGCACCTACACTCGCCTCGGGTCCTACCTGCTGGCCTCAGAGCTGGCCAGTGATCCTTTTGGTGCCGTTCATCGCGCGGTCGTCATCACTGGTAGCAACTTCGATCGCCATGTGCTGGTGCGAACTTTCTCGGAGGAGCTGGTTCAGGCGGGCATGGGCGTCCGACTGGCTGAGGCGGGCCGGGTAGCGACTCTTCTAGGTGGCTCAAAGATCTTCGGACTGGGTTACCGGATCGAAAGCGGGAAGACGCCCCTTGTTGCCTGGGATCATGTGCCGGGTCGTAGTCTCGCGCAGCTCATCGACAAGGCGAAACAGGAACAGATCCCCTTCGGTGTGGATCACGCCCTCACCGTGATCCAGGGCGTGGCCCAGGGTATCGTGCAGATGCAGGCCAAGGGTGTCAGTCACGGCGTACTCAGCCCCCACAGCGTGTGGGTGAGCTTTGAGGGGACCACCCAACTCGTGGATGCGCCCTTTGCCGCGCTGGCTAAGGGCATGCTGGCCAAGGCACCCTCCGCCAAGCACAAACTGGCCCCCTACCTCCAGGGGCCTGACAACGAAGCGCTTCAACAGGATTTGTTTGCCCTGGGTGCCGTGCTCTACGAGCTCCTCACCTTTGAATACCTGCCTGTTGGAGGTGACCTCCAAGCGGTATTGGACCAAGCCACCCTCAAGGCTGCCCAGGAGGATGCCCCCCTCCCCGCAGAGATCCGCGCCTTCCTGGGTCGGCTGCTGCTGGGCCGCCAGTCCTTTACCACGATGGAAGCCTTCAATGCAGAGCTTGAACGCGTGCTCTACGAGGGCGAGTACAGTCCTACTACCTTCAACATGGCTTTCTTCATGCACACACTGTTCCGGGAGGAGAACGACCGGGACGCCACCGCCATGAAGGCGGAGCAGGGTGACAACTACCTCGCCTACACTGCTGCCGGTGAGGCATTGCGCAGTGGCGCTACCCGCATCGAGCCAGGCTTTGACCAAGCCGGGGGACCGGAAGTCAATCCAGAGAAAGTCCTTGTCAAGACCGCTGCCATGGTCATCGGAGGAGTACTCGCCCTCGCGGCGGTTCTCGGGTCGGGCTACTTCTTCTTTGGCCGCTCCAAGCCAGATTCCAACATGCAACAACAGTTGGCGGAACTTCAGCTTAAACTCACGAAATTTGAACAGGATAAGGCCGACCTGGACGCCAAGGCCAAAGCCGAAGGAGAAAAGACCACCCAACTGCAGAAACAGTTGACTGAAACCAAATCCGCCGAGGAGAAGGCGAAAATCCAGAAGCAGATTGAGGAGGCGCAGCAGCGCAAGCTGGATCTGGAACGTCAACAGAAGGCTGCCGAGCAGAGGCTGGCCGAGCAGAGGCAGAACGAGCAGAGGCTGGCCGAGCAGAAACAGGCTTCGGAAAGCAAGCCCGCAGTGCCGCCACCACCGGCACCTGAGATCCCCAAACCTCAGCCCGTGCCAGAATCGCCGAAGCCCGCGCCGTCGATGACACCCACGGCTTCGCAGCCTGCACCTGCCACCGCCCCCGTCTACGAATCCGCCCGCATCGTGAACCAGTCTGCCCCGATCTATCCTCAGCGGGCGATCCAGATGCGCTGGGGAACCAACCAGGATCAGAAGGTGCGATTAAAAGTCTTTGTGGGCGAACAGGGTCAAGCCCTCAAGGTGTCCGTGATCGAAGGTGTATCGGGCTCCTTCGGGTTCGAGGAGGCTGCCATCGAAGCCGCCAACAAATCAACCTTCAGCCCAGCCACGCGCGACGGTAAGCCGGTACGCGGGTGGACGCCGGAAATCGTCTACAAGTTCCAGAAGCGCAACTGAGCCAAAGCATTTCCTGAGGTCGGGCCCCCTGCGAGGGGGCCCATTCATGCCTGCTGGGCAGCCTCATTGGCGAGACGATCCACGCGTTCGTTCTCCGCGTGCCCCGCGTGGCCCTTCACCCAGCGCGCTTCCACTCTGTGCCGTGCGAGCTGTGCATCCAGGGCCTGCCAGAGGTCCGCGTTCAGCACGGGCTTGCCGTCGGCCTTCTTCCATCCGCGCCGCTTCCAGTCCTTCAGCCAGGACGTGATGCCCTTCACCACGTACTGGCTGTCGCTCTGGAGCAGCACCTGGCAGGGTTTCGTGAGTGCCCCCAGACCTTGGATGGCTGCCATCAGCTCCATGCGGTTGTTGGTGGTGTCCGCCTCGGGACCCGAGCCTTCCTTCTCCTGGATGCCCGTGGCGAGATGCACTCTTAACAGGTACCCCCACCCGCCCGGACCGGGATTGCCCAGGCATGCGCCATCACAGTAGAGCTCGATCTTCATCCCACCAGGGTAGACGCAGACACCGAAATTCCCGCCACAGCCTTGCGGAGCAACTCTACGCCCAGGTCCAGATCTTCCGTGCAGAGATTCAGGGCAGGGCGGAAGCGCAGGCCCTTCACACCGGTGGAGAGGATCATCATGCCCAGTTCGTGTCCCTTGGCCACCACGGCGTTGCGCAACTCCGGCGTGGCAATATCCAAGGCGCAGAAGAGGCCGCGGCCGCGGGGGTTCGAGGTGAACTCCGGGAAGTCGCGATGGATCTCCTGCAGACCTTTGAGCAGGCGTTCGCCCTGCTTCACGCCGTGGTCCAGCAGGTTCTCCTCGCGGATGACCTCGATGATTCGCGTGCCGCGCACCATGTCCACCAGGTTGCCGCCCCAGGTGCTGCTGATGCGGCTGGGCACCTTGAATACGCCTTCCACTTCGTCCAGGCGCCTGCTGGCAGCGATACCGCAGGTCTGGGTCTTCTTACCGAAGGCGATGATGTCCGGCCGCACATCGAACCACTGGTGTGCCCACCACTTGCCGGTGGCGCCGAAACCTGTTTGCACTTCGTCGAAGATCAGTAGAAAATTATGACGATCCGCTAGGGCGCGCAGCCGGCGGAGGAACTCGCCCCGGAAATGGTTGTCGCCCCCTTCGCCCTGAATGGGCTCGATGATGAGGCAGGCGATGTCATCGGGATCCCTGGCCACGGCGGCTTCGATGGCGGCGATGGCTTTCGCTTCCGCCGCTTCGGTTTTGGCGAGGTCCACTGGAAATTCCAGCTTGGGGTTTGGCACGCGGGGCCAGGGGAACTTGGGGAAGTACTGGTGCTTGCGGGGATCGGCGGTGTTCGTGAGGCTCAGGGTGTAGCCCGTGCGGCCATGGAAAGCCTCCTGGAAGTGGATCACCTGGGTGCCTTTTTCGCCTTTGCCGGCCGCCAGGTTCTTCCGCACCTTCCAGTCGAAGGCCGCCTTGAGGGCGTTCTCGACCGCCAGGGCGCCGCCATCGATCCAGAATAAGTGGGGCAGGTAGTCCGGTGCCGCATGGGTGCCAAAGGCCTCCACCCACTCGGCAAATGCTGTAGTGTAGACGTCCGAATTGGCGGGCTTGTTGACGGCGATCTCGCCCAGGCGCTGCACGAAGGCGGCCTCCCTCAGGCGGGGGTGGTTATGGCCCAAGGGGGTGGTGGCGAAGAAAGTATAGAAATCCAGATATTTGCGGCCGTCCCGGGCGTCCACGATCCAGGATCCGTGGGACTTCTCCAGGTCCATCACCAGGTGGAAACCGTCCACCAACATGTGGCGGCCCAGGGTGTCGAAGACGGCGTTCGGATCAATGTGCGGACTGGCCATGGCGAACCTCGGAAAACGGTTCAGTGTATGGTTGGCATTGAAGCGGAGACACGCATGATTCCCTGGATAGCGGTTCAGGAAGCGCCTCTGGACGCGATGGCTTTACGAAGTGTCATGGAGGATCCCCATGCCGGGGCCCTTGTCCTCTTTGAAGGCCGGGCCCGGGACCACCACGAAGGGCGGTCTGTGCTGGAACTGGCCTACGAGGCCTATGTGCC
>CAIYNT010000288.1 GCA_903927605.1 uncultured Holophagaceae bacterium
CGATGACACCCAGCTCCAGCAGGTGCGGCGCCGTGAGTTTCAAGGCCGCGGCCGCCTTGGGGGCCTGAGTCGGATCCTTCCACAGGATGGAAGCGCAACCTTCGGGTGAGATCACAGAATAGATGGCGTTCTCCATCATGAGCACGCGGTCAGCCACGCCCAGGGCCAGGGCCCCACCGCTGCCACCTTCGCCAAGGACCACCGCCACCACGGGCACTTCGAGCTTGGCCATCTCCAGCAGGTTCCGGGCGATGGCCTCGGCCTGGCCACGTTCTTCCGCATCCACGCCGGGGTAGGCGCCCGGCGTATCGATGAGGCAAAGGATGGGCCTCTGGAATTTCTCAGCCAGCTTCATGAGGCGCAGGGCCTTGCGGTAGCCCTCGGGCTTGGGCATGCCGAAGTTACGCAGGATCTTCTGCTTGGTATCCCGACCCTTCTGCTGACCGATGATCATCAATGGGTTGCCGTCGATCCAGCCCATGCCGGCCACGATGGCCGCATCATCGCCAAAGCGGCGGTCGCCGTGCAGTTCGTCGAAGCGCTCGCAAATCCGTTCCAGGTAGTCCAGCGTGTAGGGCCGCTTGGGGTGCCGAGCCAGCTGGGTCCGCTGCCAGTCCGTCAGGTTCGTGAACAGGTCCGCCTTCAGTTTTTCGAGCTTCTTCTCCAGCTTCTCCCGCTCTTTGGACTGGGTGGGATCCATCTCCATGGCCCGGATCTGAGCCTCCAGCTCAAGCACCGGTTTTTCCAGCTGGGAGAGATCCATGGCCTGTTCGGGAGATGCGTCTTTCATGAAGCCTCGATCCGGGAAGTTCGACGGTCCAGTGTAGAGGCCTGGGGCACTATTGGATAGGGCTGGCCGACCCTGGGTATACCGTCCAGTTTTGCCCTATCCTTTTCTCGCTCTGAACGCAGTGCACAATGCTCCAGCGAGGTCTCTTCCTGATGGACCTAACCTTTCCCATTCTCGGCCTGAGCGGCGGCATTGCGGCGGGGAAGAGTTTTGTCGCGTCAAAGATGGAGGCCCTTGGTTGGACCGTCATTGATGCGGACGCCCTCGCTCGCGAGGCCGTGGCGCCAGGCAGCGAGGGGCTCAAGGAAGTGGTCGCAGCCCTTGGCCCGGACTGCCTGCTTCCCGACGGCGGCCTGAACCGGGCCTGGGTGGCCGCCCGGGTGTTCGCGGACGGAGTCCTGCGAACCCGACTCAATGCCATCCTCCATCCCCGCATCGAGGCCCTGCGGGAAGCCCGTCTCCAGACCCTTCCGGCCACCACGCGCGGCGTGGTACTGGATGCAGCGCTCTGGGTCGAACGGGGACGGGCCCATCACTTCGATGCCTTCTGGACCGTGGACACCCCTGAAGGCCTGCGCATAGATCGCCTGATCGCCCGGGACGGGCTGACCCCGGCGGCGGCCGCGGCCCGGCTGAGGGCCCAGGCCACGGCCCCGGAGCGCGCCTTGCATGCGGACCTTGTGATCCCCAACGATGGCCGGGAGCTGTCCGGAATCCTCGCTGAGGCCGAGGCGACCCTTCTGTCAAACTGGAAGGTCCGCCATGCGCGGACCTGGAGACCGATCATGCCTGCACCCTTCAACGCGGACCAGCTGCGCGATGTCCTGGCCGTCCTGCTCAGCCGCGGTGGCGACTACGGCGAAGTGTTCGTGGAACGGCGCCGGGCCCACGCCCTGGGCATGGACGACGGACGCATGGAGGATGTCCTGGCCTCCGAGACCTTTGGAGCCAGCCTGAGACTGGTGGACGGGGAAACCACCCGCTTCGCCGATCTCATCGCCCCGACCCTGGATGAGATGCTGGAGGCCGGCCGCACCCTGGCGGCACCTGGCACCGGCGCCGCGGCCCAGGTTCCCGCCCTGGAGGTCAAGACCCACCCCACTCCAAGCCCCGTGGAGCGGGATCCGGGCCAGGTGCCTCTTGATGAGAAGGTCGCGTTGGTCCGCCGCGCCGAGACCCTGGCCCGGTCAGAGGCCGAGTTGCTTCGCCCCGGAGCCCTGAAACAGGTCTCTATGGGATACGGAGACAGCACTCAGCGTGTGTGGATCGCCACTGCGGAACTCAAGGACGGAAGCTGGTCCAGCCGGGTCACGGAGGATCATCGCACCCAGGTGGTGCTGCGGGCCAATGTGACCGCGGGCGACGGCGTCCAGCTACAGACCGGTTACCAGCCCCTGGGTGAAACGCGCGGCTTCGAGCTGTTCACGGATGAGGCCGTGGGCCACATGGTCCGGGAGGCGGCCCGCTTGGCCATCCAGGCCCTGGATGC
>CAIYNT010000289.1 GCA_903927605.1 uncultured Holophagaceae bacterium
CCATCCAAACGTACATCACGAACCACAACGCATCCCCGAAGCCCTTCATCTGGACGGCTTCCGCAAACGATATCCTTGCAAAGGTCACCCGAGCGCGGCAGGCTCTGGATGTTGCACGTATTTCTGGCGACCTACACTAGTACCAGTAGTGGTCGGCTTGATGGTTCATGGGCAGGTTCATCCCCGGAATTCCAGCCTCACAGACCTCAGGGTGGGCCAGCCAACAGGTCCGCGAGCCGGGTCGTGACCTTCCCCCAGGAGAACTGATCGACCGCCCATTGGGACACGGTCCAGGACAACCTTTCCCGGAGCCTGGGATCGCCAACGATACGCTGCATCACCTCAACAATGCTTTGAATTCGAGGCTCGAGGTGTCCCCCCCTTGGGGTCTGTTGCAGGTCGGCGGCGATGGGCAAGGCGAAGTCCGGCGGGCAGAAATCATCGGTGGCTCCCCCCGCCGTCACCAGTACCGGCAGGCCCGCGACCATGGCCTCGAGCACAGGGAGGTTGAACCCTTCGGCCCGGTACGGGGAGATGTAGGCATCGCTCACTCCATACAGGGCCGCAAGGTCTGCGGCGGGCAGGTTCTGGCTCAGGTAGCGGATGGAATCCACCAGGTCGCTGTCCTTGGCCTCCTCCCGCAACTGCCTGGCCTCGCTGAGCGCCTGCCCGGCCAGGGGACCATATAAAGCATCGCTGCCCTTCAGCAGGAGCATCGAGCGCGGATGTTGCCGGCGATGCACCGCGAAGGCGGCGATCAGCGGACCGATGCCCTTGTTCCAGGTCATGGCCCCGATATTCAGAAACACGAAGGCATCCTCCGGGATCCCAAGCGTTTGGCGAACGGCCGCCCGATCCGAAGCGGGCAGGCGCCGGGCCAGTGCCGGGTCGGCACCCAGTGGAACGACATGCACACGGTCGGAGGCGAAGCCAGCCGCGAGGAGCGCAGCCCGCGACCAGGTCGAGGGGGTGATGAATTCAACCGCATCTGGCTGGGCGGAATCCAGGCGTCCATCGGCGCCGACCATGTCCTCAGGCGAACTCCCGGGAGACTCGCGGGTGGCGAACACAAAGACCCGGCCCTGTCCTGGATGCACATGAAAGGGGTAGCTGATCCGGTAGGTCAGGTCGGCCCAGGGGCCCTCCGGCGCGGCCGGAATGGCGGCGAGCCTGGCCTGATCAGAAGCCGGGAGGCCGCTGTCGAGGTTGGCCCAATGGGCTTGGTAGAACGGAAGGTCGCGGTGCCGAATCGTGAAGCGTGGATCATCCAGGAGATGCAGCAGCTGGCGCTGGTTCACCAGGGCGTAGGAGTGGGGACTAGTGCGCCATCCCTCGATCAACAGGTTCTTCACCAAAACCATCTCCCGGTGGACTCGACCTAAGCTAGCACACAGAACCCATTTGCCCGGCTGGCCAACGAAAGGCAATACTTCAACGTGATCATCCCCTGACTGAGGCCTTCGATGAAACCACGCCGTTCGCGGGCAGCAGAGGCCGCCTCACTCATGGAGGCGGGGCGCTGGACAGAAGCTGCAGCGGCCTACGCCGAGGTGGTCAGCGGTGGCGGATCCGACTACCGCACCCATGACTGCTTTGGCTGGGTTCTCCTGCACTGTCATCGCCTTGAGGAGGCTCATGAGCAGTTCACCTCTGCCTTGAAATTCCAGCCAGACTCCATCGAAGCCCTCCACGGCCTCGCCATCACCCTCTCCAAGACGGACCGTTCCAAGGCTGCCGAGGAGGTTTTTCGGCGCATCCTCGCTCAGCGGTCAGATATCGGTGCCGTCTGGTGCAATTTCGGTCTCGTGCTCATCGACCAGGGGAGGACCGAGGAGGGGATCGAGGCCTTGCAGCAGGCCTTCGAACTTGAACCCGAGGACCCGCTCCATCGCGACAACCTACTGCTCGCCCTCAACTACGTGGCCACGGATGGTCAGAGCCTCGAGGAAGCTCATCGCCTGGTGTGTGAAGGCATGTCCGCTGGTCCC
>CAIYNT010000290.1 GCA_903927605.1 uncultured Holophagaceae bacterium
CAGCCTTCCAGATAGCTCACGCTGGCGCCCTCCTCAGCCACGATGAGGGTACGCTCGAACTGGCCCGACTCCTTGTTGTTGATGCGGAAGTAGGTGCTCAGGTCCATGGGGCAGGTGACACCCTTGGGAATGAACACGAAGCTGCCATCCGTGAACACCGCACTGTTGAGGGCCGCATAGAAGTTGTCCGAGTAGGGCACCACGCTGCCCAGGTATTTCTTGACCAGCTCGGGGTGTTCTTTAACGGCCTCGCTGAAGCTGCAGAAGATGATGCCGACGGTGGCCAGCTTCTCCTTGTAGGTGGTGGTCACGCTGACGGAGTCGAAGACCACGTCCACAGCCACGCCCGCCAGGGCCGCCTGCTCGTTGATGGGCACCCCCAGCTTCTCGAAGGTGCGCTTCAGCTCCGGATCCACCTCGTCCATGGAGGCGTACTTGGGCGTCTTGGCCCTGGGAGCGCTGTAATAGACGATCTTCTGGAAGTCGGGCTTGGTGTAATGCACATTGGCCCAGCCCGGTTCGGCCATGGTCAGCCAGTGCCGGTAGGCCTTGAGGCGGAACTCCAGCAGCCACTCCGGTTCGCCCTTCTTGGCCGAAATGAACCTGATCACGTCCTCGTTCAGACCGGGCGCGACGCTGTCCGCCTCGATGTCAGTTACGAAGCCGTACTTGTAATCCTGGCTGGTGACCACGTTGAAGGTCGAGTTCATGCCTAACCCCTGGCCTTCCATTTTGGAATCTCGACTAAAATTGTCAACTTAATAAAAGGTGGTTCCGGTCACGCTTCGACGCCCTCGTCCAGTTCCTTCAGGAGGCCCTGGATCTGGACCTTGACGCCCTTGGCCTGGCTTTCGTTGAGGTCGCCGGCCTCGGCCCCCAGTCCGGCCTTGAGCAGGACCCTGGCCTGTTCCCGCTCCCCCAGGCCCGCCAGGGCGGCGCCGAGCTGGAAGTGGTTGATGAGGGTGGGTTCCTTCTCCAGGAGGGGATCCAGCAGGTCCAACACCTCCTGGTGGCGCTTGAGGGCCAGCAGGTACTGCCCCAGCAGGGTCCGGGCCCGGGGTTCGAGGCCCGGCAGGGGGTGGGCGTGGAGGCGACGGGCCTCATCCAGGTCCTGCTCGGCGATCTGGCCATTCATCAGGCGGTAGGCCAGCCGCATGAGGGCCGCTTCCCAGGCGCCGGTGCTCTTGGGGTGGCGGGTGAGGAAGGCGTCCAGGGCCCGGGTGATCTCGGGGTCGCGCTTTTGTTCCATGAGGTGTTCGAGGACCAGCCGCAGGGCCAGGAAACAGAGCCTGGGATGGCGATCCGAGCAGGCGAAATCCAGGGCGGCCTTGATCCGCTTCTCGGGCTCCCTGAGGAAGGCCAAGCGCAGGTCAAGCCAGTCGGAGCGCTGGCTCCGGCCCTTGCGGCGCACCCGCTTGAGCAGGGTTTCCGCGCCTTCGGTCTGGTTCTCGTCCAGCAGGGCCTCGACCTCGTCCAGCATGAGCTGGGTGCCGGCCTTGCCATCCCGGGCCTCCCGCAGCTGGGGGTGGTTCTCGGCGTCCAGCATGAGCAGGAGGTGGGGATCCCCGGGGTTCTGCAGCAGCAGTTCCTGGAGGATGGCAAAGGCCTTGGAACGCTCCTCCTGCAGGAGATAGGCCTCGGCCAGGGCTTCGCGCACATGCAGATCGCCAGGCAGGTAGGTGCTGGCCTCCTTGAGGGCGGGCACGGCCAGGGCGCTCTCGCCACGAGCCAAGTGGACCTGCCCCAGCAGCAGGAGGGTCTCCCCGTCCTTGCGGCGGGCCACGGCTTCCTGGGCGGCCTCCAGAGCCCCCTGCAGGTCATCCTGGTCCAGGAGCAGCTCCGCGAGCATCATGCGTGGTTCCGGGTCTTCTGGACGCAGATCCGACGCCTGGTGGAGAGCCTCGATGGCCTGGTCCGCGTGCTCCGGCAATTCCTGGAGCAGCTTGCCCAGCAGCATCCAGGCCTCGAAGTGGCGGGGGCTCAGGCTCACGACCTTCCGGGCGAAGACCTCGGCCTCCTCGAAGTTCTGGGAGGCTTCGTGCAGCGAGGCCGCCGTGAATAGGAGTTCGTAGTTCTTGGGATCCAGGGGCAGGGCCTGACCCAGGCGCTGGGCGGCGCCCGGCAGGTCGGCGGCTTCCAGCAGAGCGGTGGTTTCCAGCAGGGCCCGCTTGAGCTGGGACATGGACTTGGGGCGGGCAATGGGCAGGATGCGGGCCCGGTAGCGGGTGAACAGCTCCCGGGCGCTGATGAGGTGCAGGTTCTCCTCGACCAGGTTCTCCCAGCGTTCCGAGAAGGCATGGGCGTCCAGCTGGCGGTTGTGCTCCATCTCCTGTACCAGGGCCATGAGGCCGTTCCGCAGCATCACTTCACTGCGTTCGAGCTTGCCCAGCTGGTCGGAGACGGTCTCCAGATAGGTCTCGACCCGGCGCAGGGTCTCCTCGAGACCCGTGATGCGCTCCAGCAGGTGCTCTTCCAGGTCCTCGCCGCCGTCCGTGTCCTCGGGCTCGTCCTCCCAGGTCTGGTCCCCAGCCAGGATGAGCAGCCGCGTGCCGCACTTCAGACAGGTCTCCCGATCCCCGGGATTCCAGGACAGGCAGTTCTGGCAATAGGAACCCGGCAGATCGTTGGCCATGATCCCAGGATAGAAGGGATGGTGGCCCTGTGGCCCCGAAGGTTTTATGCTTGGCCCGCGAGGCAGGTCCGATGAGCGACGAACAGGAACGCCAGGAAAAACGCCAGGAAGCCATGGAGTGGGTGGGGAAGGCGTACCAGCTCCATATGAAGAACGAGGTGGAAAAGGCCATCAGCCTCTACACCAAGTCCATCGAGATCTGCCCCACGGCGGAGGCCTACACCTTCCGCGGCTGGGCCCGCTCCTTCGAGAAGGACTACGCCTCGGCCATCGAGGATTGCCACCGCGCCATTGATCTTGACCCCGAGTTCGGGAATCCCTACAACGATATCGGCGCCTACTACGTGGAGCAGGGCGACCCCGACGAGGCCATTCCCTGGCTGCACATGGCTCTGAAGGCCAAGCGGTACGAGAGCTACTGCTTCCCCCACTTCAACTTGGGCCGCGTCTTCGAGGCCAAGGGACAGTTCGACAAGGCCCTGGAGCACTTCCGCCTCGCCCTGGAGGCCAACCCACGCTATGCCCTGGCCGCCAAGGCCGTCGAGCGGGTGAAGACCAAGCTCGCAGCGCG
Organism: uncultured Holophagaceae bacterium; assembly: GCA_903927605.1. The sequence continues at coordinate 3,204 of CAIYNT010000290.1, forward strand.
CAATCCCGAGGTGATCCGCGGAAACGGAGCCTCATGAACGAACCGGTTTCAAGAGGAACGGGGGATTGCCGCTTCTGCACCTCCATTGCGAACCGCGTGATCGCCTCCAACGCCTTCGCCGTCGCCATCAGGGATGCCTTCCCGGTCACTCTGTTCCACTCCCTGGTGATTCCCCGCCGCCATGTGGCGGATTTTTTCGGGCTCACGTCCGAGGAACGGGAAGCCTGCGCGGAGCTGATTCATCAGCTTCGAAGGGACATCCTGAAGGAAGATCCCGCGGTGGAGGGATTCAACATCGGAATGAACGTGGGCGAAGTTGCCGGACAGACCATCTTCCACAGCCACATTCATCTCATTCCCAGGCGGAAAGGTGATGTGCCGAATCCTCGGGGAGGCGTGCGGATGGTGATTCCGCACAAGGGGCATCAGATGCTGGACGCGTGCCCTTTCGACCAGGAGGTTGGAAAACCCTGACCGCTGATGGATCAGGATCTTCTCACGTAAGGGATGGTCAAGGGTCCGTAGGGCAGGACCGCCACCCGAGCCTTGGGTCCGTGGCGCCCGATCAGCTCGGCCAGGGTCTTTGCGAGATCGGGGATGGGCTTGAACTTCGCCTTGCGGACCGTGTCCTCGTCCAGCAGGGAGTACAGGTAGCAGTCCGCCTTGAGCTGGATGATGGCCTGCACCTGAACCTGCCACTGGTCGAACATGCTGAAGGAGGGATCATTGATCATGTCCAGGAGTTCCTGCGGAGTCTCGCGCATCTGGAGGATCTTGGCGTAGTTGCCGTGGTTTGGTACGCCGTCACAGCATTCTGAGGCGCTGATGATGACACCTCCCTCCCGGACGATGAGGGCCGCGGCGCTCATGCCTTTGACTGTCTGGTAGAGATTCTGGTCCAGCGGATAGCCTGAGTTGGTGGTGATCACGACGTCGAAGGGCTGGCCCACGGCATACATCGCGTTTTCTTTGACGAACTCGCAGCCAATCCGGTGGGCCTTGATGACATCCCCTGCGAAGACGTTGGTGATGTCTTTCTCGCCGTTCAGGGTCACGTTCAGCATGAAATCGGGCTTGGCCATCAGGCAGTTCTGGGTGGCCGAATCCTGCAGGATGTTGCCTTCCAGGAGACCCCAGGTGGTGTTCGGATGCCCGATCAGCTCGGCGTTATGGAAATCCAGGATGGTCTTGATGCCCGCGATGCCGGGCTGGATGCCCTTCGGGCCCCCGGAAAACCCCGCGAAGAAGTGCGGCTCGATGAAGCCCGTCACGATCTTGAAGTCCGATTCGACATAGGTCTTGTTGAAGTACACCTCAGACCCGTAGGTGTTGCGGCCGACGTGGACCAGCTTGCTGTCATCGAAGGCGTCGTGGTTCTCGATGGCGATGGTGTCGACGATCTCCTGCCCCAGCATCTGGATCAGCTCGTCCCGGGTGTTGGCGCGATGGCTGCCGAGCCCGTTGATGATCACGAAATTCTCTTTTGGGACATGGCCGAGTTCCTGCAACAGCCAGGGCACCAATTTGTGGTTGGGCGTAGGCCTCGTGATATCCGAAATGACGATGGAGACCTTAGCGGAGGGCTCGACCATGTCTTTCAGCGGAGGCGTGCCGATGGGGTTGCGTAGGGCAGCGACCACAGCCCCGAATTCATCCGCCAGCCCTTCCAGATGTCTCGGCTCGATGACATGGGCATCATCGGGCACGGAGATGTCGAGCCCTGTCTTGCCGTAGGCCAGCTGGACTGTCTTCATGAGGTGCGCCTCCTTCTAGATGGCCAAAAGCACGCGAGACCTGCGTTCCTGGAGGAGGGACCAGGCGGCCTCCAGGTCCTGGATGTCAGCGAGCAGATCCTCGGTGGCGCAGGCGACCTTGTCGATCACTTCGCCGCAACGATATTGGATGGCGAATTGCTCCAGGATCGGGATGGCCCGGCGGCTTAGGATCAGCGTATGGATTTCCTTGATGCCGAGCCGGGCCACCAGGAAGGCCGCAGCCCGTCCAGTGATCCGGTCCACCAGCAGGGTTTGGGCGGGATCCTGGCCACTTTCCGAAAAGAAGGCTTCCAGGTCGAACAGGGGATGCAGCCAGTGTTTTTCACTGGAGAAGATCACTTCGGTTCTGGCATAGAGCTGCAGCGTCAGGGGTGCCGGGAGGTGCAGCCCCGGGTCCGGGAGGGGCTCATCCTTCACGGGTGGCGCGCTTGGGCTGAGGCAGGTGACGTCCCAAGAACCAAAGCAGCCCGTAGCCTCCGAATACCTGGAACAGGAGGCCGGGAAGGTGGAGTTCAAGGGTGGAGAAAGCGGAATGCGCGCCCACTTGCAGGAACTGGGGGAACAGAATCAACACCTGGTGCAGAAGCACCACCAGTACCAATGCAGGCAAGGAGGGCTTGCGGCTGCTGGGGGCGAGGACGGAGGCCAGGACGCCCAGCAGGGCGGACTGCGCCATGATCGACTGGAGAGCAGGGATTGGGGGCATGCCCGTCAGGACGTGGTTGGCCAGGGGGGACAGGACGCCCGCCAGCAGGCCCGCCACAACCCCGAAACGCCACCCGGCGATGAGGGTGAAGAAGAAGAGCGGGAGGAAGATCCGGCCCCCGTCGGGGACCCGGTGGATCGCGTAGGGCAGGAGGACATTGCCCAGGATCAAGGCGGAGGTGGCGAGGTACAGCCGCACATCTCCCAGACTGAAAGGCGGCTGGGCGGCCAATGGGTGCGTGCCGGACTGGGTCACAGGAACTCCCGAAAAGAAAGGCACTGGAATCCGATGATCCTACCACCCGCGTGCGTCGGTGGTGAACTGGGTGCGGAACTGCCATGACCTTCTCCGCTGTCCGCACATCGAATTCCGGCGGTACCTATTCGGATGATCCCCATGTCTTGGGTTAGGAGCGGAATGGAGTCTGTGGTGAACTGGAGCGGAGGATCGCCATGAAGCTCACCATTGCCCACAGCCCCGATTCCGACGATGCCTACATGATGGCGCCCCTGGCCCTGGGGTGGCTGGATCCCGAGGGCTTCGAGATCGAGTTCATCCGCAAGGACATCGAACAATTGAATGCGGAAGCCACAGAGAGCCGCTACGACGTGACGGCCATCAGCTTCGGGGCCTATCCAGAGCTGAAGGATCGCTATGACCTGCTCACCGCGGGCAGTAGCATCCAGGAGGGCACGGGCCCCCTGGTGGTGAGCCGTACACCCATGGAACCCGCCGCGCTGAAAGGCCTGACCGTCGCCATCCCGGGGCGGCGCACCAGCGCCTACCTGGCCATGCGGAAATGGTGCGCGGAGCACGGCTTCGAGCCTGCGGTCGAGCTGCTTCCCTTCGATCAGATCCTGCCCGCTGTGGTGGAAGGTCGCTTCCAGACGGGCCTGCTCATCCACGAAAGTCAGCTCATGTACCACGACGCAGGCTTGCGATTGGTGGTTGATCTGGGTGCCTGGTGGAAGCACGCCTACGATCTGCCCCTGCCCATGGGCGGCAACGCCATCCGCAAGAACCTACCCGCCGAGGTGAAGCAGCGCTTTGCCGTGCTCATGCGCAAGAGCGTCGAGCTGGCCCGCGCCCGTCACTGGGAGAGCGTGGACTACAGCCAGTCCTTCGGCCGTGGCATGGACCGCGAGATGATCGGCCGCTATGTGAATGCCTGGGTCAATGACTTCACTGTGGACCCCGGGCCCAGAGGGCGGGCGGCCGTGACGAAGCTGCTAGGGCTCGAGCCGGTGTGGATTCAGGGCTGATCAGTTCTGCGCTGCCTCCAGCCTGATTGCCACTCGGATCTTCCGCCTTTCGCGCTCGACATCCAGTTGCGCCGTGCTGCCCAGGGGCAGGGCTTCGAGGGCATCCAGGAGGCCATCCCAGTCGCCGACGCCACGGCCGTTCACGGATTGGATGAGATCGCCCGCGAATACCCGGCGGCCCTCTACACTCACGCCCTGCAACCCCGCCTTGGCGGCGGCTCCGCCTCTAGCCACCTTGCCCACCATCACGCCCTTCTGTGGCCCGAAGGCGCGCTCCACCAGCCGCGGCTCGACGGGTTCAAAGCCCAGGTCCGGGCGCTCCAGCTTGCCCCGGGCGATGAGTTGCGGCACCACGCGGTTCACCGTGTCCACGGGCATGGCGAAACCGATCCCTGCGCTGCCGCCGCTGGGGCTCTGGATGGCGGTGTTCACGCCGATGAGGCGGCCTGCGCTATCCAGTAGCGGCCCGCCACTGTTACCGGGGTTGATGGCCGCGTCCGTCTGGATGACCCCGTTGATGCGCCGCCGGGTCACGCTTTGGATCTCTCGACCCAGGGCAGATACCACGCCGGTGGTGAGGGTCTGGTCGAGGCCAAAGGGGTTGCCGATGGCCAGCACGGCCTGCCCCACCTGCAAATCCGCGCTGGTGCCGAGGGGGATGGGGCGCAGCTTCGGGGGCGTCTTGGCCAGCAGCAGCACGGCCAGGTCCTTGTCCGGGGCGCCGCCCACATAGCTGGCTTCGTGGCGGCTGCCATCCGCCAGGGTGATGAAGGCACGGGTGGCGCCCTGGATGACATGGAAATTGGTGACCACGTGGCCCTGCTCATCCCAGATGAAGCCCGTACCGGAACCCGCGGGCACCTCCACCACATCGAAGCCGAAGAAGTCGCGGCTGCGCTCCTCCGTGGTGGTGATGTAGACCACGCTGGGGGCGGCCTCCTTGAAGCGTCGGATGGGTACCAGCTCCCAGTCAGGTAGCGGTCCCCTGGGTTCGACGGCACGAGGACGCGCCAGGCTGGGTGTGAGGGCGCGCCCGCACCAGCCCGCGAAGATGCCGGTAGATAGCAGGCTGACGATGAGGATGCTCCGACGCATGGGAACCTCCGGGTCGGCCCCCAATCTACCGGGCCGAACTCATGTGTCAAGATGTGCAAATCATGAAGTTAAGAAAAATTTTCAAGACCGACTTGACACATGACTAAGAAACACTAAGATTTTATTCGGAAACGGCAGCATGGTTTTCTAGCCTTGCCATCGCCGATCTCCCCTGTCTCATAGGAGGGCATCATGAGCATCCTTCGCACCCGCACCCCCCAGGCGGTTCCGGCTACGGCGTCGACCCTGGAACCCTTCCGCCTCATGCGCGATTTCCTGCGCTGGGATCCACTCTGGGACTACGATTCCGGGTCGCCGTCCATGGCCTTCATGCCCAGCTTCGACGTGAAGGAAACCCCGGACGCCTATCAGTTCAAGGCCGACCTTCCGGGGATCCTCGAGGCTGAAATGGAGATCAGCCTCGAAGGGACCCGCCTCACGGTCGCCGGCAAGCGTGAGGAGGAGGCCCTGAAAGACGGCGAACGCGTGCATCTCTCTGAGCGCAGCCACGGCAACTTCAGCCGCACTTTCACCCTGCCCGAGGATGTGGAAGGCGAGAAGGTGGTGGCTGAACTCCGCAATGGCGTGTTGACCCTGATGGTCCCCAAGCGCCCGGAAGTGAGGCCGCGCAAGATCAACGTCAGTCTTGGTTAATGCTGTCCGGGGGTTCCGCGCTGGCGCGCCTCCAGGGGCCGCAACGCTTTGCGTTGCTCTCACGCGCCTGAGGCGCGCGGACCTGGAGCCTCCCCCCGGGCCCCCACTCACTGGTCCGGCAAAGCCGGGCCAGTGCTTTTCCTGTCAGTTGTAGAAGAAATTCGGCGGACCGAAGGTGCCGGGCGTGGTGGCGCTGTTGAACCGGACCACGATGTCGCCATCGGCCAGCACCAGGTCTGGGTGGCCATCACCATTCAGGTCCGCCATGGCCACGCCCATGGGGCCATAGGTGCCGGGATAGTTCACGGTGGGCAGCAGCACACCTGGGGTGGTGCCATTCTGGAGGAGGACGGACACGGCGCCTGGGGAACCCGGAAGACCCTGGCAGGCCACGGCCACATCGGGCTTGCCATCGCCATTCAGGTCGCCCACCGCCAACCCGCTGGCGCGGAATTCGGTCGTGTAGTTGACCGGAGCCGCAAAGGTGCCCGATGCGCCTTGGATCAGGATACTCAAACCCTGATTGCCGGGGCTGAGGGCCGCGCCGTAGTTGGCGGTGAGCAGGTCCAGCTTGCCATCCGCATGCCCACTGAGATTGGCCGCCTTGACGGCCACCGGCTGGACACCCGTGACGTTGTCCGCGGCTGGTGCGAAGACTCCGGCACTGGTCTGGAGGAGCACGGAAACCGTGTTGGCCGAGGTGGCCACGGCAATGTCGGCGAAGCCGGTGCCCTCTAGATCGGCGACCGTCACCGCCTGGGGATCACCCCCCACGCCAAAGGAGATGGGGGCATTGAAGGTACCTGTGGCAGTCTGGGTGAAGACCAGCACACTATTTGCCCCGCTGGCGGCCACCACGATATCCATCCGGCCGTCGGTGTGGCCGCTGAGGTTTCCCGCGGCCACATCCAGGGGCGTGCGGCCCGGGGTTGGGAGGACGATGGCAGGCTGGAAATACCCGGGCTTGGCCGGATCGGCCAGACGGACGGTGACCGTCTGGTCATCGGCATTGGCCACGACCAGATCCGGGCGTCCATCTCCATTCACATCCGCCACCGCCAGATTGGCGGGACCGTTGCCCACGCCGAAACGAACGGGCATCGCAAAGGCCCCCGCAGAGGTCTGCAGTCGGGTCGAGACATAGCCCTGGGTGGGTGTTCCTCCGAGATCGGTGGACACCAGACCGAGGATGTCCGGCAGTCCGTTGCCGTTGATGTCGGCCACTGCGATGGCGTTCACGAGATAGCTGGAGGTGGGCCCATAGGAATTGTAGTACGACCCAGAATCCGAACAGCCGAGCAGGGCGATGACTCCGAGCGAACCGAGCAGCAGGCGGGTGGACGAAAGCATGGGGAGCTCCTTGATCCTGTGACAACAAGAGTGGGAGGTGGGGCGCAGCCCTGCAAGGACGCAGGAATTGGACCCCGAAAGATTCACCTAGGTTGAAGGATCAAACTTCTTCGACGGTCACAGCCCAGGTGACCAGTTCCCGGGGCAGGAGGGCAGGCCAGTAGGCCACGATCTCCTGGGCCTTGGGACGGCCTCCCGCGAAGCCCGTGACACCTGCCGGGCCCGCCGTTACCAGGGGGGCCATCTCGCGGCCGAAGCGCTCGACTTTCCCCCGATCTGGATCCTTCACGCTGAGGCGCAACACGATCTCGGCAGGATCTTCGGGAGCCTTGGCGATGCCCGCATGAACAGTGCTGGCCCCCAGGAACTCGGCATCGGTGTGCTCGTATTCAAAGCCTGCGGCTTTCAGTCGCTTCCACACGATTTCAGCGCACAACTGGGCTTTCTCGAGGGCCCGGGGTCCACAGAGCGTCAGCTGGCCCGTGGCCTTGTAACCCTTCAGGTAGGCTCCGCTCACCTTGAGGAAAGGCGTGCGGGGCTGGCCCGTGATGCCGCTGACGCGCACCCGGTCGGGGCCAGCCTGAGCCAATTGAATGGAGGTGAAATCCGCCACCACATCGGGCGTGATGTAGTTGTGTGGATCCCCCATTTCGTAGAGCAGCTGCTCGCTGACGGTATCCACGGTGACCATGCCGCCGGTGCCCGCGTGCTTCGTGACAATGAAGCTGCCGTCCTCGGAACACTCCGCGATGGGATAGCCCACGTTCCAGAGCTCGGGTACCTCCCACCAGCGCGTGAAGTTCCCGCCCGTGCTTTGCGCGCCGCATTCCAGGATATGGCCTGCCACCGTGCCCGCGGCCAGGCGGTTCCAGTCATCGTCAGCCCATTTGAACTCGTGGAGCAGCGGCGCCAGGGTGAGGCCAGGATCGGTGCAGCGTCCCGTCAATACGATGTCCGCACCAGTGTCGAGGGCCTCCACCATGGCCTGGGTCTGGAGGTAGACATTGGCGCTGAGGATCTCCCTCGGGGCATCGAAGAGGCCCTCACCGGTATCCATGTTCGCCAGCTTCAGCCCCTGGGCCTGGAACTCGGCAAGCCTCGCCAGAACGTCGTCGCCGGTCACTGTGGCGATCCGGAGGCCGGTGACACCCAGCTTCTTCGCCACCTCAAGCACGGCGGTCCGGCAGGCTTCCGGATTCACGCCACCAGCGTTCGCCACCACCCGGATGCCCTTGGCTTTGAGTTGGGGCAGCACCCGCTTCATCAAGTCCACAAAATCGGTCGCGTAGCCCAATCGTGGATCCTTCCGGCGCTGCTTCTGCATGATGGAAAGCGTCACTTCGGCCAGGTAGTCCAGGGTCAGGTAGTCGATGCCCCCAGCCTCCACCAGACGCACTGGGGCGTCGATGCTATCTCCCCAGAAGCCCTGGCCATTGGCGATGCGGACGAGCTTGGACATGGAAACTCCCAGGGGCAGTTGAACAGTCTAGTGGTTTAGCGTCTGTTCCAGGAGATGGTCCACGCCATGGGCATAGTAATCCAGCAGGTGGGCCTTATGGGCAGGCAGTATCAACCGCCCCTCATCGACCAGCAGGATGTGCCGCAGCAGGAGGACGCGCAGTCCCACCTCGAAGGCCCGCTGGAAGGAACCCCGCGGCAGGTAGAGGGGCAGGCCCCGCTCCTGGGCAGCGGCAAGCACTTCGAGCAGGTGATCGCGCACCTGGGCCCGGCCTGGCGTGGGATCACCCATGTTCCGGTAGGCCCAGGCCACGGCTGCCACAGGTGTGATGGGAACCTCCGATCCGACGGCCCTCACCATGGAATCCGCGAAGGCTTCCAGCAGGGGCCGCCGCGTCTCCCAGTCCATGGACCGGAGATCGGCCCCTTCAAGGAGGGTCCGGGCATAGATGGGGGCGCCGAAGTTCGCGACCGCATAGCCGAACCGGTGGAATCGCCCCGTGGCGCCACGCCAGAACAGTCCCAGCAACCAGAGCGACGTCCGTCGAACCAGAGCCACGGGGCTTCTCCGGGGCTTACCGAGGGATTCCCGGACCAGGTTGCTGTCCTCTATCACGCGGTCGTAGTTGAGGCCCACGGGAATGAAGACGAGATTCTTCGCACCGGCGCGGAGCATGTAGTCCAGTAGGCCGAGCTTGGGTGCCTGCAGGCGTCCGTCCCGACTGAGGCCCCCTTCGATGAAGATGCCCTGGGTCGTTCCCTGGGCCACCGCTCGCTGGACGTAACGCTCCAGCACGGCGTGGTAGAGCGGGTCGCGGAAGCGTCGCCGCACGAAGAAGGAACCAAAACTTCGGAAGAGGCGCTCCAGCGGCCAGACCCGTGCCCACTCGCCCACGGCGTACGAAATGGATACACGGTTGGCAAGCAGGAAGGCCACCAGCAGGTAGTCCGCATTGCTGCGGTGGTTCATAACGTAGACCACGGATGCGTCCCGCGGGATCCGGTTCAGCGCCGCCTCTGCACTGCGGCCGATGCGCACGCGGTAGCAGGTGCGCAACAGCCAGCCGGCCAGCCGCTTGCCGTACCGGTACGTGGTGATGAGGTTGAAGTTCGGGACGATCTCGTCGAGGTAGAGGCTGGCATCCGCCAACAGGCTGGCCGTCTCCCGCCCGGACTCCTCGGCCAGGGCCGAAATCCGCTCCCTCAGCTCCGGATCAGTCAGCAGCTGGGACTTCAAACGCTGCTTCCGCGTGAGGGTCACTGAGTTCAGGCGGAACCCCAGTTCCCGGCGGGTGCGCAGGGCATGGCGCCAGACCCAACGGCGGATCCCTCGACGAAGGGTCCGCCTGCCCAAGGCCAAGGCCACCAAGGCCAGCGCCCAGAGGGACCACCACCAGGATTGTGGAATCATGAATGAAGTATGCCGCGGATCCCCACCTCCTGCCCCAGGATCCCAGGGTGGTGATTCGGATGAAGGGTGTCGCGACTACTTGGCTCCCAGCACATGCAGGCCGATACCGAGCACCAGGGTGATGAGGACGCAGCTGACCGCGCCGCTGGTCTTCAACCGCATCGTGTGCCGCGCGGCGAGGAAGAGCAGGACGGCTTCGGCGATGAAGAACAGGTCGAGGGTGTAGAGGAGGGCGTGGAGTTTCACGCTCTCCACCTGCACGTAGTAACCCACGGAGGTCGGCGAGATCTTCTCGGGTGTCAGTCCTCCAATGGACTTGACCAGGCAGATCAACCCGACCAGGAGCATGTACGGGAGGCGCACCAGGCCTGGGACCGTTACAGCGCTCAGGGTCTGGCGGTAGCTTGGAGCCTCGTTTTCGGCGGTCTTCTTGCCCACCAGCCAGTAGAAGAAGGCTGTCAGGAACGCGGCGGTGGCCGTGAAGAAAGCGGTGGAAAAAAGGCTGAGGGGGATGATGAACTTCCTGTAGAACCCGATGATCAGGTCGATCTGCGACGAGGCGATCTGCGGATTCTTCTCCAGGGTCGGACGCAACATCTCGTCCACATCCACCTTCAGGCCCCAGATCACGGTGAGGACCAGGGAGGCGATGATGATCACGCCCAGGGCCCAGCCCCAGCTGGGGGTCTTGGCCAGCCGCTGGAACAGCTCGACCGGATTGGTGAAGATGCCCAGGATCTGGTCCACCAGACCCGGAGCTTTGGGCTGCGGCACCTCAGGTTGGTCGCCATACAGGGAAGAGGTGGGTTGATCGCTCATGGCCTGGGCCTCGGTGGGAGTCCCACGAACTCTAGCGCACCTGGTACATTGACGCACCGACCCTGTTTCCTTCCTGGAGTCTAGTCGCCATGTCCGCCCTGGATCGACTCGCTGAACGGCAATTGGTCGTGGTGACAGGCAAGGGTGGCGTGGGCAAGACCACCCTTGCATCTGTACTGGGGCGTCTCCTGGCCGAGCGCGGTAAGCGGGTCCTGCTGCTGGAGGTGGATCCGCGGGAGAGCCTTCACCAGGCCCTGGGAACCGAGCCGTCGGGTGGGGCCATCATCCAGGCGGGACCCGGACTGTGGACCCAGAACCTCCAACCCGCCGTGGTCATCGAAGGTCTGGTCCGGGAGAAGGTTCCCATCGCCTACCTGGCGCGGAAAATCGTGGAGAGCGACGCCTTCCACCACTTCGTGGAGGGCGCTCCGGGCCTCAAGGAGACGGCTCTGCTCGGATACGCCTACCGGGTCCTCCAGCCCGGCCACCGGGCCAGGATCGACCTGGTGATCCTGGACGCCCCTGCCACCGGGCACGGCGCCACCATGCTGGCGGCTCCAGGCCTGCTGGCCCAGGCTGCTGAAGGCGGGCAACTGGGCGAGATGGCCGCCGAGCTGGCCGCCTTTCTGGCGGATGCCACTCAATGTGGTGTGGTGCTCGCCACCCTGGCAGAGGAGATGCCGATTCAGGAGACCCTCGAGCTGCTTGACCTGCTCCGGACGAAGCTGGGGATCCGCCCGGACCTCGTAGTGGCGAATGGCATGTATCCAGAGTTGCCAGCCGGCCTGACCGCCGGCCCCGGGACCGACCTGTGGCGGACGCGCCACCGGCTGAACGAGGAGGAGCTGGCCCGACTGGCCGCCGCCTGGGATGGCCCCCTGGTGGAACTGCCCCTGCTCGCCCTGGACCGGGGACCGGCGCTGGTGGCAGCGCTGGCCCCCGCGCTCCTGGAGGCGGATCCATGAGCGCGGGCCTGCTGTCGGGGCGCCTCATCGTGGTGGTGGGCGCGGGAGGGGTCGGGAAGACCACCCTGGCGGCGGCCCTGGCGCTGGGGTCGGCGAAGGCGGGCCAGCGGACGCTGGTGATGACCTTCGATCCGTCCCTGCGCCTCAAGGATGCCCTCGGGGTGGGGGAGGCGGCGAAGGACGAGCCCATCCGGGTGACTGGGGAGGGCCCGGGCAGCCTGGATGCGGCTCTGCTGGACGCGAGGCATGCCTTCGATCGCCTGATCCGGACCTACGCGCCCGATGCCGCGGCCGCCAAGCGGATCTTCGCGAACCGGTTCTACCGCGACCTGGCGGGGAATCTGTCGGGAATCCTGGAATACATGGCCATGGAACGGCTCTTCGAGATGCGGGCCGCGGGCCGCTACGACCGCATCATCCTGGATACGCCCCCCACCCGCCAGGCCATGGATTTCCTGCAGGCGCCGGAGCGCATGATGAACATGGTGAACAACCGGGCCATCCGGTTCGCGATGGATCCCTTCTGGGATGGCAAGGGCGGGCTGAACCTGGCCTTCCGCCTTGCGGCCCAAGGGGTGGTGGAATTGTCCGACCGCCTGATCGGCCGCCGGTTTCTGCTGGACGTGGTGGAATTCATTCGGGCCTTCGCGCCCCTCTTCGAGGGGTTCCGGAGCCGGGCCGAAGAGGTGCGGAACCTGCTCCAGGCGGAGGAGACCCAGTTCCTCATGGTGGCCGGCCCGGGTCCCGACCGGGTTCCGGACGCCATGTTCTTCCTGCGCAAGCTCAAGGAGACCGGCCACCACCTCGGTCCCATCCTGGTGAACCAGCTCCATCCCGATCCAGGTCCGAAGGCCAGGCACGATCAGGGGTTGGCGCTCCTGCGCTTCCTGGTGGAGCGGGACCGGCGTGGTCTGGCCCTGCTGCGCAGCCTCTTCCCGGAGGAGCAGGCGATAGTCCCCGTCGCCCTGGAGCCCGCCCCGCCGGGGGACTTGAAGTCCCTGGGCCGGCTGTTCGAGAAGATCTCCAGCACAGAAGCAGAATCGTCACCGGGTAGGTGAAGGCCCCGTGGCGGGAAAGGCGGTGGCAGTTATGCCGCAACGCGGTATAATGGGTCACGGGTACCGGGAAGGGGTCGGGGATGATCCGCCTCATCAAGCGCTACGGTGGGACCAGCCGCAAGCTCTACGACACGGAGGAGAGCCGTTACGTTTCCCTGGAGGACCTCTCCGCCTGGATCCGGGCCGGCCAGGAACTGAAGGTTGTGGACAGCGCCAGTGGTGAGGACGTGACGGCCCAGACCCTCGCCCAAAGCATCTACGAGGACCATCGGCGAGGACACTCGCTGCTGTCAGGAGACTTCCTGCATCAGGTCATCCGCCGGGGCGGCCAGGCCTTCGCCGAGGGGGTCGAGCAGGTCCAGGCGACGGTGGATAACATGGTCCGCCATTCGCTAGACCGCCTCGCCTTTGTCGGAGGGGCCAAGGAGGACATGGCCCTGCTCCACCAGCGGCTCGCTGAACTGGAGTCCATCCTGGCCGAGCTCGAATCCAGCACCAAGCCGCGGAACGGCAGCCGCCGACCCCGCGTGCCCCGCAAGACCACCACTAGCCCCAACCAAGCCGGCCACCGGGCCGGAAGAAAGGAGTAGGACAATGGCTACCAAGAAAAAAGCCCTCACCAACACCGGGCTGAAGGAATCCGCGTACGAGGTCTGGTTGGCGGGTCTCGGCGCCTTCAACATGGCTGGCGAGGAAGGCGGCAAGCTCTTCAAGCAACTCGTGGAGAAGGGCAGGGAGCAGGAGGAGTCGAACAAAGTGATGATCTCCGACCTGACCGAGCGCGCCCAGGGCCTGAGGGAGGACGCCAAGAGCGCCCTGAGCAAGGTCACTTCGCCCATCGAAGAGGGCCTGGCCGCCGCCATGCAGCGCCTGGGCGTACCCACCCGCGCCGAGATCGTCAAGCTCACCCATCGGGTGGAGGAACTGACCAAGCTCGTGCAACAGGCCAGGACCACCGCTCAGGCCAAGGCCGAGGGCCACGCCAAGCCCAAGCCCAGGACCCGCACCGCAAGGGCCTGAGGGCCTCATGTCGTCACCGCGTCGAAGCAAGGGACGCAGGCTGGGGCTTGCTTTGGCCTCTGGAGGGATGCTGGGGGGCGTCTATGAAGTGGGCGCCCTCCGGGCCCTGGAGGAGTCCATCGAGGGGCTTGACCTCAACCGGCTCGATGTCTACGTCGGGGTGAGCGCCGGCGCCTTCGTCGGCTCCCATCTCGTCAACGGGATCACCGTGGCCGAGATGGTCCGGGGACTGCGGGCTGAGCCTGCGGACCGGAGGGAGGACATCCTCTTCGATCCCGCCATCTTCTTCGTGCCCGCCATCCGGGAGATCCGGCGGCGGGGCTTCCAGTTGCCCTGGATGATCTCCGAGGCCCTGACGCAGCTCCTGATCGGCCAAGAGGCCCCCACCTTCATCGGGAGTCTGGAGGGGCTCGGTCCCCTGCTCCCCCTGTGCCTGTTCGACAACGAGGCCATCCGCACCTACCTGCACCGGACCTTCTCCCGGTCGGGGAAGACTGATGACTTCCGCAAGCTCCCGCGGAAATTCTTCGTGGTGGCTACTGATCTGGATACCGGCGAGGCCGTGGTGTTCGGGCGCGACGACCTGGATCAGGTGCCCATCTCCAAGGCGGTCCAGGCGAGCACGGCTGTTCCCGGCATCTACCAGCCCGTGGAGGTCGAGGGGCGGGCCTGCGTGGACGGCGTCCTGCTGAAGACTATGCATGCCTCGGTGGCCTTGAAACATGGCGTCGACCTGCTGCTGTGCGTGAATCCCCTGGTCCCCTGGAACACGAGCTCCGCCGATGCGCGTGAGGCCCTCGGGATGAGGGCCATCCAGCGGAGGGGTCTGCCGGCCCTCCTGTCCCAGTGTTTCCGGATCCTCATCCATTCCCGGGTGTACCTGGGGATGGAGCGTTCCGCCCAGAACTATCCCGACTCGGACCTGGTGCTGTTCCAGCCGGAATCCACGGAGCACCGCCTCTTCACGAACCTCTTCAGGTTCCATTCCCGGCACAAGGTGTGCGAAATCGGCTATGAGCAGACCCGCAAGGACCTCTGGAACCGCAGGAAGACCCTGGGCCCCGTCCTTGCCAAGCATGGCCTTTCGCTCAGCCTGGACACCCTGGCGGACCCCACGCGAAGTGTCTGGGATTGCCTGGGACCAGGCCCTGGCAAGGCCGCGAATGTGACCGAGCAGCTGGATGCCGCCCTGAGGGCTTTGGAGGCCAGCCTCCGCTAGGAAAGACGCTTGGAAGAGATAGGCGCCATCGTACAGGACGCCATTCGTCTCGGCTCAGAGCGATCTCAGGGCCTCGAACTCCTCCTCGAAGGCCTGGATCAGGGGCGCGAGGTCGGGTACGAGTGCCTCATCGGCGATTACACCCAACTGCACCTTGCCGGCGAAGCTCAGGATGGAAATGCCCACGCCGATCCGGGCCCGCTGGGGCACCCAGAAGATGATGGACCTCACCCGTCGTCCCTCCAGGGTGATGTTCCGGCAGGGGCCGATGATGTTGGTGACCACCGCAGTGCACTTGTTGGCGAGGAAGTCGATGAGGCCCCGGCTCATGGCCTCAGGGAAGAGCGCCAGCAGAGCCCGCTGGATCTCGTAGACCACCACGGGAACGGCGGACCGCTTCAGGTGATCCATCTCGGCCTTGACCGCGAGGATGCGGCTGGTGAGGGGGCAGGTCCCAGCGGGCAGCGCCAGGGGCACGGGCGCGAAGTGGTTCTCGCAGCGGGGGAGTTGCCCGTGGGGTCGCACGTTCACGGGCATGGAGATCAGAAACCGCGACGGAGTGAGGCCGCCGTGATCGGCCAGATAGTGCGAGAGGGCCCCGGATACTGAGGCCATGAGCACGTCGTTGACCGTGGCGCCGATGCCCCGCTTGACCCTCTTCACCACCTCCAAGTCCAGGGGCGCGGTCCAGGCCACCCGCTTGTGTCCGGACAGGGTGGGGCCGTGCATGTGGCTGCGGTCGGGCATCCAGGTCAGGCGGCGGAGGAGGATCCCCGGAGCCATGAGGGGGATTGCCGCCGCCTTCAGGAACTTGCCCAGCCGGGAAGCGCCCGCGGCGACAGGGCCGCCCCACCGGCCCATGCCATGGTCCTCCTCCCAGGAACCATCCATCAGGGTGAACATCAGGGCGACCAGGGCGTCGCCATCGCCGATGCTGTGGTGGATGCGGACCAGGAGCGCAGTGCCATCCTGCTCGAAGTTCTCAAGGACCTGGATCTCCCAGCGCGGATGGTCCCTGTCCAGCCTCTGGGTGGCCTCATGTCCCACGTAAGACTGGATGGCCCCGAGGTCATGCAGGTTCTTCCCGTTGCACTTGATGATGTGCCGCGCGATGTTGAAGTCCGGATCCGGCTCCCAATAGCAGCGGGGAGCTTTGCCAGCGACGCGGCACCGGAGACGCTCAAACCGGCCCGCGGCGGGGTTCCCGAAGATACGTCGCTGAAAGGCGTCTCGCAAAGTCTCCAGGTCCAGATGGTCGGTGGTGATGACCGCGTTGATCACCATCGGATTCGTGGCCGAGTCCTGGAGCCAGATGGCGTCGTTGGCGGTGATCCGTTCACGCATGGGGGTTCACCTCTTGCGGACTGCCAGGAGGAAGGCGATCACGAACAATCCGGACCACAGGGGCCAGGGGGTACGGAAGCCCATGGCCACGGCACCGGCCACCAGGCAGCAGCCGGCGATGAGGGTCCCGCGCAGGCCAGAGAGGGGAGGTTCCTGCGGTTGTCGTGCGTAGTTCTCCAGCACCCGCAAGCCGTCCGTGATCAGCAGGGGCATCTTGGCCATGGCGTCCACCAGTTCGGGCACGCCGCGCATGCCCTCGCTGATGAGCCGGATGGGGCTGAACTGCTGGATGAATACAGAACGGATGTGGCGCCGGCTCACTTCGGCCACATCGAACCCCGGGAGCAGGACATTGCCGACGCCCTCGAAGGTGACCAGGGCCTTCACCATCAGCACGAGTTCCACGGGGAAGTACATGCCGTGATCGGCGCTCCTGGCCAGGGACTGGAGGATGAGCTGACCCAGGGAGAAGTCGCTGAAGTTGGCGGCCCGCTTCCAGCGGTTGGCGATCTCCACCGCGTCCCGCCGGAACCCGTTGGGATCGGCGCCTGGTCCCGGAATGGCGATGGTGGTGAGGTAGCGGGCGGCGTTCTCGCCGTCGCCCATCACCAGGGCGAAGTAGTAGTACATCAGCGAGCGGCGCAGGTCCTCATCCAAGCGCCCCACCATGCCCAGGTCGATGAACCCGACCTTGGGGCCCGGCAGGATGATGAGGTTGCCTGGATGCAGATCCGCGTGGAAGAACCCATCCTGGTAGAGCATGCGGATGATGGCCATGGCTCCCAGGTCCGTCAAGTGGCGGCGCTGCTCTTCGGGAAGTTGAAGGGCCTGGAGCGAATCCGGGCTCAGGCCGTCGAAGAACTCCATGCACAGGACGCTGCGCCCGCTGTACTGCCGGTAGATGCGGGGGAACACCACATCGGGCACATCCGCGAAATGGTCGGCGAAAATCTCGGCATTGTCGGCCTCCAGCCTCAGGTCCACCTCTCGCAGCGTGTAGGTGCAGAACTCGTTCACCACCTGCCGGGGCTGGTACCTGGGGATGATCCACTGGGCCACGGCCCCCAGCATCCGGAGCAGTTTTGCGTCCCGCTCCAGGGTCTGGCGGATGCCGGGCTTGACCACCTTCAGGAGAACTTCGTCCCCGTCGACGGTGATGGCCTTGTGGGTCTGGCCGATGGAGGCGGAACCCAGCGGGACCGGGTCGATGGACAGGAACATCGTCCCCACGGGCCGCTTGAGGTCCTCCTCGACGATGGCCTGCAGCTCATCCAGGGGGACCACGGGCAGCCGATTGAGCAAGTGCTTCAGCTCATCGGTGATGGGCTTGGGGAGCAGGTCCTCCCGCAGGCTGAGGATCTGCCCAAGCTTGATGTAGGTGGGCCCCAGGCGCTCTAGCCGCCGGCGGAGCTGGACGGGGAGGGGCCGCCGACGCAGTTCCGGGTCCACGAACAGGCGCCCGGGAAGGGCCGCCAGCCAGAGCAGCAGGTAGCGGAGGCCCTTGGGCCCCGCCTCCTCGGAGCGGGAAGCTGCGTGGAAGGCCAGGCCGCCGAACAGCAGGCCGAGGAAATGCCTCCAGGTGACCACCATGCGCCGGAGCAGTCCTTGGGGCTTCCAGGTCCGCATGATCTCGAAACCCAAGGCACGGAGTGCGTCTTCCTGGGAAGTGGGTCCTACCGTCCCTGCGGCAACGGCAGTCCCGCCGCCCCAGTGCTTCCCGTCGGCCCTGGCGGGGTGGAATTCAGCGCCGGCCTCAGGCTCAGCGATTGCGGCCGTACTTTTCATGAGAAGACACCCACTCGAGAGAGGAAATGGCCGCGCCGAGGGAGATCTCCCCCGCAAGAATCACCCCGGCGATGATCTCGGCCAGCTTGAAGACTTTCCCCGCGCCGAGGCATCCGAGCACCTGCAGGCACTCCCGCTGGGTGGGCAGGCCCGTGCCCCCCCCATGGGTGGCCACGATGAGGGAGGGGATCGTGATGGAGATGTACAGGTCCTTCTCCGGGGTGAGCTCGGTGTAGAGGATCCCGGAGGAGCCCTCCGCCAGATTCGCCACGTCCTGGCCCGTGGCGAGGAACATGGCGGCGATGGCGTTGGGACTGTGCAACCCGTTGTTGTTGGCGCCGGAGAGGAAGGCTCCCACGTTGGCCACGCCCCAGTGGTAGGCGAGGCTTTCGGGCTCGGCGTGCAGCACATCGAGGAGCACCTCACGCTTGACGACGCACTCGGCCGTGACCCGCTTGCCCCGGGTATGCAGGAGGTTCACATGGGAGGCCTTCTTGTCCGTGGCCAGGTTGGATTCCAGATAGAACCGGCAGATGGCCAGGGGGTAGTGCTCGAGGATCCAGGTGCAGGCCGCGAAAGTGGCCCGGCCCACCATGTTCTGGCCCGCCGCATCACCGGTCTTGAAATTGAAGCGGAGGTAGGCGAACTTGCTGGCCAGATAGGTGTCGATGTAGTGCAGCTTGCCGCTGCCGGTGGTGGCCTCGGCGGCACCGCGGATGTCCTCCAGGTGGTCGTCCACCCACCTCCGGAAGGCCAGGGCCTCCCGGGCACTCTCGAAGATGAACACCGGCGCCCTCTGCATGTGGTCGCTCTGGACAGTGCAGGTCACACCGCCGGACAGGTTGAGAACCTTCATGCCCCGGTTGTAGGAGGCCACCAGGGTGCCCTCGGTGGTCGCCAGCGGGATCAGGAACTCACCCTTGGCGTGCTCACCCTTGACGTGCAAGGGACCTGCGAAGCCAAGGGGAACCTGGGCCACGCCAGTGAAATTTTCGATGTTGCCCTGGGTGACGGTGGGGTCGAAGGAATACTGGCTGACATGGTGCAGCTTTGCCCCGGTGGCGCCCTCCACGAAGGCCTGCCGGGTGGCGATGATGGCTGGGGTGAAGTTGGCTTCCTTGGAACAGGGCACTGAGCCGGACTTCGCCTGGGTCGCGGTCGTCTGGTCCTCCACCTGGAAGTCGATGGCCCCCAGGCCCTGGACCTCCACCGCGATCCGGATGAGGTGCCGGCCCTCCTGGATCTGCTTGCCCGGGGCCCGGAGATGGGCGACCTGCTTGAAGTGGAAGGGCTCCGGTTTGTCCAGGGTAACCTCCGTGGCCTGGCGCCACCGTCCGTCCCCGAGATCCACTTCGAGGTCCTTGGCCCCCAGTTCCAGAGACCCGATCTGGACCTTCACGAGCCGGTTGAGGACCAGGTCGCTCAGGCAGTTCTTCAGGCTGATGGCCACGCCCTCTGCGGCGTTGCGCAGCGACCCGAAGGTATAAAGGTTCCGGAGGGTCGAGGGCGGGATCATCGCGAGGACCGCCTCAGAGGGAGGACCCCCCAATGTAGGCGCTTATAGATATCCTGCAAGTCGATTATCGAATTTTATAAAGTGTAAAGAAAACAAGTCATTCTGTTCCAATTAAGGCAACCCTATTCCTCAAACGACCTAGAATGGTATCTATCCTCACCCCAGGGCCATGTCACCGACCCTGACCCCCGTCCACACGGAAGGAGCCGCACATGTCCACCACCAGCACCACCAGCAAGGCCACGGACTTCATTGCGCAGGAGAACCGGTTCGGCGCCCACAACTACCACCCGCTCGATGTGGTCTGCACCAAGGGCGAGGGCGTGTTCCTCACCGATGTGGATGGCAAGCAATACATGGACTTCCTGGCGGCCTACTCCGCCGTGAACCAGGGCCACAACCATCCGAAGATCGGGGAGGCCATGATCGCGCAGATCAAGACCCTGGCACTCACCAGCCGGGCCTTCCGCAACGACCAGTTCCCCCCGCTGCTGGAAAAGCTCTGCAAGCTCGCCGGCTTTGACAAGGCCCTGCTGATGAACAGTGGCGCCGAGGCCGTGGAGACTGCCCTGAAGGCCATGCGCAAGTGGGGCTACGACAAGAAGGGCATCGAGTACGGCAAGGCCGAGATCATCGTGGCCGACGGCAACTTCCACGGCCGCACCACCACCATCGTGGGCTTCAGCACCGATCCCGACAGCACCAGCCGGTTTGGCCCCTTCACGCCGGGCTTCGTGATCGTGCCCTACGGTGATCTCGATGCCGTGAAACGGGCCATCAACAAGAACACCTGTGCCATCTTCATGGAGCCCATCCAGGGTGAGGCCGGCGTGGTAATCCCGCCCAAGGGCTTCCTGAAGGGCCTGCGCGACCTCGCCGACCAGAACCATTGCCTGCTCGTACTGGACGAGATCCAGTCGGGCTTGGGCCGGACGGGCAAGATGTTCGCCTTCGAGCACGAAGGCATCCGCCCCGACGGCATCACCATCGGCAAGGCCCTCAGCGGCGGCTATTACCCCGTCAGCGCCTTCCTCGCCAATGACGAAGTCATGGACGTCTTCACGCCCGGCATTCACGGCAGCACCTACGGCGGCAATCCCCTGGCCTGCGCCGTGGCCAGCGCCGCCCTGGACGTGCTGGTGGACGAGAAACTCGTGGAGAAGACTGCCGAGCTGGGTGCCTACTTCAAGCAGCGCCTCCAGAATCTGAAGACCGACAAGGTGCAGGAAGTCCGTTGCATCGGCCTCTGGGCCGGCGTGCAACTCTGGCCCGAGGCTGGCGGTGCGCGCAAGTACTGCTATGCACTGAAGGATCGCGGCATGCTCTGCAAGGACACCCACGTGGACACCATCCGGCTGGCCCCGCCCCTCGTCATCACCAAGGCGCAGATCGACTGGGCTGTGGATCAATTGGAAGCGGTGCTCGCCTAGGCCTGTGCCCCAGGTATTCGCTCCGGCCGCGCTGGGAGCGACCGATGGTCAGAGTAGAATCTGATGATCTGAAGCCGGGGGGGCACGAGATGGGCCGCGTCGAATCCATTCACATTGCCACCATCGCCGAAGCCGCCATGCGAAGTGTGGCTGAGATCGGCGCGATCGCGGGCGTCGGGCTGGAGGGCGATCGCTACGCCTCCCGTACCGGCAGTTTCTCCGCGAAACCCAAGCCTGGCCGCCAGATCACGCTCATCGAGGCCGAGGCCCTCGAGGCGCTGGAGCGGGAACTAGGGCTGGTGCTTGCCCCCGGTGAAACGCGCCGCAACCTCGTCACCCGCGGCGTGGCGTTGAACCATCTGGTGGGCTGCGAGTTCACCGTGGGCGAAGTGCGCCTGCGCGGCCATGAACTCTGTGAGCCCTGCAACGACTTGGCCCGCATGACCGGCAAGCCCCAGATCCTGCCCGGTCTCATCCATCGGGGCGGGCTACGGGCTGAGATCCTGGGCAGTGGTGTCATCCGGGTGGGGGACTCGGTGGGCTGACCGAGAATCGGTCGACCGCCGCTCCGTCTGGGGCTCAGCGAACTTGTCCTTGTCTCCTTTCTTGGGGAAGAGTTTTTCGAACTCCGGTTCATCGTGAAGGATGACCAGATCCGGGTCGCGCCAGATCCAATCGGTATCGCGGTAGCCGGCGCGCCAGGCCTTCGAGAGCGCGTCCATGGCTTCGCTCTTCTGATTGAGGCTGCAGAAGGTGCAGGCGGCGTTGTAGAGGATGATCGTGTCGTTCGGGCGGAGCGTCATGGCCATGGTCGCCTCACGCTTGGAATCCTCGATTCGCCCGGTGTCGGCATAGCAACCGGCCAAGAGACTCCTGGATCGGGCGTCTTCCGGAACCTCGCGCAGGTGCGCCTCGTGCACCTGGATTGCCCGGAGCATGATGTTGCTCCTGGCTTCCATTTTTGCCAGAGCCCCGAGGGCGTTCAGGATGGGGACGTAGACGTTGTAGTCGGTGCCACTGGCCTCAATCGCTTCCTCCGCCAAGCTCGCGATTTCCTGGTACTGGCCTGAGGCGAACAAGGTGCGCAGGAGCAGGTAGAACGCCCCCTCGCAGTCCCGTTTTCTTGCGATCACAGCCCGCACGATGCGGGCCACATCGAGGTATTCCTCCCGGGAGTACAGGATCCAGGCCTGCGCCACCATGACCTCGGGCAGGTCGGGTCGCAGGGCCACCGCCTTTTCAGCGGCTGCTCGGGCCCGGTCGATCCAGGCGGGCTTGCGGTCGTACCAGCAGTAGTAATAGGCGCATATGTTCGCGATGGCCGCATGAGCCAGGGCGAAGTCCGGATCTTGCGCCACCGCGTCACTATACATCTGGAGCGCGAATTCGATGTCCTGCCGGGTCATGCGGCGTGCGTAGCTCCGGCCCCGCAGGTAGTGGTCGTAGGCCTGCAGGTTCTCGGTCGGCTTCGCTGCAAGCGCCTCCTTCTCCTGGGGGGTGAGCTTGATGCGAAGCGCTTCGGCGATCTTCCGGGCGATCTCATCCTGGACCTCGAACACATCCTGCATCTCGCGGTCGAAGCGCTCTGACCAGAGCGGAAAATCCGTCTGGGTATCGATCAGCTGAGCGGAGATCCGCAGCCGGTTGCCAGACCTGCGGACGCTGCCCGTCAGGACGTAGGTCGCCCGGAGCTGCTGGCCAATCTGCCCCGGAGTCACCGGCTTGTCGCGGAAGGCCAGCACCGTCGGCCGCGAGTAGACGTGCATCCCCTGGATCTTCGAAAGTTCCGTAATGATGTCCTCAGTGATGCCGTCCCGGAAGTACTCATCCTCCTTCACTCCGGAGAGATTCTCGAAATAGAGCACGGCGACAGATTGCTCGGTAGGCTGCTCAGCCTTGCTCTTCGAGTTGGACAGTTCCGCCTCACGTCGCTGGCCGGAATCATAATCCCGCTTGAGGCGCAGCAGGTCGATCTTCAGTTCAGTCGCCGTCTGGCAGCGGAGATTGCGGTCCTTCTCGAGCAGCTTCTCCAGGATCTGGCCCAGGGCCGCCGGCAGGGTCGGGTTGACCTCCGACAAGGGTGCGGGATCGCGGTTGAGGATGGCATCGAACACGACCGCCTGGGTATCGCCCTGGAACGGCATCAGCCCCGTGGCCATCTGGTAGAGCACGGAGCCTAGGGAGAACAGGTCGGTACGAGCGTCTGTCGGCAGCCCGCGGGCCTGCTCGGGGGACATGTAGTGCACGGTGCCCAGCACCATGCCTGCGACGGTGAGGTCGTGGCGATCCACGGTCGTTTCTAATCGGGAGTCCAGCGCAGCAGCGTCCGAGTAGTTCGTCACGGCTCCGATTTTCGCCAGTCCGAAGTCGAGGATCTTGATCTGTCCACGCGCAGTGATGACCAGGTTCACTGGCTTCAGGTCGCGGTGGACAATGCCTTTCGAGTGTGCTGACTCCAGGGCATCGGCGAGCTGGATGCCCAGGTCGAGGATCTCGGTGAGTTCCATGGGCTGGCGCCCGATCCGCTTGGCGAGGGTCTGGCCCTCCAGCAGCTCCATGACGATGAAGTGCTGGCCTTCGTGCTGTTCGATCGAGTGCACGGTGCAGATGCCAGGATGGTTCAGGGCCGAGGCCGCCCGGGCCTCGCGCTGAAAGCGTTCCAGGATCGAGGCATCGCGTTGCATCTCCTCGGACAGGACCTTCAGGGCCACATGGCGCCCGAGTTGGGTGTCCTCGGCCTCGTAGACGATACCCATCCCGCCAGTTCCGAGGGGGCGCGTGATGTGGTAGTGCGAAACGGTCTTTCCCACCAAGGATTCCAAGGCCACATCAGCCTCCATCAGATTTCTTGGGAAACAGCTTCTCGAACTCCGGTTCGTTGTGGAGGAGGGCCAGGTCGGGGTCGCGCCAGACCCACTCGGAGTCCCGGTATCCCACCCGCCAGGCCTTCGCGAGTGCATCGAGGGCTTCGGCTTTCTGGTTCATCTTGCAAAAGGTGCAGGCGGTGTTGTAGAGGATCAGGGGTTCGTTCGGGCGGAGCGTCATCGCCAGGGTCGCCTCCCGTTTGGCCTCCTCGGTGCGCCCCATCTCGGCGTAATAGGAGGCGAGGAGGCCGCGCGCCCGGGCATCTTCGGGCACTTCGCGTAGGTGGGCCTCGAAGGCCTGGATAGCCCGGATCCTCAGGTTGCTCAGGGCCTCTTTCTTGGCCAGGGCCCCCAGGGCGTTTATGACGGGAGGATAGACGTTGTAGTCAGCACCGCTGGCCTCGATGGCTTCCTCCGCGAGGCCAGCGACTTCCTGGTACTGGCCGGAGGCAAACAGGCAGCGCAGCAGCAGGTACCAGGCCCCCTCGCAGTCCCGCTTCTGGCTGACTACGGAGCGGACGATTTGGGCCGCGTTGAGGTTTTCGCCCCGGGAGTAGAGGATCCAGGCCTGCGCCACCATGACCTCAGGCAGGTCCGGCCGCAGTGCCACTGCCTTATCCGAGGCCGCGCGGGCCCGTTCGATCCAGGACAGTTCCCGTTCGTACAGCCAGTAGCATTGGGCGCAGACGTTCGCGATGGCAGCGTGGGCCAGGGCGAAATCCGGATCCTGGGCTACCGCGTCGTTGAACATCTGGAGCGCGAATTCAAGATCCTGTCGGGTGAGTCGGCGAGCGTAGCTTCGGCCTCTGAGGTAGTGGTCGTAGGCCTGTAGGTTCTCTGTGGCCTTTACCGAGAGGGCCTCCTTCTCCTGGGGAGTCAGTTTGATGCGGAGCGCCTCGGCGATCTTGCGAGCGATCTCGTCCTGGACCTCGAACACGTCCTTCATCTCTCGGTCGTAGCGTTCCGACCAGACCGGGTGATCGGTTTGCGTATCGACCAGTTGGGTATTGATCCTCAGCCGCTCACCGGATCGCCGGAGGCTACCTTCCAGCACGTAGGCCGCGCCGATCTGCTGCCCGATCTGCGCCGTGGTCGCCGGCTTGTCGCGATAGGCGATCACCGTCGATCGCGAGAACGTCTCCAGACCCTGGATCTTCGAGAGCTCGGTGATGATGTCCTCGGTGATCCCGTCCCGGAAGTACTCGTCCTCCTTGGCGCCGCTCAGGTTCTGGAAGTAGAGGACGGCGACCGAGCGCTTGGCCGAACGCCCAGCCGAACCTGCGGACCCGCTCTTCGATTCGGACAGCTCGGCCTCGCGCCGCTGGCCCGAATCGGAATCCCGTTTCAAGCGGAGCAGGTCGGTCTTCAGGTCGGTGGCGGTCTGGTAGCGGAGGTTGCGATCCTTCTCGAGGGCCTTCCCGATGATCTGACCGAGGGCGGCCGGCATGGCCGGGTGGGCCTCGGCCAGGGGACGCGGATCGCGGTTGAGGATGGCGTCGAAGACCACGGCCTGGGTATCGCCCTGGAAGGGAAGCTCGCCGCTGACCATCTGGTAGAGCACCGCGCCCAGCGAGAACAGGTCGGTGCGGGCGTCAGTCAATTGGCCGCGGGCCTGTTCTGGTGACATGTAGTGCACGGTGCCCAGCACCATGCCTGCGACGGTGAGGTCGTGGCGATCCACGGTCGTTTCCACTCGGGAGTCCAGTCCGGCCGCACCGGAAAAGTTCGTCAGGGCCCCGATTTTTGCCAATCCGAAGTCGAGGATCTTGATCTGACCACGCGCATTGAGGACCAGATTCACCGGCTTCAGGTCCCGGTGGACAATCCCCTTCGAATGTGCCGACTCAAGGGCGTCGGCGATCTGGATGCCCAGGTCGAGGATCTCGGTGAGCTCCATGGGCTGGCGGCCGATCCGCTTGGCGAGAGTCTGGCCCTCCAGCAGTTCCATGACGATGAAGTGCTGCCCTTCGTGCTGTTCAATAGAGTGGACGGTGCAGATGCCAGGATGGTTCAGAGCCGACGCCGCCCGGGCCTCACGCTGAAAGCGTTCCAGGATCGAAGCATCGCGTTGCATCTCTTCGGACAGGACCTTCACGGCCACATGGCGCCCGAGCTGAGTGTCTTCGGCCTCATAGACGACACCCATTCCCCCGGAGCCGAGTGGACGCGTGATGTGGTAGTGCGAAACGGTCTTTCCGACCAGAGAATCCGTCGCCATCCTTACCTCCCACCATGTCCCTGAATGGCGCTTCCCCGACTCCACTCCACCGCGCGGCAAAGCGGAATCGGGTGGCAGGTGCCACGAGCTTCGCAGGAGATCACCTGGCGTATGAGACCGGGTAATCCTGAATGAGCCGAAAATACAGCCAGCCAGGTGTGCATGACAGCACTTCCTGTCTCTACATACGCTTGGTGCAACCTTGGGTCAAGGAAAGGCCAGAATCTTGCCAACCCGCCTCGGGCCCCGCCCGGTCAATCCAAGGTCGTTGGGGTAGGTTTTGGCGTCCGGAATCGGGCCAGCAGGAACCCCGCGCCTCCGGCGAGAACGAAGGTGGAAAGCCAAACGGGGCGCGGTCCAGCCTTCGCGTAGGACATCACGCCCAGCCAGGGGCCCAGGGCCAGGGCGGCGGCGAAGCTGAGGGAGAGCAGGCCCATGTATTCGCCTCGGCGGTCCGGCGGCGCCAGGGTGGCCACGGCATCGCTCATGGCCGGGAACAGGATCATCTCGCCGAAGGTCCAGATCACGGTGGTGAGAATCAGCGTGAGGTAGCCTGTGGCCCAGGCGGTGAGGCCAAAGCCCACGGCCAGACATAGCGAACCGAGCAGAAGGAGTCGGCTATGCCGCCAGTGGGCCATGGCCAGGTTCAGGGGCACTTCCAGCACCACGATCAGGAGCGTGTTCACCGTGAACAGGAGCCCGAAAAAGCGGCTGCCGAGGCCGAGGTCGCGCACCACCCAGAGGGGAAGCGTTCCCTCGATCTGAAAGAACACCATCAGCGCAGGGATGAAGGGAAGCAGGAGGAAGGCCAGATGCCGATCCCGCCAAGGGCTCCCTCCCAGTGTGTGGCCGTGGGGCAGGCTCGGCGATGGGGGCGCCTTCAGCACGAGGCTCAGCAGCAGCGCTCCGGCCAACGTGCTCAGGCCATCTGTCCAGAACACCCAGCGGTAGCTGTGGTGGGCGATGAAGCCGCCCAGGGCTGGGCCCACCGCCATGCCGAGGTTGACGGAGAGCCGGTGCAGGGCGAAGACGGCCTTGCGTTTCTCTGGGGGTGCAAGACCCGTGAGCAGGGCCATGGCGCTGGGCCAGAAGGCCTGGGTGAGACCGGCCCACAGGAAGATCAAGGCGAACAGCAGTGGCTTGGTGGTGGCGAAGGGCAGCACCAGCAACAGGGCCCCCGAAGTCCAGAGGCTTGCCTTCAAGACGTGCACATGACCCAGCCGGTCCGCCAGGCGGCCTGAAAACGGGCCCGCCGCCAGGGCACCGGCGCCATAGATCATCATCCCGTAGCCCGCCTCCGCTGGAGTCCAGTGGCGGCCCTCCGTGAGGTACAGCACCAGGAAAGGCAGGGCCATGGTGCCCAGGCGGTTGACCAGCGTGCTGGCGCAGACCAGCCAGACTTCGCGGGGGAGACCTCGGAGGCCGCGCCAAGGGTTCATGAGTCAAGTCCCATCAGGGACCAAGCCAGCCCGGGAAGATGGCTCCAAGGTCAACCCCGGGCCTGGGGCCGTCCGCTGCGGCACCACTCGCTCCAGCTGCCGGTATAAAGCGCGGCGCCGGACAATCCCGCCACCTCCAGCGCCAGGAGGGTGTGGCAAGCGGTGGCCCCACTGCCGCAGTGGACGGTGAGGCGCTCCGGGGGGACACCTTCCAGCAGGGCCTTAAACTGGTCCCGCAGGATGGCTGGTGGGAGAAAGCGCCCCGAGGCGTCGAGGTTGGCGGTCCAAAACCGGTTCAGGGAGCCGGGGATGCGACCGGCCACGGGGTCGAAGGGTTCGATTTCACCACGCCAGCGCGCGGGGGCGCGGACATCCAGGAGTCTCCTGGACGCCTCCCTGTGGATGGCCGCCACGGCGTCTGCATCCATGGTGGGCAGGATCCATCGGTCTGCGGGGTAGGGGGTGGTGGGCGCGACGACGGGACGGTCCAAGGTGAGGGCCAGGCCCGCCTGCAGGGCTGCCTCCATGCCGCCATCCAACACGGACACGCGCCGGTGGCCCAGAGCGCGGAGCATCCACCAGAGCCGCGCCGCCGCATCCCCGCCAGCGAGGCTGTCGTAGGTGACCACGTCGGTTTCGGGCGCAATCCCCCAGGCGCCCAGGCGGGCGGTGAAGCGCACCACCGGGGGTAGGGGATGGCGGCCTCCCCGGGCGGGGTCGTGGTCGGGATCCCCGGCGGTGCTCAGATCCCGCTCGAGGTCGGCGTGCAAGGCGCCTGGGAGGTGTCCTGCGGTATAGACGGCTCCGGGTTGGCGGGCATCCAGGAGCCGGACGGCGGCGAGTCGGGTGCGGAGGTCGGAGGCGGAGATCAGTGGCATGCCCACAGTATGAAGCGACCCGTCCAGGCGGTACCCTGATGCTTGACCATAGATCTCGGGCAACGCAGGCGTTGTCTGAGGAACCCTGGAGCCTCTCATGCCCGATACCTACGTTTCCGAGTCCCGTTGGCGCCTGGCTGGGGCAGCGCTCCTGGTTGGTGGCGGCCTGCTGTTGGGAGGGGTGGCCGTGGCCCGGGGGTTGTTCGGAGGCGGCACCGAGGGCGCTTCCAAGGGCACCGATGTGAGCCGGGTGGCCATCCAGGATGTGGATGGGAACCGGCGGACCCTGGCCGAGTTCAAGGGCAAGGTGGTCCTGGTGGACGTGTGGGCGACTTGGTGCCCGCCCTGCCGGAAGTCGTTGCCGGAAGTGGCCGAGTTGCAGAAGGCCGGTGGGGATCGTTACGTGGTGCTGCCCATCTCCGTGGACCGCGGCGGGTGGGGCGATGTGAAGCCCTTTCTCGTCCAGAATCCCCAGCTCGGCCTCATGGCCTTTGTGCCCGACGGGGGCAAGG
Organism: uncultured Holophagaceae bacterium; assembly: GCA_903927605.1. The sequence continues at coordinate 31,982 of CAIYNT010000290.1, forward strand.
CCCTGGATGCATTTGGTGAGATCCGAGGCATCCCGACCACGCTCATCATCGACCGGGAGGGCCGGTTGGTGCAGCGCTGGTCCGGCTACAGCGAAGGCATGGCCAAGCGGGCCCTGGATGAGGCCCTGAAGGCAAGGTGAGGCCTCACCCGGGGGCGGATCGGCCCGCTCCGAATCAACTTCTTGAACCCAGCCGCCGATGATACTTCAGGGGGAGCCATGTCCCGTGTCTGGTTAGTGTCAGTGATGCTGCTCGCCCTGGCGGGGTGCAAGGACGACCCGCGCCGCATCGAGAACGAGAACCTGGGCATCGCCGCCACGTTTCCGGGGCCCCCCAAACTGCACCGGCACACGGATCCCGGGCCCTATGGAGAAGTGGAGTGGTTCGATCTGGCCATGAGCCCGCCCGGTCGTCTGGACGAGACCTTCAGTGTCGCCGTCGGCAACCTTCCGCCGGGAGATAAGGGTGGGACCACACCCAGGGAGATTCTCACGACTTTCCAGAATTTCCTCAGTTACCGGTTTGGCACCATTCAACGCACGGATCTACCGGCTGAAAAGGGACCGGGATTCCGTTACAAGGCCAAGAGCCCCAATGGCGGGATGATCGAAGGCATTGTCGTCGCCCGCCGGGGTCGGTTACATCATGCCCAGGCGATCGTGCGGCGGGAGGGCGATCCCCGCACTGCGGCCTTCCTGGATGATTTCGAGGTCCGTACTCGATAGCTCCTTCGATCAGAGCCTGGCGCTCAGCGTCGCTTCCACCGCCGCGATCAGGTGGTCCGCTGCCGCATCGGGGAGCAGGCTCCTGTGGTTTCCGGGTACGTCCCCACCGATGCCCACGAAGGGCAACCCCACCGCCAGCGCCGCTGCCAGATCGTGGGGCCGGTCACCCACGTAGAGATGCGGGCCGGGGCAGCCACTGAGGGCCCGCTTCAGCAAGCCTTTGCGATCATGGCGGGGCAGGGATCCCAGCCGCGGGATGGTGGCGTCAATACCCAGGGCATGGGCTTTGAATGCCAGCAGTTCCGGGGCGTTGCCCGAGACAATCCACACCTGATGGGTTGTCGCCAATCGGTGCATGCCCGCCAGGATGCCTGCGTAGCCCACAGCCTTCTGGTCCCCGGAGGTGAAGACCGCTCGGAACCCGGCGACACAGGCGGTTTCATAGGCCGAGTACCCGGCCTCGTCCAGGCCTCGCCCGAACCGCAGCTGGTGCAGCTCATCCACGATCTCCCAGTCCGTGGAGCCGCGGCAGAGCCTCAACTCGTCCACCGTGGGCGCCTGGCCCCAGAGCTCTCCCAGAGCCTCGCGTAATAACACAAAGCCAGAACTGAAATGCCCCAGGGTTCCATCGAGGTCAAAGCAGATCGGCACTGGCAACTCCGTCTCTGGCAACTCCATCTATGGCCCAGGATCGCACGGGATGGCACCCTGGAAGACAAGGTGGTTCCGTGCTCCGGTTGATTTTCCTGTCCTTCCTGGTCGTTGTGTCGTCGATCCATGCGCAGGAGGGACTCCGGTACCGCATGCAGTTGTGGATGCACGGCGATCCACAGCCGCTGGAGACGCGGTTCAGGCTGCAATCCACCGCAGGAACCCGGAGCCACAATCGGGTGCAGAAGCCCCGTATGGGCGGCTGGCACCTGGAGGTGGACCGCTCCCAGGGCACGCCCTATGCCCAGGCGATGCTCCTGGCCCGGGCCGAACGGCTGCTCTACCTGGCGGGGCCGGCGCCGCAGACAAAGCCAGAACCGATCTCCATCCGCTTCGCCAACCGCAGCCTCCCGGTGTGGAGCCTGGAGCTACCCAAGGGGATCCAGGCCTCCACCGTGCTGGTGGAAGTGGCCCCGAGGCTGCTTGCGCTCTGTGACTTCAGCGCCCGATTCGAGCATGGTGACGTGGACCGCGTGGAACTGCATCTGGAAGGCCTGGACAGTGTGGCCCAACTCATTCCGGCCGAAGATGGCACCATGCTGCTCAGCACCCTCCGCACCCTGGCACAACAGACCCAAGGGGAGACCGAGACCACGGTGATCGTGCGATAGGTGATCCTCGGCACGGCAGCTTCGAGGCCAGTCCGGGCCCCTGGGGGTTATCCTTGAAGGTTCGGGGGAAGCATGCCGTTCAGGGACGAATGCGGGGTGTTCGGGATCTGCCATCAGGTCGAGGCGTCCCGGCAGACCTACCTGGGCCTCTACGCCCTCCAGCACCGGGGCCAGGAGGCCGCGGGCATCTGCTCCGGCGACGATGGCGGCCTTCACCTGCACAAGGCCCAGGGCTACGTGGCGGACGTCTTCACCGAAGCCGTGCTGGATGCCCTGCCTGGTGATGCGGCCATCGGGCACACACGGTACTCCACTACCGGCGGCAACGTGGCCTCTGCGGCCCACCCCTTCCTCATCCACGGTCGTTTCGGCCAGGTGGCCCTCTGCCACAACGGGAACCTCACCAACACCGAGGAGCTTCGGGCCCGGCTCATCGCCGACGGCCACACCTTCACCAGCCCCTCGGACAGTGAGGTGCTGCTGGCCCTCATCAACCGGGCCCAGGCCGGCACCCTTGAGGACGCGCTCGTCGCGGCCCTCCGCGAGGCCCAGGGGGCCTACTCGCTGCTGATTCTCACGGAGGATGCCCTCATCGCTGCGCGGGATCCCCACGGCTTCCGTCCCCTGGCCATGGGGTACATGGGAGAGACACACGCCTTCAGCTCCGAGACCTGCGCCTTCGACCTGGTGGGAGCTCAGTACGAGCGGGATGTGCAACCGGGCGAAATGGTAGTGGTATCACGGAGGACTGGCGAGATCCGTTCCCGATTCCCGCTACCCAAGGTGGTGGCCAAGCCCTGCGTGTTCGAGCACATCTACTTCGCCCGGCCGGACTCCCTGGTCTATGGCCGCAGCGTGATGGTGGCCCGCCGCGAGATGGGGCGGCGCCTGGCGCTCCGCCATCCGGTCGAGGCGGACCTGGTGGTGCCCGTGCCCGACAGTGGCGTGAGTGCGGCCCTGGGCTACTCGGAGCAGTCCGGCATCCCCTTCGATTTCGGCATCATCCGCAACCACTACGTGGGTCGCACCTTCATCGAGCCCAAGCAGACCATCCGCAGCTTCGGCGTGAAAGTGAAACTGAATCCCGTGCGACATCTGCTCGCGGGCAAGCGGGTGGTGCTGGTGGACGACAGCATTGTGCGCGGCACCACCAGCAAGAAGATCGTGCAGATGGTGCGGGAGGCGGGCGCCAAAGAGGTGCACATGCGTATCGCCTGTCCGCCCACCACCCATTCCTGCTTCTACGGCATCGACACACCCAAGCGGCAGCACCTCATCGCCTCCTACATGTCGCTCTCCGAGATCACCGCCTTTGTGGAGGCCGATACGCTCGGCTACCTCGACCTGAAGGATCTCGAAGGCTGCATGAACGACGACGGGGAGGGCTTCTGCTATGCCTGTTTCACGGGGGACTACCCCGTGGCGCCCGGGTCGTGAGTGCCGGGGCTGCAGGTCTGCCCCAGGGCCGGTTCGAGGACGGCCTCCGGTTCCTCACGGCGGCGCTGGTGTTGGAACTGGACCACCGGAACAGCGCTGCCATCGTCAGCGCCGCCTGCGACGCCATCCAATGCTTCCTGGTGATTTTCGACCTGAGTGCCCAACGCCACCTGCCGGATCCCGAAGGCGAGATCAGAAGGTTGCGGGGCCAGCTCGAGGCCCTGCTCACCCCCCGGCAATCTTCCGAGGAGGCGGCCCGCCATGCCCTCGAAGCGGCCTGCCTGGCCCGGGATCAGGCGGCGCGGGTGCTGCCAGGTTTGATCGGCTAAAATCCCACTCGCGCCAGGGGTACATTCTGCGGCACGGGATTTCCGCCGAAGCGATTCACGGGCAGGGTGCTTGAGGCCCAATTCGCGGCAGGACCCGGGTCGCCATGCTCTAGCCAGAACCGCTTCAGGTCCTCCCGGAACCAGACCAGGAATTCCTGGAAGGCGACCTGGCGCAGTTCCTCCTTGCTGTACTCACCCACCACTTCCACTACGGCTGAGGCGGAATCCTCCGATACCCGGAAAGTCTTCCAGGGCTTTGCTCCGCCGTCGTTATCCGCCAGGATTCGCGCCAGGAAGCCTGGCTCACGTCCGGGTTGGGGCGTCTCCCCAGCCAGCAGGCCGGTGGCAAGACAGAAGCAGAGCAGAGCGCGCATGGTCTTGAAATGATGCCAGGCGGGGTGAGGTTCCCGCTGAAAGCTGATGGCCCGACCTGATAGTTTGGAACCATGCCCATCGCCATCCTCGGACCGACCGCTTCCGGCAAGTCGGCCGTGGCCGTGGCCGTGGCCCACCGTATCGGCGGTACCGTGGTCAACGGGGATCCCTACCAGGCGATCCAGGGGCTCGCCATCGGCACCGGCCAACCGGATGAAGCCGGGCAGGACGGTGTGCCTCATGTGGGTTATGGCATCCTGCCTCTTTCCGCCCGGCCGAATCCGATGGCCTTTGGTGCCCTGGTCCGTGAGTGGCTCTCATTCAGCCGTGAGCCGGTGCTGGTGACGGGATCCGGCCTCTACCTTCGGGGCATCTGGAACCAGCTCAGCGACCTGCCGAAGGTGGCCCCTGCCCTGGTGGATCGGGTGCGGCGCTGGGGAGCACAACTTGGTACGCCCGTACTCCATCGCTTCCTGGCAGCGGTAGATTCCACGCGGGCCTCTGCGCTCAGCCCTCATGATAGCGCCCGGGTGCTGCGCGCGCTTGCCCTGCATCTGGCCACGGGTGGAGCGCCTTCAGACCTGCTGTCTGGAGCAGAGAGGGGCATTCCGGAAGGCTGGCAGGTGTTGGTGGTCTCGCCCAGCCGCGAGCACCGGCGGGATCGTGTGGTGGCGCGGGTGGCCGCGCAGGTACGGACGGGTTGGCTGGAAGAGGTGGCCCAGCTGCTGGCGACCGGTCACGCCGGGGATCTGGTGGCGCTCCGGCCCCTGGGCTATGCGGCCTGGGTGACGGGGGGCGACCCCGGGGCCGTGCAGGCCGCCGTGGCCCAGGAGACCCAGGCCTACGCCAAGCGACAAGCCACCTGGTTCCGCAACCAGTTGCCCCAGGCACCGGTCTGGGATCCGGATGCCGAATCGCTGGCGGCGGCCTTCCTGCGGCTGGGACTGCGATGAAAGGCAACCGCAAATGGAAAGAGAATTGGCCACAAAGGCCACAAAATACACAAAGGGGAAAGGGCTATGGATGGTCAGCCCCAGTGACTTCTTGGTGCCCTCTGCGTTCTTTGTGGCTAAATTTCTTTTTAGGTCACTGTGGTGGAGCGCGCTTCTCAGACCTGCTTCTCCTTGAGTGGAGTTCCGCCAAGAAGCAGTCATCGCCTATGTTCCATGCAGTGCCAATAGAGGCATGGGGGCTGATATGAGGCCGACCACCTGGTATGACGGACACACCTCGCTCGATCTGCTACGTGGCACGGATTGGGCCTGGATTGGCCTGCGTTCCGGCGACGGTCTAAATCGCCTCCACAGTGATCTGCTGGTGGCCCTGGATCGCCTGTTCATCGAGCTGCGCTGGTCTGGCGTTCGGCGGGTGGCTCTCAGTGGCGTGGGATGGATGGCGGAGCATGGCCATCACTTCTCCGCTGGGGCCGATCTTCACGAAGTGGGCGCTCTGGATGCCGTGTCCGCGGAGCCCTTCGCCCGGCGGGGCCAGCGCGTCATGACGCATCTGGTCTGGCCCGGATGGCGCAGCCTGACCCTCATCTCTGGCGTGGCCATGGGAGGTGGCTGCGACTTGGCCCTGCACGGCCAGGAACGCTGGGCGGTCGCCGCAGATCCTGCCAGTGGCAAGGGTGGCCTCCGTCTGGCCCACCCTGCGGCGAAGCACGGTATCCTCACCGGCTTTGGCGGCACCGTCCGGTTGCCTGAAATCCTGGGACCCGAGGGTGCGGATCGGCTCTTCCGGGATTTCGAGACCTGGGACGAGAATGCAGCACTGCTAAATGGCGCCGTCCATCGAATCGTCGGTCCGGCCAACGCGAAGGGTGCCGTAATGGATTGGCTCAACCCTAATGACGGGTCGCGGCGATCAGGACCGGAATGCTGATGGCAGCCACGAGGCCGCAGCAGCAAAGCAGGAAGATTGGCGTCAGCACCGCGCAGACGCCGCGCCAGGTATCGGTCTTGTGCATGCGTGCGAGGCCCACGCCGATGACCACCAGGCCGGCGAGCTGGAGCAGGATCCCAAGATAGGGGATGAGGCCACCGATCTGAATGAAGGCAGAGGCATAGCCGTAGGCTCGGATGCTCTGGCTGGCGCCCACACCCGGCTTGAGGCCGCCCCACATCCAGAGGAAGAAGTGGTTGAGGGCACCGCCGATGACCATGCCCAAGAAAGTGAAGAGGGGCATGAGCAGCAGAATGACACCCAGGATCAGGGGAATGACTGCGACCAGAGCCTTGCTGTCGCCCTTACCGACCTGTTCCAGGGCGGCCAACATGACGCCCATGCCCAGGAGGAAGAAGACCAGCGCCATGATGAGGAAGATGGGGACCGAGAGCAGCAGCAGGAAGCGCCAGGGCGCGCCCAGTCCCTCGGTGACGGGCACCCGGTCGAAGAGTTCAAACGGGTTGCTGAAAACCATCCGGAACATCTCGCCCACACGGGACCAGAAGCTCGGGAAGGCTTCCAGATCCTCGAAAGGGACTGGACGAAGGATTGGTGCGGACGGCGGGGGAGGGTCGAGAACGGGCGGAGGAATCCTCGGTGGTTCGCTCAGCTGGATCGCCGGGGGAAGGGCCTCGTTGGGGCCGGTGATCTCGCTCATGTTCTGCTCCGCGATGGGGCTACGCTAACACGCTTCGCCATCACGTTTCGCGGAAGTCCCTGGGGCGCAGCTCCAGCTTCTCGAGGCGGGAGAGCAGGGTGGATGGCGACAGGTCCGCCAGGGCTGCGGCCCCATCGGCGCCGCTGATCTTGCCATGCGTGTGGCGCAGCAGGCGTTCGAGGTAGGTCCGTTCCTGGGCCTCCCAGGTGAGGGGTCGACCGCTCTTCTCCCCTCGTATCGGCAGGGCGCCTGGCGGCAGCCGAAGGTCACGGCCGGCCGAGAGTATGGCGGCTCGTTCGAGGACGTTGTGCAATTCGCGTACATTGCCAGGCCAGGCATAGGCCTCCAGCTGGTCGCGCACGGCTTCTGGCAGGTGGATGGGGGGGCGGCGGTTCTCCCGGGCGAAGCGGTCCAGGAAGCCTTCAGCCAGTGCCAGGATATCGCCGGGCCGATCACGCAAGGGGGGCAGGTGGATGGGGAAGACGCTGAGCCGATAGAAGAGATCCTCACGGAAGTGGCCCTCTGCCACGGCGGCGCCTAGATCCGTGTGCGTGGCCGCCACCAGGCGCACATCCACTTTGCGGGACTTCTCACTACCGAGTGGATCGATCTCCTTCTCTTGGATGGCGCGAAGCAGTTTGGGTTGGAGGTCCAGAGGCAGATCACCGATCTCGTCCAGGAACAGAGTGCCGCCGTCCGCCAGCTCGAAGCGCCCCTTCCGGGACGAGGCCGCGCCACTGAAGGCACCTTTCACATGGCCGAACAATTCGGATTCGATGAGGGTCGCCGGCAGGGCGCTGCAATTCACCTTGATGAAGGGTTTCTCGCGGCGCGGCGAGAGATGGTGGAGGGTCTGGGCGACCTTTTCCTTGCCCGTACCAGTCTCTCCCGTGATGAGGACGGTGGCCAGGGTCGGAGCCACCTGCCGGAGCAGGTCGAGAATGCCGCGCATGGCGGGGCTTTCGGCGCGCAGGGGCTCCTGCAGCACATCCCGGCGCTGCACCTCGCGGAAGTAGCTGACCTCTTCCGCGAGGGTCCGTTCCCGTTCCGCGAGGCGCCCCAGGTGCTCGGCCTGCTTCAGGCCCAGGGCCAGCAACGAGGCGAAGACACCCACGTGGTGCAGCACGCTCTCCGGATATTGGCGGCAGACCATGGCATCGAGCGTCATGAGTCCGAAGGTCTCGCCCTTGCTGCGCAACGGTGCCACCAGACAACTGTGGCCGTGGGGCAGCTCAAGGAGGCCGTGGAAGGTATCCTCGCCGGGATCGTCCTCCTCGAAGGTGGCGGGTCGGGACCGGGCCTTCAAGGCATTCTGCAGGCGCAGGTTGCCCCGCACCGGAATGAGGGCATCGGATAGCTGAGGGTTCGCCAGGGGCCCCACGGCATGAGCCACGCGGAGGCTGTCGCCCTCGCGCAGCAGCACGGTGGCGAGATCGTAGGGCACCAGTTGGCCCAGCCGTTCAAAGGCATGGGCCACCATGCGTTCGGGTTCCTCACCCAGGGTGAGCAGGGCACCGGCTTCTTCCACCAGGCGGGCTCCCGTCAGCGCAGCGTCGAGATCCGAAGTGGGCACGGGCACCTCCCGCCTGATTCTCGGCATTTCGAGAAACGGGTCAAGCGGAAGCCGGGGTGGTGTCAGGTCTTCTGAGCTCTCCCCATCCTTCTGAAAGGTATACTTCAAGGATCTCTGATTTAAGGATGAGCTTGACCTCTGACGTGACCCACTTCGGTTCGTACCGATTGCTCTCCCGACTCGGGGAGGGGGCCATGGGCGAGGTCTGGAGGGCGCTGGACCTGCGGCTGGAGCGCGAAGTGGCGCTCAAGATCCTGAAGGATGCCGACGACCTTCGCAGGAAAGCGCTCATCGGGGAGGCCAAGCTGGCCTGCCAGCTGAACCACCCGAACATTGCCCACATCTATGACGCCGGTGAGGTGGACGGAACTCCCTTTATCGCGATGGAGTTGGTGGAAGGTCGCACCCTCCGCGCCTTGGTGGGTCGGCCTCTGGATGGTGACGCCCTGCAGGATTTAGCCCGGCAGGCCGCTTCGGCGCTATCCCATGCGCATCAGAAGGGCATCGTCCATCGCGACATCAAGCCAGAGAACCTGCTGCTGACCGATGAGGGGCAGCTGAAGATTCTCGACTTCGGTATCGCGCGCCGGGGCGCCGAAGACCTCGCGCTCGGCGCCACTTCCCATCACCTGACCCTCGTGGAGCGGACCGCTCCGGGCTACAGCCAGGGCACACCCGCCTACATGAGCCCCGAGCAAGCCAACGGGCAGGCCCTCACGGGCCAGTCCGATCAGTTCAGCCTGGGGGTGGTGCTCTACGAACTGGCCACGACCGTGCATCCGTTCCTCCGCGGCAGCCTGGTGGACACGCTGTACGCGGTCACCCGGGATGAACCCAAGCCCCTGTCAGAGGCGCGTCCCGACCTCCCCCGGACCCTTCAGGATGCCATCCACCGCCTGCTGGCGAAGGCGCCGAAGGACCGCTTCCCGAACCTGCAGGCGCTCGCGGCGGGGCTGGCCGAGAACACCGCCACGGCTGCGGTGCCGCAGCTGAGGCATCCCGTGGGGTTGATCCGGAATCGTCGCCATCGCTGGGTCCTGGTCTCCATTGGGGCGATGCTGGCCCTGGGAGTTGCCGCGGGTGTGTGGTGGCTGCGTCGCACGGATGGGACAGGCCTCGGCGAGGCCCGGCGGGCCTCACGGGAGGATTTCACGAAGGGTCGCCGGGTGGTGGCGATCCTGCCCCTGGAACAGATGCAGCCGGATGCAGAGCATGCCTGGCTGAGCAACAGCTTTGCCGATGCTCTGGCCTTCGGGCTGGTGCGGCGGGAGGACCTGGCGGTGGTGGATCGGCTCCGCGTGGTGGAGGTCATGCACCAGCTGGGTGACACTCCAGGCTTGGCCCCAAAGGCCGTGGGGGAACTGGGCCGCCTGCTCAAGGCGGAATGGCTGGTGCTTGGGAGCTACCAGGTGGTAGGTGGCCAGCTGCGGATGGGCGTTCGGGTACTGGATGCGGCCAGGGGCGCCACTCTGCATCAGTTCCAGCTGGACCGGCCCATGGCGGACCTCCTGAAGCTAGAGGACGAATTGCAGCAACGCCTGCCCCAGGAGATGGGTCTCGGCAGCGATCCGGTCGCGCCGCGAGCCCAGGCCAAGCTGCCTAGGACGCGGGAACTCTATACCAAGGCGCTCCAGGTCATCACTGAAGGCAACCAGGATTCCGTGCGGCTGGCGAGTTCTCTGCTCGCTTCAGCTATCGAACTGGAGCCCGATTACGCGCCGGCCCGGGCAGAGTTCGCCTGGACGCTGGCTGAGCTGGGTGCCACCACGGCGCTCGGCAGCGGGCGGTATGACGAGGCGCAGGCACTGCTTCGCCAGGGGAAGGAAGCTGCCGATAAGGCCATCGCGCTGGACCCCAGCGCCTCCCAGGCTTATCGTGCGCGGGCTTCCATCCTCCTCAGGATGGGCGACCTGGAGGGCTCCAGCCGGTCGGCGCTGCAGGCCGTGCGCCTCGATCCCGCTGATCACAAAGCCTATGACGTGCTGGCCGATGTCTTCGCCGGGCTGGAAGGTGAGGACAACCATCAGGCTGCCCGGCGCTATTTCGAGAAGTCCCTCAGTCTGTTCCCGGAAGGGTGGCAGGCCCACCATCGGTTCGGAGTGCTCCTGCAGAACGAAGGTGAGCTCCCGGCGGCGCTGGAGCACGCGGATCGCGCCATTGCGCTTTGTCCCGCGGCCGAGTACGCCTATGTCACCGCCGCGGATGCCCTGCTGTGGATGGGCCGCAGCCTGGAGGCGGAGGTGCGCCTGCGGGCCGGGCTCCGGGAAATCCCCGGTTCCAACGTGCTCCGCAGCCTCATGGCCTACACGGCCTGGGAAAGGAAAGACCGGACGTCCGCGGAAAGGTACCTCAGGGAACTCGACGGCGTATGGCCTCCGGAGCATTCGAGCACGGTTTTGTTGGCGGGTGTGAAGCAGGCCATGGCGGGGGATGGCGCGGGCGCCCGGGCCCGGTTCGAGGCCTACCGCCAGAAACTCGCCGACGTCGATCTAGCCCAGAAGAAACACAATGAACGCAGGGTGCTCTCGGTGAATCTCTACTTCATGGCCCGCATGATGGCGGAACTCGGGGATCGTCCGGCGGCCCAGTCCATGGTAGAGCTGGCCGACCGATTCCATCCCGGCAAGCTCCGCGTCGCCCAGCAGGATCCGCTTTTCCGCTAGGGTCTGTTTTCAAAGTGGATGCGAGCCGCGACGGGTCCAGCCGCGTGATCCAGCAAGGATGAGGCCGCCGGGCGACGTGGTTCGTCGTTCAAGGCCGCAGACGCCGCTGGGCGCGCGGCTGGCCCCGTCCCGGAGGGCAAAGGGCGGCGCCGGGCGCGATACTGCGTCAAGCTCCTCCTCAATAGTGCCGCTATTGCCATCGTCGCTTTCCTGGTCTCGCTTGGGCGGCGCCCCTTGCGCGGCCACACCCCACTTTGAAAACAGACCCTAGCTGTTTCTCGCCTCGGCCACCAGGTTCTCGATGCGAGTTCGGACTTCCTTCATGAGAGCGTCGCGATCCGGGAAACCGGAGGGATGCACGGGCTCTCCCAGGATGACGGTGTAGCGTCCAGGGCGGATCCTGAGACTTCCGGAGGCCAGCACATGGAAGCCCCCCACGGTGGCCATGGGGACGATGGGCACGTCGGCCTCCAGGGCCAGGGCGAAACCACCCTTTTTGAAAGGGAGCATCTGGCCGGTCCGGCTGCGCGTGCCTTCGGGGAAGATCACCACGTTCTTGCCGCCCCGGATCTGCTGGGCTGCGTCGTGGATGCTGCGGATGGCGCGTTCCCGGTCGCCGCGGTCGATGAAGATGACCCCTGCGGCCCAGGCTGCCCAGCCGATGAAGGGCACGTACTGGAGTTCCTTCTTGGCGATGTAGACAGCAGGCACGGGCAGAGCGGCCACCAAGATGGGCGGATCCATCTGGCTTTCGTGGTTCGACATGAAGATCACGGGCTGTCGGCCCTCGCGGATGGCCTCCGGCAACTTTTCCCAACCCAGCAAGGTGAAAGGGACGTGGCAGAACCAGGCCATGCCCCGGGCAAACAGGGGGCCCATGGTGAAGAAGGCACGGCGCCGGCCGAGGACGGGTACGGCCAAAAGGATCGCAACCACGGTCAGAGGCACTGTCGCCAGCGCCCAGACCGCCATCACAATCCCGCCGAACCCCGTGTCTCGCCAGTTGGCCACAGCGCCTCCCCGTGTTATCTAAACTATCAGTTGTGGAGGTCTTCCGTGGGCATCACCGAGCAGATCCTGGCCGATCACGCAGCGCGCAAAGACAAGGACGGCATTTCCTGGTTCACGGTGGATGATCTGAAGCGGTTGGGCCTTCATGATCGTCTGTTCACCATCATGCAGACCGTCCAGCACACACTGCGGCTGCGGAAGGCCCACCAGGTGGTGGAAAGCGAGGGCTGCACCGATCGCTGGAGCTTGCAGGACACCCACTGACCGACAGCCACACTAGGGTACAGGGTCGATCCCGCCATTGGTCAGAGGTGAGCACCGGAGCAGGCGCCAGGTGGTGAGCAGACCGCCGCGCAGCGTGCCGTACTTCTGGATGGAGGCCAGCCCGTAATGGCTGCAGGTGGGGGTGAATTTGCACTGGGTGGGCAGGTGGCTCGACAGGGTCGCCTGGTAGACCCGGATGGTTCCACGGCAGATCCAGGCGGTGGGTTGGAAGCGGACGGGCAGGAAGGATTCCAGGACCAGGAAGATCCCGATGGCCGAATAGGGGTGGGCCAGCAGCCAGTCCACGGACCTAAGCCTTGGCCGCGTCACTCTCGGCCTTCACTTTCCGGGCCTCCTCCAGGAAGGCGGGGACCAGGTCCTCTTCCTTCACCTTGCGGATGAGCTCACCCTTCCGGTAGATGAGCCCTTCGCCCGCACCGCCGGCCACGCCGAGGTCCGCATCCTTGGCCTCGCCGGGGCCGTTCACCACGCAGCCCATGACGGCGTAGGTGATGTTCTCGTGGTTGATTAGCTTGAGGCCTTCCTCGATTTCGTTGGCCACGCGGTTGAGGTCGATCTGCACCCGGCCGCAGCTGGGGCAGCTCACCATGCGGAAGCCGCCGGTGCGCAGCGCCAGGGAGCGCAGCAGCTCGTGGCCCACGCGGCACTCGTCTTCGCCATCGCCGGTGAGGGAGACGCGGATGGTGTCGCCCAGACCCTCGGCCAGCAGGATGCCCATGCCCACACTGGAGCGGATGGTGCCACCGAAGGGTGTGCCCGCTTCGGTGATGCCCAGGTGGAAGGGGTAGTCCACCTGCCTGGCCAGCAGACGGTAGGCCTGCACAGTGCGGATCACATCGCTGGCCTTGAGGCTGATCTTGATGTCGCGGAAGCCCTCGCGCTCCAGCACGTCGATGTGGCGCAGGGCACTTTCCACCATGGCCTCGGGCGTGGCGGTGCCGAACTTCTCCAGGAGGTCCTTCTCGAGGCTGCCGCCATTGACGCCGATTCGGATCGGGATGCCCTTGGATCCGGCCTTGTCCACGACGGCCTTGACGCGATCCTGGCCGCCGATGTTGCCGGGATTGATGCGCAGGCAGGCCGCGCCACCGTCTGCGGCCACCAGGGCCAGGCGGTAATCGAAGTGGATGTCGGCCACCACGGGGATGGGGCTCCGGTCGCAGATCTCGTGGAAGACTTCCCCTGCCTTCTTGGTGGGCACGCTCACCCGGACGATCTCACAGCCGGCGTTGGCATAGGCGTAGATCTGGTTGACCGTAGCCTCCACATCCCGCGAATCCGTCTTGGTCATGCTCTGCACCGAGATGGGCGCGTCTCCGCCCACCGGGACATTGCCTATCAGGATCCGGCGGGTGCGGCGGCGAGGTGCGAGGGGTTGGATTTCCTGGTCGGACATGGGGCCTCGATCAATAGCTCCAGTGTACCCCTGTCAAGACTTCCAAGTACGCAGAAGCGCGGCTCGGGGAGCCGCGCTTGATGGAGAAATTGGATGCGACTACTGCTTGAGGTTGAGAGTGACCTGCAGGAGTTGGTCCGTGGTGGTGATGATCTTCGAGTTCGCCTCGTAGCCGCGCTGATTGAGGATCATGTTGGTGAATTCGGTGGCCACGTCCACGTTGGAAAGCTCCAGGTTCCCCCCGAGGATACTCCCCCGTCCCCCCTGGGTGGCAGCGCCGATGGAGGGTGACCCGGAGGACAGGGTCTGGGTCCATTCGCTGTTCCCGGACTGGGCTAGGCCGTTGACGTTGTTGAAGGTGGAAACAGCCATCTGGGCGAGCTCGACGACTTGGCCATTGGTGAAGGTGCCGCTGATGATGCCGTTGTTGTCCACGGAAAGGGCCTGGAGGGTACCGGCGGCGTACCCGTCCGCGGAGCTGGCATTGGTGGCGCTGGTGGCGGAGTACTGGGTGATGTTGTTTGCCATGCTGAGGGAGATGGGTTGATTGGCGGCGCTGCCATTGGCCCAGGTGACAGTCAGGCCCGGGTTGTTCGCGGCAGTGGCGGCCGCACCGTTTACGGTCGTGAGGTTGCCAGAGGAGTCAAAGCTGATGGTCCCGGTGGGGTGGGCTCCGCCGAGGGTGGCTCCGGGCCCGGCGACCGCATAGGTCCAGGTATTGGGATTTGCGGCGGTGCTGACATTGGTGTAGGTCACCGTCAGGTTCTGAGAATTGCCCAGGCTGTCGAAGACCTGGATGGGGGCGGTGAAGGTGTCGCCCAGGGCCGCCGAGGAATTCAGGTTGGTGCCCATGGTGATGGTCTTGGTCTGCTGCGCCGGAGAGGTGGTGCCCGAGCTGATCTGGATGGGGGCCGCCGTGGCGGAGGGCAGGTTCGTGACCGGGTCGATTGCATAGCCCAGGACGTTCGATCCATCACCGGCAACCAGGTAGCCATTCTGGTTCTGGGAGAAGCTGCCATTCCGGGTGTAGACCTGCAGGCCAGAGACCGTCCTAAGGGTGAAGAATCCGTTCCCCTGGATGGCCATGTTGAGGGCGCTGCTGGTGGACTGGAAGGAGGACTGGGCGAAATTCTGGGACACGCCGCTCACCATGGAGCCCAGGCCGAACTGGATGGGATTGCCGTTCCCGGCCATCGACACACCGGCAAGGCTCGAATTGAAAATGTCGCTGAACGAGGCGCTGGACTCCTTGAACCCGACAGTGTTGATGTTCGACAGGTTGTTGCCTACCACGTTCAAGGCATTGGCGTTGGTGGCCAGGCCGGAGAGGCCGGAATAGAAGGCGGAATAGAGGCTCATGATGGCTCCTTGATGGGATCAGGCGTTGATGGCGAGAACATCGGTGAGGGCATAGGTGCTGCTTCCCGCAGAGAGGTTGACGGCACCGTTCTGGACGCTCACACCGGACACCTTCACACCCACGCTGCTGGTGTAGGCGGTCTGGGCACCATTAGCGCCCGTGGCGCTCACGCTCACCTGGTAGGTCCCATCGGGCAGCTGATTCCCGTTGGCGTCCTTTCCATTCCAGGTCAAGGTGTTCGAGCCTGCGTTCAGGTGTCCCTGGGGCAGGAGGGAGACAGCCTGGCCACTGGCGTTCTTCACGGTCAGCGTCACGTTGGCCGGAGAACTCAGGTTGAGTTTCATGCTGGCCGAGCCTGAACTGAGGTTGAACTGGGAGCCGCTGACTTCCACGGTCTTGCCGATCAGCGCGGCGGCCTGGGTCTGGGACAAGCCGGTCATCGAGGACTGCAGCCCCTGCAGCAGCGTGTTGGTCTGCTGGGCCTGCTCAAGGGTGGAGAGGCTGGTCATCTGCTGGACCATGGCGCTCGGATCCTGTGAGGAAGAGGAGGTCGGATCCTGGTTTTTCAGCTGAGCCACGAGCAGCTGAAGGAAGCCATTCTTGTCGATGGTGTTGCTCGGGGTGGTGGGGGCAGTACCACTGGTGGTGGCCGTGGTTGCCGCGGCATTGATCATTCCGGTCTGCATTGGGACCTCCAGGGATGAGCTAGAACAGGAACTGTGCCGATCAGGCGTAGAGCTCGACGTGGTGCGGATTCAAGATGGCTATCGAAGGGGCTGCAGGTGCTTCTTGCCGGGCCAGGGACGGGTCCGAAGCAGAGGACTCGCGGAAGGCGGGTGTGGAAGGCGCCTCCTGGAAGGGACGTTGCCCCTGCTGAAGATCGAAACTGCCCAGTTGGAGACCCTGCTCTTTAAGAGACAGCTCCAGGTGCGGCCGACCCTCCTGTACGGCCTGCACCGAGCCAGGCTCCGTGATCCACAGACGGGCGTGCACCTCGTTACCCACCACTTTGAGATGGATGGTCACCTGACCCAGGGAGTCGGGATGGAGCTGCAGCTGTGCTTCCTGAACGCCGCCCTTCAGCATCCAGCGCAGGCCGCCTTCCACTTGGACCACCGCTGCCGAGGGCTGGGCTGCCGGAGCCGGGAGGGCAACCGGGGGAGGCGCCGTGGCGGTCTCTGCGGCTCGAGGAAGGATGCCCGCCACAGCCACGGCTGAACCATCCGTCGCGTGAAGAACCGGTGGTTGGGGCAGCGTGGATGGCTTCACCGCCAGAGCCTCGGGTGCCGGTGTTGTGGCATCCAGGCTGATGACGGACGGGCCCATGGGCTTGCCGCTTTCCGTGAGGTTTTGTAACGCAGCATCCGAGGGCATGGTGCCTGTCAGGGGTTTGGCTCGCGCCTCGGCCGGACCCGCGGTTGGGACTTGAACCTCCGCGGTTCTGGTCAGTTTCATCGCTGGTGTTGCCTCTGTGCTTGGCACCTCGCCGGAAGGGGCGGTTCGTTCCGAATTGGAGGCCTCCTTTGCTCGGGATGCCAATTCGGCAATGACTGCCTGGATAGATGCCTGGGACTTGAGGTGGACAGAATCATTGGTGGATGTGATCAGGGGATCGGCCTGTTGGGGAACCGGCGGAGTCTGGCCCTGGTCTGAATGCTCAGTCTTGGCGAGGAGGTTTTCGGAAGACGGAACAACTCCTGGTTCCGCTGGTTCGTCAGTCCCGGAGGGAGGCAGGGTATCCAGCTGAGGTGGATTCGCAGGGAGAGGTGTGGTCATCGGATGGTCGGACAGCACTCCGGCGGGTTGGGTCGCGGGGGTCCCTGCGCTCAGTTGTTGTTCTGGGGCCATAGGCATTGCGGCAGGCACGGCTGGCAGGGGAGAAGGGGCATCTTCAATCGGGGCCTTCACTGGAATCGCACTAGCTGGCAGGAGTGATGACATGACGGCGGCCGAGGCAGAGGAGCCAGCGCCGGAAGCTGCGCCCGAGGTGGGTGCGGCTTCGGACCTGGCAGGGTCCACCTTGGTGTTCAGGGGGGCCTTCTTGGCGTCCTTGGGATCCACAGCCGGATTCGGGCTCGCGGCTTTGGGATCCTTAGGCTCAGCGTCGTTACCCGGCCCCTCGGCTTTGGGGACTGGATCAGCTTGTGGGGTCGACGCCTGGGGAGCCGCACTGGTCTGGGTCTTGGGCCGCGGGGATGAGGCGTTCTTGTCCAGCCGGGCCGGGCGGGTCTGGGCCGGTTCGGGCGCCTTGGCGGCCGTCGGAGCCTGGGTGAAGTGCGCCATCAGGCTGGCGAATTGACCATCGGAGGCATCCGGGCCCTTGGTCTCGGGTCGCTCCACGAGGGAACGATCAGCGACAGCCTGAATGGCAGGCGGACTTGCAGACGCCATGGGAACCTCAGAGACCGGATCATCCGGGTGAGGTTCCATCGCCAGGACCGTGCCGGGGTCATTGGGCAGAAAGTCGCTATCGAGTCCCGTGGCTCTGGCGACTTGGCTTCAGGCAGCAGGGTCCTTGGGCCGGCTCATGCCTACGCGCTCTGAGAGGCGCCCGGCGAGCTTGGCATCCAACGGGGCAAGCTGGTCCATCAGCTTGCCGGCCTTCTTCGGGGCCATTCCCGCCAGCAGGGCCACGGCGACTTCCATGTTCTGCCCGGCCAACTCCTTCATGGCCTGAGCGCCGGCCGTCGGATCCATGGCCTCGTAGGTACGGATGATCTGAGGGTCGATGGCAGGCCGGACCTTCAGATTTTCCACCTTGGCCAGGGCCTCCTGGACCGCCCTCTCCCGCACCGCGAGGTCACCGCGGTCCTTGTCGAGCGTGGCCTGAAGGGTGTTCAGCCGCTGCTCCAACTGACGCAGGTCGGCCTCTTTCTGGGCGAGGGCCTTCTCTCGATTCTGGAGTTGGGAGGCCAACTCTGAGACTTTGACGCCTTCGGCAGCGGCAGCCTTGTTCTCGCCCTTCGGTTCCTGGGCGGAGAGCCAGAGCACGCCCGCAGAAAGGGCGATGGGTGCCGAGATCCAAAGCAGGTAGCGGGCGTTCATGTGGACTCCTGGTTTCTAGGCGCTCCGACGATGGTGGCGAAGGATAGCCAGTTCATCCATCTCCAAGGCTTCGCGGAGTTGTTGCTCCTTCGCGTGCTGGAGGGCCCGGCGTTCCTTGAGGCGGACGAGCATGAGGTGGTCCCGATGAGCGAGGACCAGGGCCTCCCGTGCTGCGGCAACCTGGGCAGAGGCCACACGCAGGCGCTCGTATCCCTCGATCTGGCGGCGGTCGAGCACCACCAGGTAACGTTCTCCGGCGCGCCAGAGGTCCAGGTCGAGGGTTTGTCCCGTGGCGAGTCGGCGCGATTCAAAAATGGCGCTGCGTTGGGTGGCCAGGGACTCGAGGTAGACCCTGACGTCGCGCTCGGCCTGGAAAGCCCGGGCCAGGGCGCGTTCCGCCTCGCGCTCCAGGGCCTCCCGCACCTTGCGCAGGGGCTCGAGGCGGAACCGGAAACGGGCGGCCATCAGGCTTCATCCTTCAGGAACGGAGCGAGATCGATGCCGAAGATCTGACCCATGGCCAGCATGGCCTGGCGGTGGTCCGAGCCTTCAGCGGTGGCCTGGCGGAGGAAGGACTGGATGGCCGGCTGGAACTGGATGGCCTGGTCGATGGTGGTGCTGGAGCCCTTGGTGTAGGCGCCGATCTGGATCAGATCCTCCGCGTCCTGGTAGGTGGCCATCAGGTCCCGCAGCTTGCTGGCCAGCTGCTTCTGCTCTGGCGGAGCCAAGGCGCCGAAGAGCCGCGAGAGGCTGGCAAGAACGTCGATGGCGGGGAAGTGGTTCCTCGAGGCGAGCTTCCGGGAGAGCACCACATGGCCATCGAGAATGCCCCGAACGGAATCGCTGATGGGCTCATTCATGTCATCGCCCTCCACCAGGACCGTGTAGATGCCTGTGATGGAACCCATACCTTCGAAGGTGCCAGCCCGCTCCATGAGGCGCGGCAGGAGGGCGAAGACCGAGGGCGTGTAGCCCCTGGAGCTGGGCGGCTCCCCGGCGCTGAGGCCCACCTCGCGCTGGGCCATGGCGAAGCGGGTGACGCTGTCCATCATCAGCAGGACATCCTTGCCCTGCCGCATGAAGTACTCAGCGACCGTGGTGCCGGCCATGGCACAGCGCAGGCGGAGCAGGGGGCTCTGATCGCTGGTGGAAACGACCACCACGCTGCGTTTCAACCCCTCTTCGCCCAGGTCGTTCTCGATGAACTCCCGGAGTTCGCGGCCCCGTTCCCCCACCAAGGTGATCACATTCACTTCGGCAGAAGTGTTGCGTGCCACCATGCCGAGGAGGGTGGACTTCCCCACGCCGGAGCCAGAGAAGATGCCCACCCGCTGCCCCTTGCCCAGGGTGAGCAGGCCGTCGATGGCCCGCACGCCAGTGGATAGTACCTGGTCGATGCGCTTCCGCCGCATGGGGTTGGGTGGTGGGCCCTGAAGGGGCAGGTGGGCGGTTGGTTCAATGGGAGGTCCGCCATCCAGGGGCCGGCCCAGGGGATCGATCACGCGACCTAGCAAGGCGTCCATCACCGGAAGTTCCGACTGGTGTCCCGTGCCTTCCACCCACAGGCCAGGGCGGATGCCTTCGGTCTCCTCGATGGGCATCAGCAGCACCCGCTGGCCCGAGAAGCCCACCACCTCGGCGTGGACGAGGCGGGGCTGCCCCGAGGCATCCATGCTGTGGATCAGCATCTGTTCGCCCACGGAGCAGTCCGGTCCATTGGATTCCACCACCAGGCCCACCACTTTGGCGACCCGCCCCATCCAGTCGCCCTTGGGTAGTCCGTGCAGGCGGGCCGCGAGAACGGAAAGGTCGATCACGGCGTTCACGGGGTGATCCCTTCCTTCATCCGGGCGATCAGCTGCATGAGGCCCTCGCGGCGGCGCTCCAGGGTGCCGTTGAGGATGCCCTGGGGGGCCTCGAGGCGGAGACTGCCACGGGAAAGGCTTCCATCAGGCACCAGGGCGAGCCCCCCATGCCCGACAAAATGATCACCAAGCTGATCCAAGTCCGCCGGATTGAGGAAGACCTGTACAGGCAGCTCACCGTCACGTCGCCCCCGGGGCAGTGGGAAGGGCAGCTCCTCGAGGATGCGTTCCATCAGGGCCTTCACGGCGCCAGGGGTTTGTTCGATCTGCTGGATGGCGAGATGCTCACCGACGGCGAGGGCCAGCGCCACCAGTTCCTCGTTCAGGGCCTCTCTCAGCATCAGGGACGCGGAGGCCAGCTCCACCAGCTGTTCTTCCAGGCGCAGGATATAGGCCTTGTACTGGCTCTCACCGAAGGCGCGCCCCTCCGCCTCACCCGATGCGAACCCCTCTTCGTAGGCTTGACGGGCGATGTCCTGCGCTTGGCGCTCTGCGTCCTGGAGGCGGTCCACCAGCCGCTGCTCGATGGGAACCCGGGCGAAGTCCCCATCGTCAAGATCAGAGGCCACCGAATCCGAACCTTCCTCGAACGAGACGTGGGCCATCATGACGTCCACTGGGAAGTACGGGAAGGCCTCCAGGCGCGTATCCCGGAGGTCCTCGGCGCGAATGTAGCCCTTAGAGCTCATGCGGGTGCCTCAGCTGACATAGTCTTCGCCCCCGCCACCACCGATGCTGATGACCCCTTCCTCCTCCAGTTGACGGACGATCTCCACGACTTCGTGCTGGGATTTCTCCACGTCCTTCAGCTTCACGGGCCCCATGAATTCCATCTCCTCCTTCATGAGCTCCACAGCACGGCTGGACATGTTGCGGAAGAACTGGTTCTGGAGTTCTTCGCTGGTGCCCTTGAGGGCGATGGTGAGGGTTTTCTTGTCGGCCCGTTTCAGGATCTCGGTGATGCCGTTGTCGTCGATGAGCAGGATGTCGTCGAAGACGAACATGAGATCGCGGATGCTGGCGGCCAGTTGGGGATTTTCCGTCTCGATCTTCTCCAGTACGGTGCGGCCGACATTGCGCTCCATGCGATTGAACAGCTCCGCCACCGCCCGGACGCCCCCATAGGCCTCGGTCGCGAAGGAGCCCAGGGCCTCCAGCTTCTGCTCCAGGATGAGGCTGATGCGCCGGACCACTTCGGGGCTGATCTCCTGGAGGCTGGCCATGCG
>CAIYNT010000291.1 GCA_903927605.1 uncultured Holophagaceae bacterium
CCTCGAGGATCTTGGTCACCTCGATGACCGCGAAGTCGAGGTTGTTCTTGCCCTTGCCGTAGTAGCCGTAGCGGACCATCGAGCCCACGTGGCTCAGGTGCATGTCCTGGTACTCGATGATTCCAGAGTTGATCTTCTCGCGGGTGACCGCATCGCCCTGGTAGGGGAAGCGGAAGCGCTGGGCCTCCACCATGCTCATCATGGTGTCCTGCTCGGGGCCGGTCGAGGCGCCGGTAAGAACGTCAAGCTTGAGCGCCTTGCCTTTGAGCCGCTCATCGAGCGCACGCTTGGCAAGTGCGATGGGGACCGCCTTGGGGTAGCCGGCACCGGTGAAACCCGACATGCCGACGACCGCGCCATTGGGGATGAGCGCGGCGGCCGCCTCGGCGGACATCACCTTGGCCTGAAGGCCTTTGTGGAGAATACGGTTCGACATCGTGCGTGCCTCCTAAGTTGATCCTCGGTGGGGAAGTATGGAAATCATACCGCCTCGTCTTGATCGACGGAGAATAGAATAATATTCCTTGGCGAGAATATTATATAAAGATAACTTGTCTCAATTTAAATACATGAGCACTGATTGGCTGCGCCTTGTAGCTGTGATATCCGGCACGATGGAATCGCCATCCATAGCTCCGAATGCGACCCATCGGAAAGCGATCAATCCGATCGACCCATTCAAGGGTATCCATCCTTGCCAAGTTCAACTATCGACAGCGGAGACCGATACAGGGTCAGGTCGTATCCCCTATGAAACTGAGCACCAAGGCCAGCCTGCTCATCATCACCATGGTGGTGACGCTCTTCATTCCCCTGAGTTCCATCCTGATCCGCTTCCAGGAGGCGGCCCTGAGGAAGGCCACATTCTCAACGGTGGATGGCGTGGTTCAGAGCTGGGCCCGGATGGTCTCCTCCTTCGTGGAAAACGCACATCGGGATGCCAACTCGCTGGCGGCCACCATTCCCACTGGAGCTCTGCGCTCCGGGCGAATGGATGCCATTGAATCCCATTTTCGAAAGGTGTACGAAACCCAGGATTTCGGGAATGGGATATTCCTCCTCGGCCCCAGTGGCGATGTCCTTCTAGATTATCCGCCCCATCCGGAGGTGAGGGGGCGGTCCATAGCCTTCCGCGATTATTTCAGTCGGACCCTGGCTGAAAAGCGCGGAGTCGTGAGTGCCCCCTACATTTCCTTGAGAACCGGAAGGCCCGTCCTCACCGTGACGGCTCCAATCCTGGACGAACACGACTCCATTTTGGCCGTGGTGGCTTGCTCCTACGATCTCCTTGATCCCAGCGTCCTCGGCGGGCTTCGCGATCAGCGGTTGGGCCGGACGGGCTACCTCTACCTGTTTGATCGCTCGCGCCTGATGATCCTTCATCCGGATCCCAAGCGGATCCTGCAGCGAGACATCCCCCTCGGCGCCAACAAAGCCTTGGATCAGGCGATCGAAGGCCAGGAGGGTGCTGCGACCACAGTCAACTCCAGAGGGATTCCCATGCTGGCCAGCTTCCGGAGCATCCGTGGGACGTCCTGGATCCTGGGGGCCCAGATTCCTCAGGCCGAAGCCTTCGAAGCCACCGCAAGCTCCCGGCGCCTGATGCTTCTGGCGACCATCCTGAGCCTCCTGGTCATCCTGGCCGTGAGCATTCTCGTGGTCAGGCATCTCGCTCGGCCCCTCAGGCACCTCCATGAGGCCGCTCGGGCCATCTCCCTGGAACTGGAAGGGGGCCCCCCGGGTCGGACTGTCATTCCCCTGTTGGCTTCCATCCATTCCAAGGATGAGATCGGCACCCTCGCGCAGACCTTCCGCGAACTGGTCGAGCGGCAGCAGCGGAGCCTGGGCCTGCTGAAACAGGCTGCCGCGGAATGGGAACGCACCTTCGACGCGGTGAACGAGGCCATTCTCTGCCTGGATGGGAGCGGGCGGATCCTGCGCATCAACCGCATGGCCGCCGACTGGTTCCGTGTCTCTCCGGAAGCCGCCATTGGAAGGGCCGCCAGGAATCTGGTGCTTGGAGCAGAGGCTGCCTCCGAATTCTGGCCGACCGCCTCCGAGCTCGATGCCGAGCACAGCCGGACCTGGACGGATGCCCTGCCGCACCGAGAGGGGATCTTCGAGTTCCGGGCCTCTCCCCTGCTCCAGGAAGGCCAGGTCACAGGGATGATCCTGGCCGTGAGGGATTTCACTGAACAGGTGCGGAGGGAGGAGGACATACGGAAACAGGCCTTCTTTGATGCCCTCACGGGGCTGCCCAACCGCATCCTGCTGCTGGACCGTCTGCTGCAGGCCCTGGCGGCGGGTGCCAGGTCACAGCGTGAAGTGGGTGTGCTCTTCCTCGATCTCGATCACTTCAAGGAGATCAACGATACCTGGGGGCACGATGTTGGCGATGCGGTACTGATGGAAGTGGCAACCCGCTTGGAGAGGCTGGTGCGCAGGGAAGATACCGCCGCTCGACTGGGGGGCGATGAGTTCGTCATCGTCATTTCCGGCATCGTTCGTACTGAGGACATTGGCATTGTCGCCAACAAGGTGATCGAAGCCATCCGTGAGCCCTTCCTCATTGAGGGGCACGAACTGCGGGTCGGAACCAGCATCGGCATCGCCATCGCTCCACAAGACGGTCTGGAGGGTCTGATCCTCTTGAAGAACGCCGATGCAGCCATGTACCAGGCCAAGCGCGAAGGGCGGTCGACCTTCCGCCTGTTTTCGTCGGGTGCCACCACAGACGCATAGAACACCTCCCGGCAGAAGAGGTACTACTCGGGGGTGGCCGCCGTCGTCAGCGCACTCTCGCGGGCCAGTAGGATCACGGCGCCTACAATGAGCGCTCCGCCGAATACTCGTGTCAGCGTGATCCTTTCGCCCAGCACCACCGCCGCCAGCAGCACCGTGAATACGGGCTCGACGGTGGAGGACACCGAGGCCCGCACGGGGCCGATCCGTTCCAACCCTTCAAAGAAGAAGAGGATCGCAAGTACGGTACAGAAGACTGCGATGGCCAATACGGCGGCCCAACCCGTTCCCGTCGCGGGGGGATGGAAGCCCTTGACCGCCACCACGGCCAGGTAGACGACGGCGGCGGAACTGGCGATCACCGTGGTGGAAGCTGTGGGCGTGACATCCTTCGGAAACCGGCTGCCTGTAAGGATGTAGACGGAATAGATCAGGGCAGCCAGCAGGCCGAAGAAGATCCCGAGGGGTTTCCCGTCGCCGGCCTTGCCGATGATGAAAATGGTTCCGGCCAAGGCGATGGCCACCGCCGTGATCTGGATCCGCGTAAGGGGATGCTTGAACACCAGGCGCGAAAGAATCGTCACGATGGCCGGGTAGGTATAGAGGAGCAGGGCCACGAGCCCCGCCGAGGCGTAGGTCAGGGCGGTGAAGAAGGAGAACGCCTGACCCGCGTACCCAACAGCTCCCATGGCCACCAGCATGATCATGCCCCTGCCCTTGGGCAGCCGCATCCGTTTCAAAAGAAGCATTCCCCACATCAGGATCGAGGCGATGGAGAAGCGCAGCAGCAGCAACGTGGGGATGTCCACACCGGAGGCATAGGCCATGCGGGCGAAGATCGCCATGCTCCCGAAACACAGAGCGGAAGCCAGGATGTAGAGCGTGCCGACCACTTGGTCATGGCGCACTTTCGGGGCAGCGGCCTCCATGCCTATTTCCACGATCGACTCTCCTGTTTACGGGTCCGGTGCTCTGTACCTGAGGTCGGGTTTGCTGACTAACGGTGTAAAGGAAGATCCCATAGGCGCCATCTGGCCACAAATTGATGAATATCTGAAGTTTTCGAAGAAAATTTTAGTGCATCTTAATCAAATTTGAAACATCCTATGCTTGAGGTGTTCTATGTCCCTCCTTCCCTTCACTCAAAAAGCCAACGACGCGCTGGTGGCGGCACGACAGCGGGCCACGCAGGATCAACATCCTGAACTGGTGCCCCAGCACCTGTTCGGAGCCCTGCTGGCACCCGATGCTGGGCTCTGGCCCCTCCTGGAGCGGGCCAATCTGACTCAGGAATCCATCCAGGGCCTGGCCGATGCCGCCGAGGCCCTGATCGCGAAGCTGCCCCGGGCCGTCGGCGGTTCGGAACCTCAGGTCGGCGCCGCGTTCCGCCACTTCCTGGAGGTGGCTAGCGACACTGGCCGGGGCTTGGGCGACCGCTTCCTGGCCACGGACGCCCTGCTGTTGGCCCTTACCAATGCCTACACGGACGCCAAGAAGGTCCTGGAGCGGTTCGGCCTGGATCGGAAGACGCTGGAGGCGGCCATCCGCGAAGGTCGCAAGGGCTCGAAAGTGGAGGATGAGAAGGCCGAGGAGAAGTTCGCCGCCCTGGAGAAGTATTCAAAGGACTACACGGCCCTGGCTGCGGCCGGCAAGCTGGATCCGGTCATCGGCCGGGATGAGGAGATCCGCCGAGTACTGCAGGTGCTCTCGCGGCGCACGAAAAACAATCCAGTGCTCATCGGCGAGCCGGGCGTGGGCAAGACCGCCATCGTGGAAGGACTGGCCCAGCGCATCCACAAGCGGGATGTACCAGAAGGCCTCAAGGGCCTGCGGGTCATGGGTCTGGACATGGGCGCCCTGGTGGCCGGTACCCAGTACCGGGGCCAGTTCGAGGAGCGCCTGAAGGGCGTCATCCAGGAAGTCGAGAAGGCCGAAGGTCAGATCGTGCTCTTCATCGACGAGCTGCATCTGCTGGTCGGCGCCGGAGCCGTGTCCGGCGGCATGGACGCTGCCAACCTGCTGAAGCCGGCCCTGGCCCGGGGGGAGCTGCGCTGCATCGGCGCCACCACCCTGGACGAGTACCGGAAGTACATCGAAAAGGATGCCGCACTGGAACGGCGCTTCCAGCCGGTTTTCGTGGACGAGCCAGGGGTGGAGGACGCCATTTCCATCCTGCGGGGCCTGAAAGAACGCTACGAGCTGCACCACGGCGTGCGCATCCAGGACGCGGCCCTGGTGGCGGCGGCCCAGCTGAGCCACCGCTACATCGCCGACCGCTTCCTGCCGGACAAGGCTGTGGACCTTATGGACGAAGCGGCCAGCGCCGTGCGCATGCAGCTCGATAGCCGACCCACGGAGATCGACGTCCGGGAACGACGCGAGATGCAGCTGCAGTTGGAGCGGCACTCACTCACGAAGGAAAAGGACGCAGCCAGTCGCGCGCGGCTAGCTGATATTGAAAAAGAACTGGCTGAGATCAACGAAGAATTAGGTCGGTTGCGGGCCCAGTGGGAAAACGAGAAGAAAGTCATCGAGGGGGCCCGCACCATCCAGAAGAAGCTCGACGACCTGCGCATCGAACTCGAGCAGGCCAAAGTGAAGGGCGAGTACGAGCGCGCCTCCCGCCTGGAGTACGGCGAGATCCCTGCCCTAGAAAAACAGCTGGCGGCGACCTCGCCCAGGGAAAGCGCCATGCTGCGCCTGGAGGTGGGCGAGCCCGATATCGCCGCCATCGTGAGCCGGTGGACCGGCATTCCCGTGAGCCGCATCCTCGAAGGCGAGGTGGAGAAGCTACTCAAGATGGAGGCGCGACTGCGGGAGCGGGTGGTGGGCCAGGACCCGGCTCTGACTGCCATCGCCGACGCCCTGCGTCGCAACCGCGCGGGCCTGGGCGATCCCAAGCGGCCCATCGGCAGCTTCCTCTTCCTGGGCCCCACGGGCGTGGGCAAGACCGAAGTGGCCCGGGCCCTGGCGGAATTCCTTTTCGACGACGAGAACGCCCTGGTCCGCATCGACATGAGCGAGTTCACCCACGAAGCCGATGCCACCCGCCTCATCGGCGCCGCGCCCGGCTATGTGGGCTATGAGGAGGGTGGCCGTCTTACCGAGGCCATCCGCCGTCGTCCTTATGCCGTCATCCTCCTCGATGAAATGGAGAAAGCCCACCCGCGCACCTTCGATATCTTCCTCCAAGTGCTCGAGGATGGCCGCCTCACTGACGGCCAGGGCCGCACGGTCAATTTCCGCAACACCGTGGTCCTCATGACCACCAACCTGGGCAGCCAGGCCATCTTCGACGCCGGGGGCGATACCTCGAAGGCCGAAGCCGCCGTCCAGGACGCCCTGCATGCCCACTTCCGCCCGGAGTTCCTGAATCGTCTTGACGAGGTGGTGATCTTCCGCTCGCTGACCCGCGAAGACATGAAGGCTGTGGCCCGGATCCAGCTCAAGCGCGTCGAGGCTCAGCTTCATGAGCAACGTCTGGAGTTGGAAGCCCCAGAAGCCGTCCTGGACTGGCTGGCAGCCGAGGGTTTCGATCCCCACTATGGTGCCCGCCCCCTCAAACGCCTCATCCAGCAGGCCGTGGTGAATCCCCTGTCCCGGCTGGTTCTCCAGGGTCAGCTCCAGGCTGGTGGTCTGGCCCGGCTCCTGGTCCGGGATGGGCAGCTTTCGGTGGAGGCGGAGGCAGTGCAGTAGGGCTGTGGGCTATGGGCCGTAGGCTGTGGGGAAAATCCGACAGCCATTCCAAACCGAGCGGCCCATGGACATAAATCGTCGCGACCCCTGGGCTGCATCAGTGATCCCTTCCCATAGCCCATCGCCTACGGCCTACGGCCCACCCGAAACTTGCCCTCCGCCCCTCCTGGTCCGATGAGACCTGGGTATCCGGAGCTGGCGTGCCTCTTACCACCCCCATCCCAATCCTCATCGTGGATGACGAAGCGGATCTGCGCGACCTGTTGGTGGAGGCCCTGCAGGACCAGGGTTACGCTGCCGAGGGTACTGGGGGCGGTGCCCAGGCCCTGGCCCTGGTGCGGCAGAAGCACTACCCGGTGGTCTTCACGGACCTGAACATGCCCGGCGGACTGTCGGGCTTGGAGTTGCTGCGGGCCGTCCATGAAGAGGATCCCCAGACCATGGGCATCCTGATGACCGGCTACGCCACCACGGAATCCGCCATCCAGGCGCTGAAACGCGGGGCCTACGACTTCATCCAGAAGCCCTTCAAATTGGCGGAAATCGAGGCGAGCCTGGAGCGCGCCCTGGAGCACTACCGCCTTCTCCGGGAGAACGAGGCGTACCAGCATAATTTGGAACGGATGGTGGAGGCCCGCACTCAGGAGATCACGGGGCTGAAGAACGACATCGAGCGGCTCTTCGAGGGCTTCGTGAACGCCTCGGTGACGGCCATCGAGTCCCGGGACCCCAGCACCTCAGGCCATTCCAGCCGGGTGGCCGACCTGACGGTGGGCTTGGCGGAGGCCGTGAATGGTACGCCCAACGGGCCCTACGGGGGCCTCTACTTCAACCCGATCCAGATCCGCGAGATCCGCTACGCCAGCCTGCTCCACGATTTCGGCAAGGTGGGTGTCCGGGAGCAGGTGCTGGTGAAGGCCAAGAAGATCGAAGGAGAGCGGTTGGAGAGCATCTACCAACGCCTTCATCAGCGCGCCCTTGAGGCCATGCGGAACAGCC
This sequence comes from uncultured Holophagaceae bacterium, assembly GCA_903927605.1. The sequence goes on from CAIYNT010000291.1 coordinate 7,438, forward strand.
TTCTGGACGCCTGGAGCAAGGGCCGCAGCTTCGACCATGAGACCGTGGGCAGTCTTCTGGCCCGACAGCAGGAGGAGACCCGCCACCTCATGGACCTGGTGCGGCGCAGCAACGAACCCACGGTGCTGCCCCAGGAGGTCGCCCTTGAGCTGGATCTCCTGCGGGATCTCACCTATCAGCACTGGTCCGGTGACAGTCGAACGCTCATGGATCCCGGGGATCTCGACCTGCTGAAGATCCCCAAGGGAAGCCTGTCCGCCCAGGAGCGCGACGAGATCCAGAGCCACGTCACTCATACCTACCGGTTCCTCAGCCAAATCCCCTGGACCAGCGAACTGGCGGGCGTGCCAGATATCGCCTGGGCCCACCATGAACGCCTGAACGGAAAGGGCTACCCCCGCCGCCTAACGGAGCCGGACATCCCGGTGCAGAGCAAGCTCATGGCCGTGTCTGACGTCTACGACGCCCTGACGGCCGCAGACCGCCCCTACAAAGCCGCGGTGAGTGTGGAGCGCAGCCTGGAGATCCTAGAGCAGGAGGCCAGTGTGAATCTATTGGATACCGAGGTCCTGCGGATCTTCCTGGAGGCTCGGATCTATGAGCGCACCTTGGTGCAGGGCCGGATCCCATGATCCAGGACCCCATCCTCATCGTTGATGATGAAATCGAGGTCCGGACGACCCTCCTTGAAGCCCTGCAGGACCAGGGCTATTTAGCCGAAGCCGCCGCCAGCGGTGAAGCGGCCCTGGCTCGCATGACCGAACGGCCTTTCCAGGTGGTCCTCACGGATCTCAACATGCCTGGTGGTCAGACGGGGCTTGATCTCATCGGCGAGATCCGGCACCGGTTTCCGGACACGCTCTGTATCCTCATCACCGCCTACGCCACGCTTGATACCAGCATCGAGGCCCTGAAGCGTGGGGCCTACGACCTGATCCAGAAGCCCTTCCGCCTCGCCGAGATGGAGGCCGTGCTGAACCGGGCCCTGGATCACGCCAATCTGCTTCAGAAGCTGAAGGCCTACCGGGATGAACTGGAAACCCGCGTCCTGAGCCGGACCCGCGACCTTCAGCTGGCTCACCGGAATGCCCTCACCCTGTGCGATCTCAGCCTCCAGGCTCTGGAGGCCCCCTCCCTTGCCCTGTCTCTGGACCCCTTGTTGGACCAGCTTTCCCAACGGTGGGCGCCGGAGGGCCTGGGTTGCTACCGGCGGGACAAGGATGGGGCTCTGTTCCGATTGGCAGCCCGGGGGCGCCTGCCGCTCCCTGAGCAGCTGGACCCTCCCCACCCTGGTCAACAGAAGGCCCCGGGACTTGGCTACGCCGAAGAATATTTCCTGCCCCTGGGAGATGCCGGCTGGCTGTATCTGGGATTTGATGGACGCTCAGCGTTCCAAGAAGGCGACCAGTCCTTCCTCCTGCTCGCCAGGCACCTTGAGCTCGTCCTCAGGGTAAGGTGAGGGCATGATCAGCGCCCACCAGCTTCTATGGACCGGCTTCCGCGGTCTCGATCCCGTCGAGGTTGATCTACCCTTCAACCCTGGCGGGGTCGTCCTCTTTGCCCGGAACCTCGACCCGGATCCTGAAAGCGGGCCCGCCCGATGCCGAGCGCTCATCGATGGCCTCCAGGCCCGGTTCGGAGCCGAGCTCCCACTGGCCGTGGCTTTGGATCAAGAAGGCGGCTCCGTGAGCCGGCTGCGTCCCTGGACCGGCCCCACCCCCCCCCTGCGCCACCTCTGGACCCGGGGCGGGGCCAGGGCCTGCTCGGCCTGGGGGACTTTGTGGGGCGAGGGGCTGCGATTGCTGGGGTTCAATGTGGACTTCGCCCCCGTGCTGGATCTGTGGGACGGTTACCCAGGTGCGGGCATCGGGGACCGTGCGGCCAGTGAAGCGCCCATCGAAGCCGCCACTGCCGCCGGGGCCTTTCTCCACGGCCTTGAATCCACCGGCGTGCGGGGCTGCCTCAAGCACTTTCCAGGACTGGGTGGCACCACCCTGGACAGCCACCGGGGCCTGCCCAGCCTCGAGGACTCGGGACAAGTGGACCGCAACGCCGAAGCCTTCATCCCCCTGGCCCACGCCGACCGCCTCGTGATGGTGGCCCACCTGCGCACCCCCGCCAGCGGATCTTTCCCGGCGAGCCTGCATCGGGGTTCAGTGCTCGATAATCCCTGGGGCATCCGGGGTCGGTTCCTGCCGGATGATCTGGAGATGGGTGGCTGCGCAGATTGGAGCTGGGACAATCGGGTGAGGCTCTCCCTTGAAGCCGGCCACCAGTGGCTGCTGGTCTGCCAGATGCCTGAGGGGTGGCAGGCCTGTGCCGAGGCCGTTGGACGTCTCCCGGCCTCCCTGTGCGGCCAAGCTTTGGAGGGCACCAGGACCATGCGCCGCCACCTCCCGCCGGCACCGCCCTTCGATCCCCAGGTCTGGCAGGCTTGGATGGCTAGGCTCAAGACCGCTGTTGGGGAGCTCTGATGGCAGGTCGAATCCTCATCGTCGATGACAATGCGATGATCCGCAGCGAGATCAAGGCCGTCCTCATGAAGGATGGCGCCTTCACCCACTTCATGGAGGCCACGGACGGCCTCACCGCCTTCAAGACCATCATGGAACACCCCCCGGACCTGGTGCTGTGCGACCTCGTCATGCCCGGCTTTGATGGGCTCAAGTTCCTGGGCCTCAAGGCCAGCCGCAAGGAACTGGAGCAGATCCCGGTCATCATCCTCACGGCCGAGGATGACCTGGATCGCAAGGCCGAGATCCTCGAACGCGGGGCCTCTGATTACGTCACCAAGCCCTTCCATGAGAAGGAGCTGCTGGCCCGCGTGCGCATCCACACCAAGCTGAAGATCCTCCAGGATGAGCTGCTGGAGAAGAACGCCCAGCTCGAGGCACTGTCCATCACCGACCCGCTCACGGGTCTGGCCAACCGTCGGCGCCTTATGACCCGGCTGGAGGAAGAGGTCACCCGCGCCCGGCGCTACAAGACGCCCCTGGCCGTGGTGATGATCGACATCGATCACTTCAAGCAGGTGAACGACACGCATGGACATGCCATGGGCGATGAGGTGCTGCGGAACATCGGCGCCATGCTCAAGGCCGGTGTGCGGGCCACAGATCTCGCCGCGCGCTATGGCGGTGAGGAGCTGACCCTAGTCCTGCCTCATACGGATATTCCCGCCGCGGTGCAGGTGGCCGAGAACCTGCGTGTGAAGTTCGCGGAACTTGAACATCAGCTCGATGGCATTTCTCTACACAAGACGATCAGCATGGGGGTCGCCGCCCGCGATGGCCAAGGCGAGATCCCCCACGCAGAGGACCTCCTCAAGTACGCCGATGAAGCCCTCTACCGCGCCAAGCAGAACGGCCGGAACCGGGTGGAGGTGGCCGGTTAGCTCTCAGCTGTCGGCTGTCGCCTGTCGGCCAAAGAACCAGACGCGGCCCCGAAGGGCCGCATCCGAAATTCTCTGATAGCTGAGAGCTGACAACTATTTCGCCGCCTTCCGAAGCACGTCCATCTTGTCCGTCTTCTCCCAGCTGAACTCGGCGCGGCCGAAATGGCCATAGGCGGAAGTGGCGCGGTAGATGGGTTTGCGCAGATCCAGGGCCTCGATCATGGCCTTCGGCGTGCAGCTGAAGACCTCGCGAACGGCGCGGACAATGGCTTCGTCCGACACCTGACCGGTACCGAAGGTGTCCACGGCGATGGAGACCGGCTCGGCCACACCGATGGCGTAGGCAAGCTGGATTTCGCAGCGGTCGGCCAAGCCTGCGGCCACGATGTTCTTGGCGATGTAGCGGCCCATGTAGGCGGCACTGCGGTCCACCTTGCTGGGATCCTTGCCGGAAAAGGCGCCGCCCCCGTGATGGCCCGTGCCACCGTAAGTGTCCACGATGATCTTGCGGCCGGTCAGGCCCGTGTCCCCCATGGGGCCGCCCACCACGAAGCGCCCGGTGGGGTTCACGTGATACACCGTCTGCGCGTCCAGCAGCTCGGCCGGAAGCGAGGCCTTGATCACGTCCTGGAGGATGCTGTCCCGGATGGTGTTCTGGGTGACATGCTCATCGTGCTGGGTGGAGATGACCACCGTGTGGATGCGCTGGACCTTGTCGCCATCGAATTCGACGGTGACCTGAGACTTCCCATCTGGACGTAACCAGGGCAACTGGCCGTTCTTGCGGACCTCGGCCAGCTTCCGGGTCAGCAGGTGGCTGAAGTGGATCGGAGCGGGCATCAACTCCGGAGTGTCACTGCAGGCGTAACCGAACATCAGGCCCTGGTCGCCGGCACCGCCCGGACGATGGCGGCATCGGCCACCGTGCCGGTGCCGAAGGTGTCCACGGC
>CAIYNT010000292.1 GCA_903927605.1 uncultured Holophagaceae bacterium
ACACTTCTTGTCACATCCGAAGAAAATCGATGCAACGCCTATACTTTGGGGAGGCCCGACACCTGGCTCTCAGGCTGAGGGTCGCCGATAATCAGGTAAGATTGAAAGTTCCGTTGTAGGCCCAGATCCCGGCTTTGATTTTTTCGTATACGCGAACTCGCTCAGCCTCTCCGCCCGTTTCTTTCGATTTGGCTGCTGCCCAAAACTTTCCATTTTCAGTAGGTTTTCCGTTCCCGCTTTTCAGTGGCTGATCCACGGACTTTGGATCAGGTCCACCTGAGGTGTTTGAAATGTCGTGCCCTTCGTAGATGAGCACCCGGCCGGATTCCAGGAGGGAGTCATCGTAGGGTGCCCCAGCTCGGAGACTCATTAGAACAACTGAGTGCCCGGGCCGGAGTTGAAAATTCATTCCACGTTGAAGGCTCGCTCCTTCTTCCTGACACATCTCCAGGTAGGAGAGGATGTCCCCGGGTTTCATGGCGCAATCACCTCTATTTGGTCTTTCTGCTTTTCTTGGTGTCTTCGTGTCTTGGTGGTGAATCAGTTTCTGCTTTACTCCGTCCGGTAATTCGGCGCTTCCTTGGTGATCATCACGTCGTGGGCGTGGCTTTCGCGAAGGCCGGCGCCGCTGATCTCGACGAAGGTGGCCTTCTGGTGGAAGTCGGCGATGTCTTTGCCACCGCTCAGCCCCATCCCAGCGCGCAGGCCGCCCATGAGCTGAGTGACCAGGTCGCCCATCTTGCCCTTGTAGGGCACCTGGCCCTCGATGCCCTCGGGCACGAGCTTGGTATCGTCCTTGCCTTCCTGGAAGTAGCGGTCCTTGCTGCCCTGCTTCATGGCCCCCAAGCTGCCCATGCCGCGGTAGGCCTTGAAGGTGCGGCCGCCGTAGAAGATGGTCTCGCCCGGGGCCTCGTCCGTGCCCGCGAAGAGACTGCCGATCATCACGGCGTTGGCGCCAGCAGCGATGGCCTTGGCCACGTCGCCACTGAACTTGATGCCGCCATCGGCGATGCAGGGTACCCCGGCCTCCCGGCAGGCCCGGCCGGCCTCGACCACGGCGGTGATCTGGGGCATACCAGCACCGGTGACGATGCGGGTGGTGCAGATGGAGCCCGGCCCGATGCCGATCTTCACGGCGTCAGCCCCGGCGTTGCAGAGATCCTTGGCGCCCTGGTAGGTGGCCACATTGCCGGCGATGAGGGGCACGGTGGGGTGGGCCTGCTTCAGCGCCTTCACGGCGTCCAGCACGCCCTGACTGTGGCCGTGGGAGCTGTCCAGGCAGAGCACGTCCACCTGGGCCTCCACCAGCGCGGCGGCGCGTTTCAGCAGGTCGTTGCCCACACCCACGGCGGCACCCACCCGCAGGCGCCCGAAGCTGTCCTTGCAGGCGTTGGGGTACTCGATGGACTTCTCGATGTCCTTGACGGTTATGAGGCCCTTGAGTTGGCCCTGGCCGTCCACCACCAGCAGCTTCTCTATGCGGTGCCGCTGCAGGATGGCGCGGGCTTCCTGCAGGGTGGTGCCCACAGGCACTGTGACCAGGTTGTCCTTGGTCATGGCCTCGCGCACGGGGATATCCCAGCGGGTCTCGAAGCGCAGGTCGCGGTTCGTGAGGATGCCCACCAGCCGATGGCCCTCCACCACGGGCACGCCGCTGATGCGGAACTTGGCCATGAGGGCCTCGGCATCGCGGATGGGAGCGTCGGGCTCGATGGTGATGGGGTCGGTGATCATGCCGGATTCCGAGCGCTTCACCTTGTCCACTTCTTCGGCCTGGCGCTCAGGGCTGAGGTTCTTGTGGACGATACCGATGCCGCCCAGCTGGGCCAAGGCGATGGCCATGCGGCTTTCCGTCACCGTATCCATGGCCGCCGAAATGAGAGGGATGCGCAAGGTGATGTCCCGGGTCAGCTGGGTCCCCAGGTCCACCTGGTTGGGGTGCACCTCCGAGAAGCCTGGAACGAGCAGGACATCATCGAAGGTCAGGGCGTGCAGCAGGGGCAAGGTCAGCATGGGGCTTCCAGATGGCGGACCCGCAGCCTGCGGGACCTTGCAACCCATGGTCTCATGCCTCGTCGATGCCTTCCAGCGAGTGGTCGCAGCGCAGGCCATCCCTGTGCGAACCCTTCCAAGGAGCCCAGTTGGAACAGCTGGTCTGCGTTCGGGTGCACCGTGGCTGGTAGGGGCAACCTTCCGGTCGATCCTCCGGCGCCGGTAGGAAGCCTGATTCAGTCGAAGGCTGCCGTCGGGCAGCCTTCATCAGGCGGGCGGTGTAAGGATGGCGGGGGGCAGAAAGCAGGGTTCCGGTAGGACCGGCCTCCATGGGGCTGCCGCCGTACAGCACCAGCAGTCGATCACATACGGCGGAGGCCAAGGCCAGGTCGTGCGTGATCCAGAGGAAACCCAGGCCCCGTTCCCGCTGGAGTTCCAGGACCAGGTCCACGACGGCCTTCTGCACCAGAGGATCCAGGGCCGTGGTGGGCTCGTCCAGCACCAGCAATTCCGGGTCGCAGGAGAGGGCCATGGCGAGACAGAGGCGCTGACGCTGTCCACCGCTGAGCTGGTGAGGGAATCGGTGGAGGAAGGCCGGGCCTGGGGGTAGCCCCAGCCGGGCGATTAGGGGCGCGAGCCGGGTCAGGGCCGCAGAGTTGGATTCCCTCCGGTGGATGCCCGGCAGAAGGCAGAGGTGCTCACCCGCTGTAAGGAGGGGATTAAGGGCCTGGGAGGGATCCTGGGGCACCCAGGTCAGCCGGGCACCGCGGATGGAGTCCCGCCCGGGACCGGGAGCTTCCAGTGGCACTCCAAAGGCTGAAATGGCTCCTTGGGGCCGGACTACGCCGTGAGGGAGCACCCCGAATAGGGCCTGGATGAGCAGGCTCTTTCCGGAACCGCTTTCTCCCAGCAGCCCGAGGCGATCCCCTGGGGCCAGGGAGAGGTCCAGGGGTCCCAGCAGGCGCACACCGTCGGACCGCTGGAGGATGAGGTCAACGATGCGCAGGGCCATGTCCTGAGGATTTCATGGAAGTGCTAGTTGTCAAAGAGGTTCTAAAGCCCTTTCGATTAGGTCTTGACGCCCTTTCCGGCGGTCCTAACCTTGGTCCACCCGAACCCCGCGGAATCTGCATCGGTTCCGCCATGGCATGGAGGAGTCATGGATTTCCTGCGCCCAGATCTTCAGGAGCGCCTGATGAAAGAGCACTTTGAATTCAGAAAGCTCATGGAAGAACACAAGTCCGCAGACTCGCGGCTGGGTGATCTCCAGAAGAAGCCCAGTCTCTCCGCCAAGGAGACCCTCGAAGAGGTGGAACTAAAGAAGATCAAGTTGCGGGCGAAGGAACGGATCTATCACATCGTGCAGGAGGCCTCAAAGCGAGCCGAACAGTAGGCCGCCGCACTCGTAGGAGAAGCCCCGGGAATTGGCCCGGGGCTTCGTTTTGTACTGAGTTGTCTAACCGCAGATGACGCAGATCCACGCAGATGAAATGCAAAAGATTACTTCTTTTCTATCTGTGGTCATCGGCGACGTCTGCGGTTTCAACTTTCGATTTTGCCGGGCAGGTACCGGGGACGGTATGGCTCCCCAACCCAGTACACCAGCTCCAGCAGTTCCTCTACGTCCCATAGCAGTACGTCAGCGCGGGCGCCGGGATGAAGATGGCCAAGATCGCCATGGCGCAGACTGCGGGCAGCGTGAAGGGTCATGGCCGTGAAGGCCTCCTCGAAGGTCATGCGCAGCTGCAGGCAGCCCAGGCGCAGGATGGTGAGCGGATCCAAGCAGGGACACGAACCGGGATTAAAGTCCGTGGCCAGGGCCACCCGGCAGCCCGCCGCGATCATCTGCCGCGCGGGGGCCCAGTCATGCATGCCCAGGAACAGCGTGGTGCCCGGCAGCAGTACCGGCGTCACGTCCGCCGCAGCCAGGGCCTTCATGCCTGCTTCACTGCAGAACATGAGGTGGTCCGCGCTGGCGGCCCCCAGTTCTGCCGCCAGTTCCGCGCCGCCGGTCCGGGTGAGTTCGTCCGCATGCACGCGGGGGATGAGACCAAAGCGCTTGCCCGCCTCGAAGATGCGGCGGCCCTGCGTCACGCTGAAGACGCCGCTCTCCACGAACACGTCGCAGAAGCCCGCCACGCCCGGGTGTCGCCGCATGAGCTCCGGTAGCCACTCCTCGGCCACCGCCCGGGCGTTGGTTTCGGCATCTCCGTTGAATTCAGGCGCCAGATCGTGGGCCGGTAGCAGGGTGACATCCAGGCTCCAGTCCCGGCGTTTCAATTCTGCGTAGGCTGCGGTGAGACGGGACTCCGCCTCCAGTTCCAGGCCATAACCGGTCTTGCATTCCAGGTGCACCACACCCCGCTCACGGAAGGCTCGCAGGCGCGATTCTCCCGATGCCACCAACTCCTCGACCGTCGCACTTCGGGTGGCGCGCACAGTCTCCCGGATGCCGCCACTTTCAGAGGCAATCTGCTGGTAGCTGATGCCGTGGAGGCGTTGGTTGAACTCACCGGTGCGGTTGCCCCCAAAGAGCAGGTGGGTATGGGGGTCCACGAAGCCCGGCGTGGCCCACATCCCGCCACCGTCGATTTTCGGTGCGTTGGCCCATTCAACAGGTAGATCCGCCGCTCGGCCCAGCCAGGCAACCTGACCGCCTGCCATGGCCAGCGCGGCATCGGAGATGCGGTCCACCGCCCAGACTCGGGCCGGATCGGGGGTCAGCAGGCCCCGGAGGTTCACGAGCACACGGCGATCCGACATGGTCAGGGTCTGTATTCAAAATGGATGCGAACCGCGACGGGGCCAGCCGCGGGATCCAGGAAGGCGGCGGCTGCAGGGCGATGCGGGACATCGTTCAAGGCCGCCAACGCAGCTGGGCACGCGGCTGGCCCCGTCCCGGAGGGCAAGGGGCGGTGTCCGGCGCGATACTGCGTCAAGCTCCTTGTCAATAGTGCCGCTATTGCCATCGTCGCTTTCCTTGTCTCACTTGGGCAGCGCACCTTGCGCGGCCACACCCCATTTCGAATACAGACCCTTAGTCTGCCAGGGAGCGGGAAGGATCGCTGTCGACCGAAGGGAATCAGGCACCTTTGAACGTATGCTTCGGTACCCGGGACCTGAACTCCGCCAAGGAGTGGCCTTTTCACTGGCCCCAGGCATGGGCCTTGGTCAGAATGGGGCACCTGCCATCCCATCGTGCGTTTCATGCCCTTTTTTTCCTAACCCCATCCGCTGGTACTCGCCAATGCCCTGGCCCTGGACGCGCAAGCAGATGCTTTTGACCCTCGGCCTATGCGCGATCGGGTTGGGCCTGGGCGTCTACCTCAAGCTCCGCCAAGACGTGGGTCGCGCCCTGGAGGGCCCGCTGCGGACCTCGATGCCAATGCAATTCGCACCCTTGGCCCGGGTCGGGCACCCACTCATGCGCTGGGGTGGCGGTGAAGTGGAGGGCGTGGCACTCATCTCCTCTTCCCTCATCACGGCAGGTGCCTTCGGGGTCGCCGACGAGAAAGGCGACCTTGGTCAGAGCCTGCCCACCCTGCAGGCCACGACCCTCGCATCCTGGCGGGATCATGCAGTGGTGGGGCTCGCCTCGGGTGGTGTCTTCCTCTTCCGCGAAGGGCTGTGGGAGGAACTGCGTTCTGGGTTCGGCCTCCTGCATGCTCGGACGTTGCTGGAGGGCCTTGGCGGCGAACTTTGGATCGGCGCCCGCGAAGGTCTCTACCGTGCGGCCTGGGGCGCTACCGCTTTGGATCGCGTAGACGCCACCCCTGTGCAATCGATGGCCATCGGAGAGGGTGGGACTGTGTTCGCGGGAGGTGAAGAGGGTCTGCGCCGTGTAGATGGCTTGCGGGTGACGATCGTAGTTACACCTGATCCCTGGATCGAACGGGTGAGCGTCTCAGGGCAGGAACTGGCGGTGGTAACTCCGCTGGGGCTTGCCAGAGGCCCGATGGAAGGCTTGCTCTCGCTGGTGCCAGGTGCGGAGGACGCCAGCGATGCCGTGTGGCTCGGCACTCAGCTCTTTGCTGTGGCGCAGGGCCGCCTGCTTCGATTCGAGGCTAGCGGACATGCTTCGGAGGAGTTGCTGCCTGCTCTGGCCCGCCGCGTCTTTACCACCCAAGGCGCGCTCTTCGCCGATACCATTCACGGCCTTTTTCGCCGCGCCGCCTCGGGCTGGATCCAGGCTCGCCCCCGTCCCGAGTCCCTGCCACCCGGTCCCAGCCATGTGAACGCGCTCGCCAGGCTGGAGTCGCGGATCGTGGTGGGGCTCTTCAACGGAGGTCTCGTGGTGGGTGAGGCCGTAGAGCAGGGCAGGTCCCAATCCTGGAAGTGGTCCTCCGTTCCCGGCAGCCTCACCTGGGGCGTGAATGCGCTGCTGAATGGCGGTGGCCATCTCTACGTGGCGAGCTTGCGCGGTGCCTCCAAATTCGACGGACAGAAGCTGCGGCCCATCGAAGGCGGCGCCTCCGGCGCAGCCTTCTCGCTGGCGCCCACTGCTGGTGGCATTGCCGTGGGTTTCAGTCAGGGCATGGCTTTGCCCAATGGCCGCTTCCTCTCCGCCTTCCATGGGCTGCCTGGCAACCAGGCTCTGGCTCTGGCTGCTGGTGAGCAGCTTTTCGTGGGGACCCCAACGGGCCTCGGCGCCATCGCCGGGAATCGGGTGCTCTGGCGGGTCACGGCGGGCGAAGGGAAGCTGCCCCATCCCTGGATCACGGCGCTCCACCTGCGTGGCGAGGAACTCTTCATCGGGACTTATGGTGGCGGCGTGGCCCGCCGCCGGGCTTCGCAGGCCAATCCGAAGGGCCCTGGCCAGTTTGACGCCTTCCCGGAGACGGAGGGGTTCAAGGTCAATACGGGCTGTCTCATGGAAGCCGGTGGGCGCCTCTACCTGGGTACCGACGGCCGGGGTCTCTTCCGCCTCAGTGTGGATGGCCAGCGCTTCCTGCCCGTTCGCGTGCCACTCCCATCCCCCCGTATCACCGCGATCCTGCCTGGCCAGGACGTCCTCTTCGTCGGTACGGACGAGGGGCTCGCCCGCCTCAACCTCCCCCTTCCGGATGAAGGTGCCTGATGCTGCGTCCACGCCTGGGATCCCTCCTCTGTCTCGCCGCCTCCGCCTTGTGGCCTCTGCGGGCCCAGGCAGGGCTCCTCGTGCCCTCGAGCACGGGACGCGCAGATGCGCGCGTGCTTTCGCTCCGCGAGATGGAGATCGACATCGGCATCGCCCGGGGTTATGCCCGCATCAATGTCCGGCAGGTGTTCGAGAACCACACTGCCACGGTCCAGGAAGGCACCTACCGCTTTGCCCTGCCACCCTCGGCGGCCGTGGGCGATTTCGCCATCTGGGATGGCCTCCAGCGCATTCCCGGTGTGATCCTGGAGAAAAAGCGGGCCCGCTCCATCTACCAGGAACTCGCCCGCCAGCGCATCGATCCCGGTTTGCTCCAGCAGGGCGAGGAGGAGGATGGCGAGCCCGGAGAGGGCCGCTCCACGCGGCCCTCCGGCAGCACGCTCTTCTCCGTGACCGTCGCGCCCATTCCCGCCTATGCCACCAAGCGCCTCGAGCTGCAGTTCCAGGAGGAGGTGCCATTCATCGGCGGCGTCGGCGAGTTCCGCCTCGTGCTGCGCCCGCCCGATGGCGAGGCTCCAGTGGCACGCCACCTCCACGTCAAGGTCGCCCTGGCCGATGGCACCTTCGAGTCCGTGGCGACAGGGCTGCCACTGGTGGCCAGCGAGGGCGGTGCCGCCTTCACTGGCGAAAATATCCATCTAGACCGGGACCTCGTGCTGCGGCTCCGCCCCAGGAGTGCCGAGCCGCTGCGGCTCACAGCCTTCCGCAATCCCGATGGGGTGCTGCCTGAGGGCCTGGCGCTGGCGCCCTGGGAGCGGCCCTCTGAAGTTCCACCGGAGAAGGATGGCTTCTTCCTCCTGGAGGCCTTGGCGCCTGCGGGTGCCAGGTCGAAGGATGGTGGTGCGGGGGCCAGGGTCTCCGCCGCGCGGGGGCCTTCGCAGGCTCTCGCCATCCTCTTCGACACGTCCCTGAGTCACCGCTGGGCTGGACTGGAGACGGCCTACGCCCACCTCGTGCGGGTGCTGCAGTCGCTGGGCCGCGAGGACCGCTTCGCCCTCATCCCCTACGACCGCACGCCCGCTGGCGCGGCGTGGCTCCGCCCCGCCACGGCCCAGGACATCGAAGCCGAACTCACGGCCCTGCGCGCCCACGCGCTGGGTCCCGGTGCCAATCTCGGCGCGGCCGTGGGTCTGGCGCGCAAGCTCGTGGGCGAGCACGGGCGCATCCTGTTGCTCACCAGCGGCCAGGGCATCCCCGGCTCCAAGACCCTGCGTGGAGTCCTCGGCAGCACGCCCCTCTTCACCGCCGTGACAGTTGGCGAAGCGGGCGAGGCCCTTCGCGCCGCCTCGGCCGCGGTGCTCTCCAACACCGCTACGGAGATCGAGGGCGACCTCTTCTTCAAGCGCCTCTTGGCCCCTGAAGAAGGTCCAGATGCCACCGCGGTCAAGACAGTGAGAAGCCGCATCCCCTTTACTGTCACCGGCGGCGACCCCAAGCTGCGGCATATCTACCCCGTGCTCGTGCATCCCCTGGAGCCCGGCAGTCTCTCCGCCTGGGTGGGCCGCTATGCGGCGCCCCAGCCGAAGGTGCGCGTCGAGCTGGCTTCGTCTCTGTTTCCCGGGGGCAGGCAGGGGCTCGATGCGGCCTTTCCGGAGAAAGCCCTGGAGGCCCGCGATCTGCCCCGCCGCTGGGCCCGGGCCCGCGTGGACGATCTGCTGGCCCGCATCGAGGCCGAGGGTGAGCGCCGCGAGTGGGTGAACGAGATCATCGAGCTCTCCAAGCGCTACAAGTTCACCACGCCCTACACCGCCTTCCTGGCGGCGCCCCGCTCTCTGCTTCGCCCGCGCCGCATCCAGCCAGGCGACCCCGTGCTTCGGGTGGAGTGCGACGAAGGAACTGCCACCGTCACGGCCCTCTTCACCTTCGGGTTAAAACTGGATCTCGTGCGCCGTCCCGGCTCGAACCTCTGGGAGGGGCGCTTCCTCGTGCCCGAGGGCCTGAAGGATGGCCGCTACCCTGTGCGCATCCTCCTGCGCGATCGCACCGGGGTCCGGCTCAGCGAAACCAAGCACTACGTGCTCGATGGCAAGGCGCCAGATATCCAGCCTCTCCTGCCCGCCTCAGTGCAGGCCGGTGACGTGCTGCGGGTGGAAGCGCGCGCCGATGAGGATGTGGTGTTCCTCACCGCGCGTCTGGGCGACGGCCCGCCCGTACCGCTGCGCTGGGACCCGGCCACGAAACGCAACGTCGGCCTGCTGCGCGTTCCCGCAGAAGCAGGCGGGGGGCAGGAGGTCTTCTTCGAGGCCGTGGATGCCGCCAAGAATCGCGGTTTCGCCCGTGCCACCGTGGAGGTGAAGCCGTGAGCCGCGACCGGATGATCACCTTCGCCCGCCACTGGCTGGGCCGTGCCAGGACCCTCAAATCGCTCCGCGCCGCCGCGGTGGCGGGTCTGGCCGTGGCAGGCATTGCCGCCACCCAGGTGCCTTGGACAGAGCTTACAGAAGCGGATTGGGTCTATGCCCTGGCCACCCGTTTCGCGCTGGTGGACGGCCACCGGGTGCATTACCCCACCCCTACGACCGAACTGGCCAAGCTGCTGGAGAGCCGCACGGAGACCTCGGCCCTGCGGCACCTGGCCGAAGCCCGCCTGAACCTGGGCGACCGCAAGGGCGCGCTGGCGGCCATGGAGAAATGGGCCGCCGCCGAAGGCCCCCAGGCCTGGGACGAGACGGCCCGCTGGGCCGCCGGGCACAAGGAGCTGGAGGCCGCCTTCCGCGCCGCCGAGAAGGCGCTGCCCGGGCTGCCCGAGGAGGCCCGCCACGACCTCGCCGACCGGCGCATCCAGTGGGCCGACCTCCATCCCGAGGCCGGGGACGCCCTTTCCCTGCGCAAGGCCCGGGTCGCCCTCTTCCCCCAGGATGCTCGCGCGCTGGAGGACTACGTGCGTGCCCTGGAGAAGGCCGACCGGCTGTCGGAGGCCGACCAGTCCCTCGCGGGTGGCCAGGCCTTGGCGCCCGAGCGGCGCCTGCTGCTGCGGGCGGATCTGCTCACTTCCCATGGCGATCATCGCAGTGCCTTCCGGGTGCTGGATGGATCTGTGGCGGAGGCCTGGAGCATGGATTTCCGTCGCGCCTATGTGGCCCGGGTGGAGAAGGGCGCGATGGCTTCTCCCGCCGCCTGGCGCGCCACGCTCGAATCCCGGTTCGACGCCGGGGCGCTCGTGCGGCTCGCCACCTACTTCGAGGGCCAGGGTCGCGGGGACGCGCTGGCCGATCTGCTTCGCCAGATGGATCGCCGCTATGGCAGGGACCTGGGCCGCCGGGAGCAGCTTCTGATGGCGCGCCTCCACGGTGAGATCGACGCCGCGCCCGAGGCCTTCCGGGCCCGGCTCGCAGCCGCGCACCAGGGCTCCACCGAAGAGCAGGCGACCGATCTCGCGGCGCTCGCGCACCTCGCCCTCGCGGCCGGGGGACGGCCCCTGGCCTGGGGGACGTACAACGACGAGTCCTACAAGTGGGTGGCAAGCCTCGACCGCACCCCCGGCTTCTGGACCGGCGGACTCTCCTTCCTGCTCACCGGCGAGGACTGGAAGGCGGCCCTGGAGCGCCTCGAGAACGAGAGCCTCTCCGACCGCACCTTCGCGACCGCGCGTCTCCTGGCGGACGAGCTGGCGCGCCGCGCACCCGGCCATGCGGACCTGCCCGCCCTGCGCGTGGCGCTCATGCGGCGGCATGTGGAACGCGGGGACGGGAAGGCGGCCCTCGCCCTGCTCCCCCTGGTGGAAGCTGCCCCGGCGGCCGTGGTTGATGAGGCCCACGCGGTGGCCCTGCTCGCGGCCCGGCAAGTGACGCTGCCCCTTCCGGAGGAAGTCCACCTGTTCAAGTCCCGCCTGAGGCACGTCGCGCCGGACGGCGCCCGGCCCATGGCCCACGCAGCGTCGGGGCAGCCGATTGAAACCGGCGAGGATGCCTCTGAGGGAGATGCTTCCGCTGGCAGGGGCGAGACCCGTCCGTGGGCCCACCAGCCCCGCGCGCAGGCCTCCCAGGGTTACGCCAGCCTCCTGGAGGAAGGTCTCTCCCGCCTGGACCACCGGGATCCGAGCCACCGGGCTTCTCTGGACCTGATCCTCACCGAACTGGATCGCCTGCCGGAGGACGAGAACCTGTGGCTCCACCTCGCTTCGCGACTGAGCAGCTGGAACCTGGACGACGAGTTGGGTCCCCGTTTCGAACGTGCCCTCAAGCGGTTCCAGGGACCCGGCATCTGGGACAAGGCCGCCCGCTGGTATGCGCGGCGGAACCAGC
Source organism: uncultured Holophagaceae bacterium (assembly GCA_903927605.1). The sequence continues at coordinate 11,374 of CAIYNT010000292.1, forward strand.
ATCAGGCCCTGCGCGCCCTGGCCCAGTCCATGGCCGACCGCTTCCGCGGCGCGGCGATCTTCAGCCGGATCGCCGGTTCCGGCGATGTCCGCGTGGAAGTCCCCGACCAGCCGACCCTGGGAGGCCGCGTACGCATGGTGCTTTGGGCAGACTGGGTGCGGCTCAAGGCCCTGGAACGATTCCCCCACAGCCCCACCGTGGTGCGGGAGGCCCAGCACCTAGTGATGACGAGTGTCTGGGAGAAGCGCTTCGATCCGGTGAAGGAAGTCAAACGCGAGCACACCGTCACCCTGGTGCCGGACTCGCTGATGGAGGAGCGCCGCTGGGCCATCCTCTTCGTGGACGGGAACCAGCGTGAGGCCTTCTTCCAGGAGGCCATGCGCAAAGGTGAGCTGGAAGCCCGCCTCGTGGCCCTCGAGACTAGGACCGACCACACGCCTGTGGAGGAGCTCCTCCTCTTCGAGGGCTGGTCGCGGCTATCCCGGTTCGAGCAGGCCATGGTTCCGGGCGATCGCCTCGCCGCCAGCTATCCGGGTGACGGAGAGCTGGCGCACCGCGTCCTCTCCCTGCACCGATCTCTCAACGGGCTGGAGACCTCCCACGCTGGAGCAGCCCTGGCCCTTGTGGCCCGCACCGCCCCGGCTCTGGAGGATCCCAGCTCGCTGTGGACCGAGCTGGGCGAACTGGAGGAGGACCGCGGGCAGCCCCAGGCGGCCCTGGCCATCTGGAAGCACCTTGCCGATGGCGAGGCGCGCAATCCCCAGCGCATCTCCGAGTGGGCCACGCTGCTCTGGGACTACCACCACGACCAGGAGGCCCTCGCCGTGGTCGAGGAGGGGCGCCAGCGCCTGAACCGCCCGAAATTCTTCGCCTTCGAGACGGGTGTGCTGAGGGAGAACCTCAAGGATCTGGAAGGGGCCGTGCGGGAGTACCTCGATGCCCTGCGGCCGGAGGAGGCCACTGGCTTCGACTGGTTCGAACAGGATCAGCGCTCTCTCCGTCGCCTGGCACAGCTGCTGGCCCGGGAGCGGGTCTACCGCCTCGTGGAGGCGCGCATCAAGGCCCTCCGACCCGGTGTGGCTGAGGATGAGCGGGCCCTCGCCGGCTACTACCCGCTGGCGGGAATCGAGCCGCCGGCCCCCGGTTTCGACTGGGATGCGGATGCCTGGATCGACGGCATGGACCTGCCCAACGATCCCGTCGGCCAGGCCCAGCGCCAGGATCGCAAGGTGGCCGAGCGTCCCAAGGAATACGACGCCGTGCGGCGCATCGGCGACCTCCTGCTGGAGAAGACGCGGGAGTTGGCGCCCCGGGCCACGGTGGTGGAGTTCGTGAATGCTGCCGAAAACTGGAGCCAGCGCCTCATCAGGGCCCGCTGGACCGAGGATCAGGCCGTGGCCTTCCAGAACACGCTCCTGGCCCGCCGGGCCGCCTTGACGACCTCGGAGGAGGAGCGCATCCAGAAGGAGATGGCCCGAGCGGACTTCCTCTTTGAGAAGAAGCGCCCCGCCGAGGCCGATGCGGTCTGGGCCTGGCTGGATGCACGCATTGGCACGCTGCCCGAGGGCAGTGTGCGCCTCAAGGCCGAGGCTGGCCGCGCCGCCTTCTTCGAGCGGGCCAAAGGAGCGGAACCCGCCGCCGAAGAATGGCGGCGCGTCACCAACCGCTTCCCCTGGAGCCTGGGTCTCCTGGAGGATCGTCTCGCCTTCCTGCAGCGAACCAACCGCGGCGAAGAGGCCCGGGCCGCGCTGGAAGGGGTGCTGCCCAAGGCCGCCGCCGGTCACCGGGAAGCCCTGCTGGAGCGCCTCACCCAGGATTCCCTTGCCGCCAACGATCTACCCCGGGCCCGCCGCGCCGTGCAGCTGCTGCTGACGTCGGATGGTCTGGAGGATGCGCGCCGGTTGGGGGCGATCCATCTGCTGGCACGTCTCTCCCTCAAGGAGAATCCCGCCTGGGATCCCTTCGTCTTCGCCAAGGCCGAGGCCACCCGGCTCAAGCCCGAGCTGCATGCGGAGCTCTATCGCGGCCTCGCCCGGGCCGTGGATCTGGAGGGCGGAACTGGCCCGGTTCCAGGGCTGTGGATCGAAGCCCTCAACCGCCGCACCGAGCGGGAGTGGCTGGAGGCGGCCTCCCGCTCCGCCCGCAGGGCAGGCAAGGGACCGGAACTGCTCGCCTTCTTCGAGAAGCAGGTGCAGCGCAGCCCCCGTGATGTGCGGTGGGCCGTGGCCGTGCGGGACATTCGGAAGACCTATCACGATGTCGAGGGCGCACTCGCGGCCGCCAAGGCCGCTGTGGCGGTGCGTCCGGAACAGGAGACCCTCTGGCGCGAAGCCGTGGACCTGCTCGTGCGGGCTGACCGCCCCGCCGAAGCCGCCGACTTCCTAGAGGGTTGGAACCGGCCCCGCCTCGCCGATGAAGGCGTGGCACGCTGGCGCAGCCAGCTCTACGCCCAGGCGGGCGACGGTGCCAAGGCCCTGGCCGTGGAGCAAGCCGCACTGGCCGCCTACGCTCGTGGCAGCGAGGGGAATTACCACGATCTTCAAGACCGTCGGGCCCGCGCGGCGGAACGCCTGCTGGACCTGGGCTTCCCGGAACTCGCCCTGCGCCTCCTTTCAGCGAAGGGTGATGTCAAGGATCTTGTGAACAGTCGGCTCTCCCGTGAGCGGCAGGCCCAGATCGCCCTGCTCACGAACAAGTTCCTGCGGCTCCTTGCAAACACGGGTAGTGCACATGAGCGTAATAACCTCGCCCGGGCCCTGGCCCGGTATGGGCGCGGGGATCAGCGGGAGGAAGTGCTGAACCAGCTCATGCGCCTCATCTGGCCCAACGAGGGCAAACCCTCGGACATCAATCTCACCACTTGGTGGCCCTTCGCTCAGGCTGCCGAACTGGAGGAACCCCTCCGCATGGCTCTGGCCCAGAGGCTGCTGGCCAACCAGCACGGTCCCTGGCAGGTGGCGTCTCCTGTGGCCTTTATCCAGTCGGTGAGTGCGTCGCTGGTGAGCAATAAGAACCTAGGAAACCGCAGCTGGTGGGAATTTTCTACGCCGGATGTGGAGGGCCTCTGGGCCCGGGACCTCGCCCGCCGGGACCGGGGCGAGGAACTGCTGACCTTCCTGGAGCCCCGCTGGCAGGGGTTGCTGCGCGAAGTCCGAGGTGCCTCGGCTCCTGGGACGGGCAGGGCCCTCTCGGCCGACACGGCTCGCGAACCCTGGTCCCTGTGGCTGGATGATCCCCGCGTCCTCGCCGTGTGGGCCCGGGCCGTCTCGGCCCATTCAGAGAAGGTGAAGGATCTTTCCGAGGTCATGAGCAACCGCGGCCTCTGGGACCGTTTCTGGGTGCTGGCGGCCCGCCGCTGGAAGCCGGAGCCCATGCTCGCGATCCTTTCCCAGGACACGCGCCTCGCCTGGTTCCGTTTTTGGGAGCCCACGCTCCAGGCTAATGATCCGGTGCTGCAGGCCCGGTACCAGGTGGTGGAGCAGGTCACCACGGCCCTGCGCCGCCTCCTGCAGGGCGCTCCCGATGCGGTGAAGGATCCCCTCATCACCAAGCTGCGCGGACCGCAGACGGTCGGCGGGGTGCTGGGCAAGGACAGCCAGTGGGTGTGGCCCGAGTTCACGCCCCGGCGCGATGCCCAGGGCGAGATCAGGGAGGAGGGTGATGACCGCGCCATCGGTCAGGGCGTGGACCAGGGCCGCCTGCCCGGTGCCCTCTGGGGCGACCGTCCCGGCGAAGCCTGGTACGTGCTTGAGGCCCTGGCGCGACATCGCCAGGGGGATCCTTCCGCGCCTTATTTGCCGCTGGACTCGCCTCAGCGCGGCGGCGAAACGAGCCGCACGCTGCTCGCCATGCGCCTGGCTCGGGCGGAGAAGAACCTGCCCCTGGCCGTGGAGCTCATGGGCCAACATCCCGGCGCTTCCCACGACCGCGCTTGGCTCGAAGGCAAGGTGACGCTCCTGGTGGCCGCGAACCAGCGGGAGCAGGCGGTGCAGGCCTTCAGTGCCTACCTGCTGGCCGCCCAGGCCAAGCTTGCGGAAGAGGAGTTCCGCAGCCTTTCGGCGCTCGCCGAGGATGCAGGTTTGCCTTCACCCCTTGAGCTGCTTGACATCCAGCGCCCCGTAAGCCCGGCCTTTCTGGCCTATCTGCGGGACCTCCGACCCGGAGAGGCCGTCCGCTTCAGCACTGCCGATCCCAGCGGGTACCGAGCCGCCCTCGCCCACCGATGGCGGGAACGAGAGCCGCAACTGAATGCCGAACAGGTTCGCTACTGGCTCAAGGAACTCTGGGTCCAGGACAGCGCACCGCTGCCGCGCCGCGGTCTGGTGAAGCTGGGCGGCCCCTGGCCCCACGCCATCGCCTGGCTGGAACGGCAGCCGATCTCCGAGCGGCTGTCCGCAGTGCGGGTCCTGGACGAAACCCTGAAATCCACCACGACCAACCCCGACCTCTTCACCCGCCTTGCCCATACCGGCAGCGATGATGTGGCGGACCTCTTGGCCGTGCGCGTGCGCCTGGCGCGCGGCGAGACCAACCCCGCGTTGGCGCTGGCCGATAACATGCTGGCCGAACTCCGCCGCGGAGATGCCCTCACGTTCACGGTGCCGGACCTTCCAACAGAGAGCACCGCGGGTGGCGAGGAGGGCGAGGAAACCGTTCCGCCCGGGCGAGTGAGCGCCGAGGATCCGATGGTGGAGCGACTGCGTGCCTGGCTCAAACCTTTCCGGGACGCCCAGGCAGCCGCGCCCCTGGAGGCCCGCTTCCGCACGTTCCTGAAAACGAAGCGGCAGGAGGGGACAACCCCCCTGCCGGCCTGGAAGCTGGCCTTTGAGCTCGCTCCCGCTACCGAGACCTCGGGCCTCAGCCAGGAGTTGGAGGAGGCCTGGTTCCGCGGCGAGGTGCCGGCCGAGGAACTGGGACCGCTCACGGAGACGCTGGCCACGAGCCTGCCCTCCGAAGTGCCCCGGTGGCTGGCCCGCTGGTCTCGCCGCTACACCTTTGTGGACAGCACTCGGAGGGCCGCCATCTACGGGCTCCTCAAACTCCCGGTGGATGGGGCCAAGGCCCTCTTTGAGGGCCGTCGGCGCTGTGCCTGGGAGGCCCGAGAAGAGACGCAGGCCTTCGATGCCTGGCGCCGCATGGGCGCCCCTGCGCCGATCGATCTGAAGGCCCCCTCTGCCTGGACCGAAGCCCTCCCCGCCTGGACGGGCAAGGCCGAAGCCGTGGTGGGCCCCTTGGGCGTGCGCCTGAAGACCCATCCGCTGGATGTGCTCTCCGCTCGCGCCGCCCTGCGCAGCCCCGCAGCGGCCGAGGAAGATGCCCTCCTTCGCGCGGGCCTCGCCCTCGCCGCCTTCAACCGCAGCGGTGGGGATGGCGACCGTCTCCTCCTCCACCTCCGGGCCGCCCGGGGCCTCCTGCCTCGCTCGGCCGAGGCTGCCCGTTGGGCGCTCCAAGGCCTTTCGCCAGAGGGTATCGCTCGGCTGCTGGTCCAGCGCCGTTTCCGCACCGCGGACATCAACGGTGCCCTGGCGGATGCGGCCGGGATCGCCCGCAAGGTGGGTGACGAGGACGGTGTGAAGGATGCGCTTCGCTTGCTCACGGATCGCAGCGCCCCTAACGTCAAGGCTCTGCGCGCGGAGCTCGCGGTGCCCGAGGCGCCGCCCAGCGTCTATCGCCTGGTGGAGGGGCGCCCCGCGCCCATCCGCCCGCGGGACCTCACCTGGTCCCTCCTGTCCAACGTCATCAAGGCGGAGGGCGTCCGATGATCCGCTCCATGCTGCTCGCGGTCCTGGCCGTGCTCTTCTTGCAGGCGCAAGTCCCCCTGCCATTGCCGGATGGCCCGGTGCGTCTGGTCATTCCCGAAGCCTCGGCCCTGGATGCCGCCCTCAAGGGTGGCTACCGGGAATTCCTCAACGGGGAGCCCCGGGAGGGCGATCCCCTCGTCGCCGCCTGGCGACGTACCCAGGTGGGTACCAAGCTCGAGGACCAGTGGGGCCGCCTCGCCGGCGACCTGCCCTGGACTTGGGACACGATCCGGAAACTGCAACCGAAGTCTGTGGGTCTGGCCATCCTCGAGGTCGGCCATCTGGAGGCGGTGCTCGTCATCGAGACACCGCTGGCGCAGTTGCCGGTGGCGCTGCCCCGGGGCCAAGCGCGCACCCACGGCGGCGTGGCCTACGCCCTCGTGGCGAAAGGTGCCGCCGACGGAAGCGAGGATAAGGACCGCCGCATGGGCCTCGCCTGGGCCCGCATGGGGAACCGGCTCATCCTCGCCACCAGTGAGCGCGCCCTCAAACTCGCAGTGGATGAGGCCCTCGCAGGCCGCGGCTTTGCGGCGCCCTTGGCGGGCTTGGTCTCCATGGAGCTGAACCTCGAGGCGCTGCGCAGGGACCGCTACTTCCGCCGCGAGTTCCCCTTTCCGGAGGGCCCCGAGAAAGGTCGCATCCGCGCCGCCCTCCGCAAAGAGAACGGCCAGATGGTCGAAGTACGCGAAGGCGCCAACGAGCCCAGGAAGGGTGTCTTCTCGTTCTCGGGTGCCGGTTTCGCCGCGGCCGGCTGGCAGGCCGAGGGCGAAGCCTTCTGGCCCACCTTCCGCCGCGCCTGTCTGGAACCCGTCCCAGTCTTGGTCGATGAACCTGTTGCCGCCGTGGCGCCTCTGCCTCTGGCGGGCCCCCAGGTGGGCGAAGACCGCTATGCCGTGGACTTCACCAAACCCAAAGCGAGGGTGGGCGGGGCCAAATCGGAAGAGGGCGATCTCGCTCCCTGGAAGACCCTGCTGGCCCGCCAGCCCATCACCAGCTGGGGCTATGCCCTGAGCCCCGATGGCGCACGCCGGGTGGTGTTTCCCTGGCCCGCGACCCTCGATGCGGAATTCCTGGAGGCCTGCCGGGCCACCGTGGCCCGCCGTGCGGGCCGTGCCACGGTCCGGAAGGTGGGCGATGTGCAGGAGGTCCGCGTGGGGCCGGAGCTGCCGGCCCTGGCCCTGCGCCGAACGGGCGGGTTGCTGTGGGTGGGGGCCTCGGCCCGGGATCTCAAGGACCTGCCGGAACCCCGGGCGGAAGCGGATCTCATCCGCTGGGCCCAGGTGGATCTCGCCTCCGCGCGCGCCGAGTCGAAACGCTGGGCCAAGGTCGAGGGGCCTGCCCGCCCCGAGCAGGTGCGGCCCCTCTCGGATCGCGTCCTGGGCCTGCTCGGCTGGATGCCCGCCACCCGTTCGCTGCGCGTGGAACGCCACCGCACCTCGGCAGGCTGGACGGAAACGGTGACCTTCGGCGGAGGCCAGTGATTGGCGTCAGGGGCCGTCTGCTCGTTGCGATCCTCGCGGGGATCGTGACCGGAGTGGCCTTTGGCCAGGAGCCCGTGCTCCACACCTGGTGCCTGGATCGGAGCCAGCTCGAGATCGCCGAGGGCGCGTCTGACACACCTCTCGCCGTGGGTTCACTCCAGAAGCCCTTCGTGGTCCGCGCCTGGGCAATGGCCCATCCAGACATGCCTTCACCCCGCTACATCTGCACGGGTGGCGCCTCCTGCTGGCTGAAGAAGGGCCACGGGGGGCTGGGCCTCGCCAGTGCGCTCGCCCGCTCCTGCAACGCCTACTTCCGCCAGCTGGCCGAGGCCACTCCGCCGCAAGCGCTGGCGGAGAGCCTGAACCACGCAGGTTTCGCCCCCGCCCCGGCCAATGCGGAGGAAGCCATTGGTCTCGCGGCGCCAAGCCTCCTCCGCATCCGGCCCTCGCGCCTCCTGGCCGCCTATCAGGAGCTGCTGCGGGAACCCTGGCCCCTGGGGGAGGCCCTCCGCTTGGAAGTTCTCAGGGGGTTGCGCGAGAGCGCCCGCCTCGGCACGGCCGGGGGCCTGGTCGCCTGGGGGCTCTGGGCCAAAACGGGTACCGTGCCCCTCGATGCCCAACACACCGTGGGCTTCGCCCTGGCCCTGAACGACAGCGGCTTGGCGATGCTGGCCCGTCTCCGCCCCGGTACCGGCGCCCAGGCCGCCACGGCGCTGGCCGCGCCCCTGGCGGCTCACCGGCCGGGCACGCCGGTGCCCACACCTGCGGGTGGCACCGTCACCGTACGCCTCTTCGACCTGCTGCCCGCCACCGGATTCACGGTGCGGAACACGGGAGCCACACCCATCCCCGATGGCGATGGCTTCCTCGGCCCCGGGGGTCTAAGATCGCTGCGTCCCGGGGATCGGGTGGGTCCGGGCCCGCTGGAACTTCGCGCCGAGGCCCAGGGCCTGCGTCGGCGCTTCCAGGGCCGCCTCCAGGTGGCCAACGGGCATCTCCTCGCCACGCTCACCAGACGGGCCTATGTCGAAGGCGTGCTCGCCGCGGAACTGCCCCACGGAAATCCTGCCTTGCGCCTGGAGTTGGGTGCGGCGGTGCTGCGTTTCCTCGCCCGAGGTCGTCGCCACGTGGACGCCGATGTCTGCGACAACACCCATTGCGCCTGGTTTGTGGGGCAGGGACCGCCCCTGGACTGGACGAATCCGGCCCAGGCCCGGGAAGTGACCGGTGAACCGGAACCCGAGGCGCTGAGCGATGGGGACTGGGGGCGCATCGAGGCTTTGGCCAAGGTCACCGGTCCCGCGTTCTGGACGGCCCATTGCGGAGGAAGTCCGCTTTCTACCCAACAGGTGTGGGGCTGGGGCGAGGCTTCCGCCGCGCCCTGCCCGAGACACGTAGGGCCCGCCGCCGCCTGGATCCGCCTTTGGAGAAGGCAGGATTTGGAAAGGGCCTTTGGTTCAGGTATTGAATCCATTTCGTTGGAACCTCAACCCGGTGTCTGGGGGCTCACCTTCACCCAGAGTGGCCTGCGGAAGACCTACGGTTACGACGATGTCCACCGTCGTATCGCGGCCGTGCTGGGGTGGGATGCCCTGCCGAGTCTAGCGGACCGAGTCGAATTGACCGATGAAGGGCTGCGGCTCCAGGGTGTGGGCCAGGGGCATCGGGTGGGGCTCTGCCTGGGGAAATGACGGATGATGGAGATCCCTTCTGGAGCCTCGATGAAGATCCGCAGTGCTTTCCTGATGTGCCTGGCAGCGGTCGTGGTCCTGGCCCAGGCTCCGGCCCCTGCCAGCCCAGGCTGGCGTGACCCGAACCTGAAACCGGGCGAAGGCCTCGCCATCACGACGGTGGCTGGCGAGGTGCGTACCTATGGCGAGGCGCAGAAGGAAGCTCCCATGGGCGGTCTCGCGAAGCTGGTGTGGATGCGGCTCGAGGGGACGGAGTGGGCCAGCATGAGCGTCCGGTTCAACTGCGCGGGCGCGGCCGGGGCCTTCACCTGCTCGAACCGCAAGGGCCATGGCAAGGTGGATCTGGGCAAGGCGCTGAAGGAGGACTGCGACTTGGCCTTCCTCTACTGGATCAGCGTTGCCGAGGTTGGTTGGAAGGAACTCTACGGCGAGCCCGCCGCCCGGGCCCGGCTGCTGGAATCCTTCGGACCCTTCCTGGGCCGGAGACTGCCACCCGGCGACACTCTGCCACCCCTGGCCACCGCCTGGGTCGGGGAGGGGGAGCTGCTTCGCACGAGCCCCGAGGCATTCCTGCGCTGGCTGATGGAGCCGGAGCAGGCGGGAGTGGTGAACTTCGGGAAACGCTTCCTGGCGAGCTATTGGGTGGACTTCAAGAACCTCATGGGCAAGGAGGACTGGTGGTTCAAGATCGCCACCGCCCCGGTGCCTGGCGAGCCCGGGGCCACCAGCGCCTGGGTGGTGGGCGGCCTTGGCGAGTCGCTCGTGGTGCTCCATCTCCCCCGTGGCCGGGGCGAGCAGGAGGGCCTGGCCCGCATCCGCGAGATCCTTGGACTGAAGGGCTGATGCGCTGGCTGGTCGCGTCATGACTTGGTGGGTCTATCTGCTCCGCTGCGGCGACAACGGGGCCCCCTCCGCGAGGCCAGCGGCCGAGTGGGAGTGTCGCGCGGTGCGCGGCGCGATCTGGGGGTAGTCCATGTCCCGTCCGCAGCGGCGCGAGCAGAAGCAGGACGCCGGACCGGCGGCCTGGTTCATCTACCTGCTCCGCTGCGGCGACAACGGGGCCCCCTCCGCGAGGCCAGCGGCCGAGTGGGAGTGTCGCGTGGTGCGCGGCGCGATCGGGGGGTAGTCCATGTCCCGTCCGCAGCGGCGCGAGAAGAAGCAGGACGCCGGACCGGCGGCCTGGTTCATCTACCTGCTCCGCTGCGGCGACGGGACCCTCTACTGCGGCATCGCCCTGGACGTGGAGGCGCGCCTGAAACAGCACCAGGAGGGGAAAGGCGCCAAGTACACCCGGGGCCGTGGGCCGCTGGAACTGGTTTACCGCGAGGCTTGCGAGACGAAGGCCGAGGCCTTGCGCCGGGAGCGGGCGATCAAGCGGCTGCGCCGGGAGGCCAAACTCAGGCTGTGCGCCCCTTGAGCATTTCACCCAGCAGGCCAGCCACGGCCTGCTTTGGATCCTGGGTCTTGAACACGGCGTTGCCGGCCACCAGACAATCGGCCCCGGCGCGGATCAGATCCCCGGCATTCTTCAGGCTCACGCCACCATCCACCTGGATGAAGAAGGGCAGGCCGCGCTCAGTGCGCAGGGCATCCAGCCGCCTCACCTTGTCCAGCACGCGGGAGATGAAGCTCTGGCCGCCGAAGCCCGGGTTCACGCTCATGAGCAGCACGAAGTCGAAGTCACCGACCAGATCCACCAGGGTTTCCACGGGTGTGCCGGGATTCAGCACCACACCTGCTTTGCCGCCCGCCTGGCGGATGGCGGAGAGGGTCCGGTGCAGGTGGGGATCCGCCTCCTGGTGGATGCTCACCCAGTCGGCTCCCGCTTTCACGAACTCGGCGGCATAGCGCAGGGGCTCCACGATCATCAGGTGGCAATCCAGGGGCAGGGCGGTGGCCTTGCGCAGGCTCTCCACCACCGGCAGGCCGATGGTGATGTTGGGCACGAAGCGGCCGTCCATGACATCCACATGCACCACCTGCGCGCCCGAGGCTTCGATCATCAGCAGCTCTTCCCCCAGCCGCGTGAAGTCCGCGGATAGGAGCGAAGGGGCCAGCTGGGGGGAGTCGGGGCGGAGGCTCATCGTTCTAGTGTGCCAGGGACACTTCCACTCCGTTCACCCACAGCCGCACCGGCTTCACCTTACGCATGGCTTCGGGGGTGATGTCATTGAGAGGAACCTGCACCCACAGCAGGTCGGCTACGGCACCTTTCCGGATGACGCCAAGCTCCTTGGCGCGGCCCAGGGCGGCGGCATTGCCGGTGGTGTAGGCGCGGATGGCTTCGAGGCGCGAAAGCCGCTGGTCAGGCAGGAAGCCGCCCGGGGGATTGCCCTGGGGATCTTGCCGTGTCTCGGCGGCGGCCAGGGCGATGAAGGGGTTGGCGTCTTCCACGGGGACGTCACTGCCGAAGGCGAGCAGGGCGCCGCCGTCAACGAATCGGCGCCAGGGGAAGGCCTCCTGCACACGCTCGGGTCCGAGGCGGGCCGGAGTCCAGCTATGGTCCGAAGTGCAGTGGACGGGCTGGACGCTGGCCACCACGCCCAGCCGACCGAAGCGGGCGGCATCCTCAGCGGTGACGATCTGGGCATGTTCGATGCGCGGAGGGAGCGCGCTCTTGCCCTTCTTCATGGCCTTGGCCAGCAGGTCCAGAGCCGCGCGATTGGCGGCATCGCCGATGGCATGGATGGCGGGCTGGTAGCCGGCACGCAGGGTGATGGCGGCGTCCGCTGCGACCTTGGCGGGATCCGTGACCCAGAGACCCTTCGTGGTGGGTTCGTCAGAGTACGGGGCCAGCAGCCGCGCACCGCGGCTGCCCAGGGCGCCATCCAGGAAAAATTTCACCCCCTGCACCTGGAAGAAGGACAGCTGCTTTGAACGACCTCGCTTCAGCTCCTTCAGCATGAGGTCATGGTCGTGGGCCAGGTAGGCGAAGACGCGGATGGGCAGGGCCCCGGCGTCGGCCAGACGACGATAGGCGGCGAGACCGCGCCCATCCACACCCATGTCGGCGACGGTGGTGAAGCCGTTGGCCTGCAGGGAGGCGAGGCCCGCTCTGAGTTGGGACTCCAGTTCGCCATCCGTGGCCGGTGGGAGGTGCTTCGTGACCAGATCCATGGCGGCATCGAGGAGGATCCCATTAGGTCGACCATAGGTGTCCTTGAGGATGCGACCGCCCTCGGGATCCGGGGTCTCGGGACCGATGCCGGCGATAGCCAGGGCGGCCGTGTTCACCCAGAGCGCATGGCCATCCACGCGCTCGAGGAGGGCGGGCCGGGTCCCCGTGAAGGCATCCAGATCCAGGGCCTTGGGGAAGGTCTTGGTGGACCAGCGGTTCTGATCCCAACCCCTCCCCCGCAGCCAGCCTTCAGGGTGGGCCAGGGACCATTCGCGGAGCCGTCTGAGGGTTGCCGGCAGGCTGTCGAGCCCGGCGAGATCGACCTCATGGCTCAAGGCTCCGAGGCCACCGACGTGGGCATGGCCCTCGATGAAGCCGGGTAGCAGGGTGCCACCTGGGAGGTCCACGCGCTGGGCCTTGGGACGCGCCTTGGTGAGGACATCGATGGGGCCCACGGCCAGAATCTTCCCCTTCTGGATAAGGACGGCCTGGCCATGCAGAGGTCCCTGGGAAGTCCAGACATCGGCTCCGGCGATGAGTTGAATAGAGGCGGCAGACGGCGGGGGCAGGGGCATGGGTGTCTCAGGGGGGAAGGGCCAGTGTAGCGTCGAGGCCCGTTCGGGCGATAAGGTGGATCATCGATTCGGAGGCCCCATGTACCAGAAGGATTTCCTGGAGCAGGTGCGCACGCAGCTGGCGGTGAAGGAAGATCCCGCCAAGTTGCGGGAGCGGAGCTTCGAGACCAGTTCGGGTATTCCGTTGAAGAACAGCTACACGCCAGCGGATCTGGCCGACCACGATCCCCTGCGGGATCTGGGGGCGCCGGGCAAGTTCCCCTTTACCCGTCATGTGCAGCCGTCCGGGTATCGAGGACGCCTCTGGACCATGCGCCAGTACGCGGGCTTCGCCACCGCCGAGGAAAGCAATGCCCGCTATCGGTACCTGCTGGAGCAGGGCACCACAGGCCTCTCCGTGGCCTTCGACCTGCCAACCCAGATCGGCATGGATCCGGATCATGCCATGGCCCTGGGCGAGGTGGGCAAGGTGGGCGTGAGCATCAGCTCCATCCACGATATGCGCGCCCTGTTCAAGGACATCCCCCTGGACAAGGTCAGCACCAGCATGACCATCAACGCGCCGGCTTCGGTACTGCTGGCCCTGTACCTCGCCGTGGCTGAGGAGCAGGGCGTTCGGTTGGACCAGGTGAGCGGCACCATCCAGAACGATATCCTCAAGGAATACATGGCCCGGGGGACCTATATCTTCCCGCCGCGCCAGAGCCTCCGTCTCATCACGGACATCTTCGCCTTTTGTGCCGACCAGGTGCCGAACTGGAACACCATCTCCATCTCGGGCTACCACATCCGCGAAGCGGGTTGCACCGCGGCCCAGGAAATCGCCTTCACCCTGGGCGATGGCATCGCTTACGTCCAGGCGGCCCTGGACGCGGGGCTGAAGCTTGAGGCTTTCGCGCCGCGGCTCAGCTTCTTCTTCAACGCGCACAACCAGTTCTTTGAGGAGGTTGCCAAGTTCCGCGCCGCCCGCCGCCTCTGGGCCCGGATCATGAAGGAACGTTTCAAGACGGATGATGCGAAAAGCCAGATGTTGCGTTTCCACACGCAGACCGCCGGCAGCACACTGACGGCCCAGCAGCCGGACAACAACATTGTGCGTACCGCGGTCCAGGCCATGGCCGCCGTATGCGGCGGCACCCAGAGTCTCCACACCAACAGCCGGGACGAGGCCCTAGCCCTGCCGACCGAAGTGAGCGCCCGCATCGCCCTGCGCACTCAGCAGATCCTGGCCTTTGAATCCCGCGTGGCAGACGTGGTGGATCCCTTCGCTGGCAGTTACCTCATCGAGTCACTTACGGACGAATTGGAGGCCCGCGCCGTCGCGCTGCTGGCCAAGGTGGATGACTTGGGCGGCATGGTGGGCGCCATCGAGAAGGGCTTCCCCCAGCGCGAAATCCAGAACGCCGCCTACGCCTACCAGAAGGCGGTGGAGAAGGGGGAACAGGTGGTAGTGGGCGTGAACAAGTTCACCGTGACGGGCGAACTCAAGCCGGATCTGCTGCGGGTGGACGAGGCCCTCGGTGCCCAGCGCCGCGCCCAGATCGCCGCGATCAGGGCGGGCCGGGACCAGGGGAGCGTAGACAGTCGCCTGGCTTCCCTGCGTGCCGCTGCGTCGGGAACCGAGAACCTGATGCCATATATCCTGAACGCGGTCAAAGCCGAGGCCACCGTGGGGGAGATCTGCGATGCCCTGCGTACGGTGTTCGGTGAGTACCAGGAGCAACTGGTGTTCTGACAAAATTCTTAGATGAGTTGGTATCCTTGGCCGGTGTGGGTACCCTTATTGCAATACCCTATCTCAACCTGTCCCATGACCCGGGACCCGTTTCTGGAGGCACCATGCGTACTGCCACCCTCATCACTGCCGCGGCGCTGCTGCTCGCCATTCCGGCTCAAGCCAAGTTGCCCTTCGTCAAGAAGGCACAGGAACTCGGGTTCAAGGAAATCACGAGTTGCAAGGCCTGCCATGTTGATGCCATGCCCAAGAAGGATGCCCATGCCCCCAACGAGCGTGGCGCTTTCCTCATCAAGATGAAGGCCGACAAGAAGGCCGCCGAGGTGGATCTGAACTGGCTGAAGGAATACAAGGGCAAGTGAAGCCTTGACTCGATACAAAAGCGCCGAGTGGATCTCCACTCGGCGCTTTTGTATACTTTCATCCTTCTGGAACGTCTTAGGGTCCGCTGTCCCCAGAGATCCTGGGATCTGAGAGGGCATGGGATCTCCAGTCTTCTTAAGAAAATGAGTCCTTGGATCAAATGCGTCAAAGAATCCGTGGAAACACCTGTGAAATCAATGGGCAGTCAGACCGTAAGCGGGGATCTCATTAGTATTAATAAGTATAAAGGAATACAATTATTTATAGATAACAAACAATTGTCGTGATCCAGGTCACCAGCGGGTCCCACCTTCCCCGGATTCCGGGCTAAGGTTTAAAGGACTCATGAGGTAGTTATGCGTTTGTTGTTGGCTGGATTGCTTTCCATTGCGCTCGCTGCAGCACCGCCGGGTCCGAAGGACTGCACCTCATGCCACGAGGTGGATCTGGTCATGTTCGAAGCGTCCAAGCATGCGAGCATGGGCTGCACGGGCTGTCACAGCAGCATCACTAAGCTGCCCCATAGCGGCAAGCCCGCGCCCGTGGATTGCGCCATCTGCCATGACGACGAGGTCAAGGCCTACTCGAAGAGCGTCCATGGCACCGCGATGCATAACGGCATGGCTGATGCGGCGACCTGCCGTTCCTGCCACGGGCCCGAGCACCAGATCCTGGGCAGCGACAATCCCGCGTCCAGGACCAACAAAAAGAACCTGCCCGACACCTGCGCCACCTGCCATTCCGATCCGAAGTTTCTCGCCAAGCACCAGATTCCCTTCGCCAAGCCGGTGGAGGCCTATCGCCTGAGCGTGCATGGTCGCGAAGTGGCCAAGGGGAACACCAGTGCGGCCTCCTGCTCCAACTGCCATGGCAGCCATGACATCCTGCCTTCCTCGGATCCCAAGGCCAAGGTGAACCGCGCGAATGTGGCCGCGACCTGTGGTACCTGCCACAGCGACATCCAGGCCATCTATGCGGACAGTGTGCATGGCCTTGCGGTGAAGCGTGGGTCCAAGGACTCACCCACCTGCACGGGCTGCCATGGCGAGCACAACATCCTCGCACCCAACGAAGCCGGTTCCCTGGTCAATGCAACGCGCGTCTCCACGGTCACCTGTGGTCGCTGCCACGGTGATGAACGCCTCAATTCCCGCTACAGCTTCGGCGACAAGGTGACTGCCTATCAAGATAGCTTCCATGGTCTCGCCATCCGCGGCGGCCAGAAAACCGCCGCCAACTGCGCCTCCTGCCATGGGGTGCACAACATCCTGCCCTCCGCTGACGTCCGTTCCACCATCAATCCCGCCAATCTGAAGCACACCTGCGGCCAGTGCCATCCGGGCGCGGGAGACAAGATTGCCAAGGGAAAGGTGCATGTGCGCATGGCTGGCGGCATCGAGCACATCTCGGTGAAGTGGATCCGCCTGACCTACTACCTGCTCATCCCGATGACCATCGGCTTCATGCTCTTCCACAATGGACTCGACTGGCTGGCCAAGCTCCGGCGGGGTCCCCACCATGGCTCTTCGCATGAAGGATTCCCCCGCATGAACCGGGCTTTCCGCCTGACCCATGCCATGGTGATGGTGAGCTTCATCACCCTCGTTGGGACGGGCTTCGCCCTGAAGTTCCCGGACGCCGGGTGGGTGAAACTCTTCCAGTCCCTGGACCCCTCATCCAGCATTCGCGGTCTGATGCACCGTATTGCAGCGGTGGTGATGATTTCCGCCACTGTTCTGCACTTCATCCACCTGGCCTGGTCGCGCCGGGACCGGGTCATCCTGATTGAGCTGTTGCCCTCCTGGCAGGACGCCAAGGACATCTACAACATGCTCCGGTTCAACCTCGGGTTGAGCAGCGAACGCCCGACCTTCGGCATGTTCGGCTATGCCGAGAAAATGGAGTACTGGGCCTTCATGTGGGGCACCGTGGTGATGGCTGTGACCGGCATTCTGCTCTGGGCCCAGAACCTGAGTCTCCGCTATTTCCCGACCTGGGTCATGGACGCCGCCACGGCAGCTCATTGGTACGAAGCCATCCTTGCCACGCTTTCCATTCTCGTGTGGCACTGGTATCTGGTGATCTTCGATCCCGATGTCTATCCCATGGATTTGGCGTGGCTCACGGGGAAGGCCCCTGCCGACCACATCCGGGCGACCCGGCCGGGGTACTACCTGAAGACCATAGAGCAGCAGAAGAAAGGCCAGGAGTCCCACTCGGACCACGTTTGACCCTTAGGCTTGACGACCTTCACCTACAGGAATACCCATGAATCGAATCACATCCTTAACTCTGGATGGCACCCGCCGCCGAGGCAATCTCCTGCTTGCGCTGCTCGCGGGCCTTCTGCTGGCGGCAGTTCCTGTTAATGCCGCGCCCGCCAAAGAAAAGGCCAAGGAGAGTTGCCTCGACTGCCATGGCGACAAGGACATGGTCAAGGATGGACCGAACGGAACCACCGTCTCACTCTTCGTAGAGGCCGACCGTTTCAGCAAGGCCGTGCACGCCTCGCTCTCATGCAAGAGCTGCCATGCCACCATCCATAAGGACCACCCGGGTGATGGCAACCCAGTGCCCAAGGTGGACTGCGGAAGCTGCCACACCGAAGAGTCCAAGCTCTATCAGGGCAGCATCCACGGCATGAGCAGGGCCATGGGCTCTTCCGCCGCTGCCAACTGCGTCGATTGCCACGGGAACCACTACATCAGCCACGTTTCCCAGACCGACTCGCCGGTCTATAAGATGAACCTTCCACAGACGTGCTCGAAATGCCATGCCAACAAGAACGTGACCGACGAATACAAGATGAAGTATCCGTCCGTGGCCTCCCAATATCAGGAGAGCATCCACGGGCAGGCACTGCTCAAGAAGGGGCTCATCGTGGCGCCCAGCTGCAACGACTGCCATGGTGTCCATGACATCAAGCGCAGTGTGGACCGCAGCTCGCCTATCAACCATGCCAATGTCGCCAAGACCTGCGGCAAGTGCCATGTCACTGTGGAAGCGATCTACAACAAGAGCATCCACGGCCAGCTCCTGGCCAAGGGGGATTCCCGCGGTCCAGTCTGCATCCAGTGTCACACGGCCCATACAATCGAAAAGCCCACCGCGGGGCACTTCAAGTTGCAGGCTGATCAGACCTGCGGGAAATGCCACGCGGATCGTCTGGAGCACTACCGGGACACCTACCATGGCAAGGCGATGGCCCTCGGGAAGGCCAACAACGCGCCGGATGTGGCAGCCTGCTTCGACTGCCACGGCCACCATGACGTGCTGCCCGTCTCGGATCCCAATTCAAGGTTATCCCCGGGCCATATCGTCCAGACCTGCCAGCAGTGCCACCCCAAGGCCAATGCCAGCTTCGCAAAGTACGCGCCCCATGCAGACCCCGAGGACCGCGCGAAGTATCCGCAGCTCTACTACGTCTTCATGGGGATGACAGCGATCCTGGTCGGCACCTTCCTGGTTTTCGGATTGCACACCCTGTTCTGGCTCTTCCGTTCGATCTGGCTCTATCGCCATGATTCCAGGCAGTTCCGCGAAGCGAAGATCAAGATCGCCAAGGATGACGAGCAGTTCACTCGTTTCCAGCCCTTCGAGCGCTTCCTTCACCTATTGGTGGTCTCAAGTTTCCTGCTCCTCGTGCTCACGGGCATGCCTCTGAAGTTCTACTACACGGACTGGGCGAAAGCCGTGTTCGCGTTCCTGGGCGGGCCTCAGACCGCCCGTACCCTCCACCACTTCGGGGCCGTCATCACGTTCCTGTACTTCACGCTTCACGTTGGCGACACGCTCATCCATTTCTGGAAGAACCGCAAATATCTGCGCGATCCTGAGACCGGGAAGCTGAAGTTTGCACGGCTGTTGAAGGCCATGAGCCATCCGGATTCCATGATCCCCACAAAGCAGGATCTGAAGGACTTCGTTGACCATAACAAGTGGTTCTTCGGCCAGGGCCCCAAGCCGCAGTTCGATCGGTGGACCTACTTCGAGAAGTTCGACTATCTCGCGGTGTTCTGGGGCATCTTTGCCATCGGTGTCTCGGGCCTGATCATGTGGTTCCCTGAATTTTTCAGCCGGTTCATGCCCGGCTGGATGATCAACGTGTCACTCATCATCCACTCAGACGAGGCGCTGCTGGCCGCCGGGTTCATCTTCACGGTCCACTTCTTCAACACGCATTTCCGGTTGGAGAAGTTCCCCATGGACACGGTGATCTTCTCCGGTCGCATCGCGAAGTCGGAGATGCTACATGAGCGCAAGCGCTGGTATGACCGTTTGGTGTCCGAAGGACGGCTCGATAGCTTCCGGGTCAAGGACGAATGGGATGCCTGGAAGGGTATCGCCAAGACCTTCGGGTACTTCTTCTTCACCCTCGGCGTCGTTCTACTCCTTCTCATCATCTATGCCATGATGTCGCGCCTCGCCCATTGAGGGTGGGTGCCACCATCAACCTTCCATGTGATGAAATCTACTTCCTGTGATGGCGGTCACTGACGCCGGTGCCAACAACCGACAGACTCCACCCACGGAACAACCCTTGCAGACCACCCTCGACTCGACCCCTTGTCCGAGTCCCACCCCAAAAGGAGCTTTCATGCGCCGCATCACCCTGCTCACCGCCGCCCTTCTCCTGGCCGTGGCGCCCATCGCCAGTGCCAAGCCCACCACCGTGAAGGGTGCCAAGTGCACCGTTTGCCACGAAGGCGCGCCCAAGGACAAGAAGTTCATTCCCGCTGCCGCCAAGATGGTTGCGAAGTACAAGGAAGCCCAGTGCAAGGATTGCCATGGCTACGCCGACGGCAAGCTGACCAACATCAAGCCGGCCGCCAAGAAGTAGTTTTCTTCAGGCCATTGAAAAAGCGGCGCCGATTCCGGCGTCGCTTTTGTTTGCGTAACCGCCTATAAGCCGAGCAGTGTGCGGGCCTCCGCCTCCATGCGATCCAGCATGGCGGAGTCGGTCCGGCTCTGGAGGTAGACCTTCAACTTGGGTTCAGTGCCGCTGGGCCGGAAGGCGGCAAACGCGCCGCTCTCCAAGCGGAACTTCAGGACGTTGCTTCGGAGGATGGGCAGAGCCACTGTTTTGTTGTCCGGCCGATCGAGGATGGTCTCGCTCCGCCCCTCACCATGCCAGAGGCCGGTCTGGAAATCCTCCCAACTCACGACCTTCTCACCACCGAGGGAAGCCAGACCCGCCGTGCGGATGCGCTCCATGGCCTCGGCGAACCGCTTGGCACCGCCGGGTTTTGGATCCTCCAGGTTCACCAGGCGGTTGTGGAAGGTTCCCACGCGGGCCATCAGCGCGTCCACGGCCTCGAAGAGGGTCTGACCCAGGGCTTTGTGGTGGCCGGCCATTTCGGCGACGACCGGGGCTGCGGTGACGCCATCCTTGTCGCGCAGGCTGGGGGGGATGAGCATGCCGTAGCTTTCCTCGGCGCTAAAGGCATAGGCCTCGCCCAGCGCTTCGAGCCGGTCCATGCACACCGCGATGTTCTTGAAGCCAGTGAGTGTCCATACGACAGGCAATCCATGGCGACGCGCCACCTCTGCCATGAAATCGGAGGTGACCACGGTGCTCACCACTGCGCCCTGGCAGCCCTTCTGGGTACAGAGGTAATCGAGAGTGAGTCCGGCGATATCGTTGCCGGACATGAGCTCCCAGGCGCCGTTGCGTTTGGCCACCACCCCGATGCGATCTGCATCAGGATCATTGGAAAGGATGACTTCGGCACCCATGGCTTCCGCCTCGCGGATGGGCGCCGCGTAGGCCGCGAGCTCTTCCGGGTTGGGCCGGGGAGCCGTGGGGAAGGTCCCGTCCTGGATGCCCTGGCTGGGGCTGATGGACAGCGGCAGGCCTGCACGCTTGAACAGCTCTGGAACGAAGGCGATGCCCGTGCCATGGAAGGGCGTGTAGAGGACACGGGAGGGCGTGAAGGGCTGGGGGTGCTGGAGCAGGCCTTCGCCGAGGGCCAGGTAGGCGTTTTCCACGTCCACGGGGATGGGACTGATGCGACCCTCGGGCGCGACAGGCGGCTCGGGCACCACGGGGAGGCTGGCCATGTGGGCTTCGACCTCCACATCCCAGGGCTCCACCACCTGGCCGCCGAGGTCGTTGTAGGCCTTGAAGCCGTTGTATTCCTTCGGATTGTGGCTTGCGGTAATGATCACGCCGCAGGCGGAGCCCAGGGCCTTCATGGCGAAGCAGAGAAAGGGCGTGGGCAGGGGGCGCGTGCCGAGGAACACCTGGTAGCCCGCAGCGGCCAGCACGGCGGCGCTTTCTGCGGCGAAGACATCGGATTTGATGCGGGTGTCGTAACCCACGACCGCGATCTTCTTCCCGGGTGCGTGGCGCTGCGCAACCGCGGCCAGGGCCATGGTTGTCCGGCGCACGTTCGGCTGGTTCATGCGCCGCAGCCCGGCGGCCATGAAGCCGCGGAGCCCTCCTGTCCCGAAGGCCAGGGGCTCGAAGAACCGATCCTCAACCTCAGCTATCGCTGCGGCGTCACCACCTTCGGCCGCCTTCACCAGGGGCTCCAACTCCGCCCGGAGTTCAGCCTCCAGGTGGGGGAAGGACAGATACTGTTTCGCGGCGCTCAGGGACATGGGGACCTCGCAGCTTCCATGCTACGCGAAGGTTCGCCCGGCTTCACGCGCCGCCCAGGGCGATGTTTTCCAGCAGCAGGCTCAGGCCGGCACTGCTGCCGTACCAGCGGAGGTCGCTGCCCAGCGCCACGATGCGGGTGAGGAAGTCCCGCAGGTTGCCGGCGAAGGTGAGCTTGTCCACGGGTTCGGCCAAGAGGCCATCGCGGATGCGCAGGCCGCTGGCACCCACGCTGAGGTCCCCGCTGACGGGGTCCACCGTGTGGAGGCCCATGATTTCGGTGATGAGCACACCATTCCCAGCCAGGCGGTAGAGGGCCTCTGGCGGGGTGCCCCCAGCCAGGGGAAACAGGTTGAACGTGGTGGCGCTGGGCTGGCTCCCAAGTCCGCGCCCGGCGCTGGCGGTGGACGGCAACCCCATTTCAGCGGCGGTCTTGAGGGTGTGCAGGTAGGTCCTCAGCACGCCCCCTTCCAGCAGGACATTGCGTCGTGTGGGCAGGCCTTCGGCGTCCCAGGGCTCGGTGCCCAGGGCAGGGCGGCCGGGAGCTTCGGCCAGTCGGCCATCATCCACCAGGGTCAGTAACGGAGAGGCAATGGTTTCGCCGAGCTTTCCGGCGAACAGGCTGCGCTGCTTGAGCACGGACTCCGCATCCAGCATGCCGGCCACGATGCCCAGCAGGTCCACGGTCACTTCCGGATGCAGCACCACGGAGTACCTCCCGGCTGGAAGCCGCTGGGGGTTCAGTTTCCGCTCGCCCTTGAGGGCCGCCTCGGCGCCGATGGCGGCCAGATCCAATCCGGGATGGCGGGCGGCGTCCCAGTGCCAGGAGGCCTGTCGTTCTTCCCCATCGGCCACGGCCAGGTCGATGGAGGCGGAACAACTGGACCAGACATCCGGTGCTCGCACGCCTCGCTGAGTGAGCAGCAGGCTGGCGCCGGTGCCATCGGTCCAGGCGGCCTCCCGCACCGCCGCGACCTTGGTGGACGCCCGCCGGGCCTGGCTCTCCAACTCCAGGGACCAGGCGATGCGCTGCTCGGATGTGATAGCGTCGACCTCCGCGTGGAAGCGGCTGGGCAGGTCATCGGTACCCGAAGGATCGGCCTGCCGCAGCCATGGGTCCTCATCACCGAGGGCGCTGAGCTCCCAGGCCTGGGCGAAGAGGCTGCGGAAGTCCGCAGCGACGAGATCAGTGGTGGTCGCGAGACCCGTGCGGAAGCCCTTGTCTCCAGCGCGGATCACGCGCACGCCCAACCCGCCGCGCTTGCTGACGGTGAGGTCCTCAAGGTGGCCGTTCTGGACCTTGGCCTTGCGGGACCGGGAGACGGAGATGAACGCCTCAGCGCCCTCCGCACCCAGCTCCTGCGCGTGGTGGATGCCGTCCTGGAGACGGGCTTCGAGGGCTTCAGGGATGAACGACGTGAAGGGACTGGTCATATCAGGCAACTCGATTCAAAAAGAAAACTGATTTACCACGAAGACGGAAAGACCACGAATATGAACAGGCATTGCTTCGTGGTCTTCCTGTCTTCGTGGTGAGTGATTTTTAGATCACGCACGGCAATGGCTCGGCGGTGCCGCCGACGACGAGGGCGGGGCAGAGGATGGTGGGGAGGGCATCGCTCACGGGCACGCCCTGGCCGTCCTTGCCGCAGGTGCCGATGTCGAAGTGGTGCAGGTCACTGCCGATCCGAGTGAGGCCCTTCAACACCTCGGGGCCGCAGCCGCTGAGGGTGGCGTTCTTCACGGGATATCGGGCCTCGCCCTTCTCCACCCAGAAACCTTCTGTCACCTGGAACACGAAGTTGCCGGTGACCGTATCCACCTGACCGCCGCCCATGCGCTTCACGAGCAGCCCGCGATCCAGGTCGCGGAGGATGGCCTCCGGCGCCTCGCTCCCAGGGGCCAGGAAGGTGTTGCGCATCCGCGGGATGGGCAGGTTCCGGTAGCTTTCGCGGCGTCCATTGCCCGTGGGTTCCGTGGCCATTTTCTTCGAGGTCTTCCGGGATTGCAGGTAGGCCTTGAGCACGCCGTTCTCGATGAGCACCACCCGGCTCACGGGATTGCCTTCGTCGTCGATGGCCTGGCTGCCCCGCTTGTGGGGCAGCGTCCCGTCGTCGATGATCGTCACGCCCTCGGCGGCCACTTTCTGGCCCAGCTTGCCGGCGAAGGCACTCATGCCCGCCAGGGCCAGGTCGGCTTCCAGGCCGTGGCCACAGGCCTCGTGGATCATGGTGCCGCCGGCGCTGCTGCTGAGCACCACCGGGAAGGTACCGGCAGGTGCAGGCTGGGCATCCAGGGCCTGGTAGCCGGTCTGCAGGAGGTCCCCGGCCCCGGCGGTGACGTTCACCCGAAGGACGCTCTGGATGCGGTGGTCCTCGGTGAGGACGGCGGTCCAGGCGCCGTCCCGGGGCTCGGCCAAG
>CAIYNT010000293.1 GCA_903927605.1 uncultured Holophagaceae bacterium
ATCCGCTCTTCCCTCGCATGGGCTCCAAGATGGAGATCTTCTTGGCCGCCATTTGGTAATCGAATGCAACGACGCTCGGGGGCGTGTGTAAGCCCTTGGCAAGTCCCAGGACTCGCTGTGCCAACGGATGGCCGACTCGGTAGATGTTGGCGTCCTCCACGGCCTTTCCCATGCGATAGGGGCCGGGATGAATTCCTTCCTCGGGAAAGGGGTTGGTGTGCAGCGTAAAGGCATAGCCCTGAGGCTCAAACCGAGCATGGTTGGCCAGGACATGCCGAGTCAGGGTCCAGAGCCGCTCGTTGAACCGGTCCAGAGCATCGGCACTGGTGATCCGCACCTTCTCGATGACCTCCTGATCGAAGTTGTCCAGGAGCTGTTCCCGGGCATCCCGTTGCCCCTCAGCGATCCGAGACCCCAACTCCTGCTGCAACTGGTCGAACTCGAAGCGGATCTGCTCGGGCGTGCGGCACCGCTGATAGATGGCAGCAATGCGCTTCTCGAAGTCCACCCCGCTCTCAATGGCCCCCAATACCTCATCACTGGCACCGAAGACACCGTCAAAGAGCTTGAACTTCTGGTCCAGCAGCTCGTAGACCCTGGCATCCGCCTCATTTTTCTTGTTCAGGAAGTTCACGACGACCACATCGCACTTCTGACCGTAGCGATGGCATCGACCGATTCGCTGCTCGATTCGTTGGGGATTCCAAGGAAGGTCGTAATTCACCACCAGGTTGCAGAACTGGAGGTTGATGCCCTCTGCCGCCGCCTCGGTGGCCAGCATGATGGAAGCGTCGTCCCGGAAGCACTCCACCAGAGCTGCCCTCATGTCCGCACTGGGAGATCTCGTGATCTTGTCCGTGCCCGCATGCTTCTTGAGCCAGTTCTGGTAGATGCCCTTGGATTCTGGATCAGCATTTGTGCCGTTGAATCGAAGCACCTTGCCCTTGAACTCAGTCTCCTGGAGTAAGCGGAATAGATATTCCTGGGTCCGGCGGGACTCGGTGAAGATGACCGCCTTGGGTTGCAAGGAGGAGGAACTGGACCGGGCCCGAGCTTCGGACGCTGCCGCGAACCCCCGTCGCAATGCCGTAAGCAGCACTTCGCCCTTGGCGTTTTTCAGGATTGAGGTGGCAAGGCTGAGGAAGCCTCGGAGCTTCTCCGCTTCTGCCCGCATCTCCGCAATGGTTTCAGCCGTCAGTGGGGCATGGCTTGGAGTGGTTTCTTCTTCGTCCTCGTCCCATTCCTCTGCCGTCTCGTCCAATTCCTCGTAGTCCTCGACCAACTCGGAGGTATCTGGGGGCACTTCAGCGGCCGTGGCAGCGGTTTCCAAACGCAGAGCCATGCCCTCCAGCGTCCCCGCGATGGCGAAGGTGGACGAGGCGAGTAGCTTGCGGAGGACCAAGGTGATCAGCTGGCGCTGACTAGCGGGTAGGGCGTGCAGCACGGGCTGTTGTAGGTATTCAGAAACCCAGTCGTAGAGCCGTTCTTCGTCAGGATTAGGCACGAACTCCTGCACCAGGGCGTGGCGATCCGTGTAAGGGACGTATTCAAGCACTTGGCGGCGAAGTGTCCGCTTGCAGACAGGCTTCAGTCGTTCCTTCAGGTCTGTGAAGTCGTCCTCGTTTCCTAGCCGGGCGAAACGGCTTTTGAAGCTCTGAAGGTCACCGAAGGTGAAGTCGTCGATGATGCTCACCAAGCCATAGAGCTCCAGCAGTGAATTCTGGAGGGGCGTGGCGGTAAGCAGGGCCTTAGGGAAGGGCGCCAAGGCTGATTTCAGGGCATTGGCAGTCTTATTGGTCTTCTTGTAGACGTTGCGGAGCCGGTGGGCCTCATCCACCACCACCAGGTCCCAGGGCACCTGCCGGATGTAATGCTCCATGGTTCGAGCGAACTGATAGGAGCAGAGGACAAGTCCGTTCTGGAGGAAGGGATTGAGGTTCCCCCCACGCACCGCGTCATTGAAACTTCGTCGTTCCAAGATGACCGATGGCAAATTGAACTTGTCGGCCATCTCCTGGCTCCACTGCTTGCGGAGGTTCGCCGGGAGGATGACCAGAAGGCGACGTTTCCGCTCAGCCCACTTCTGGGAGAGCAGGAGCCCAGCCTCGATGGTCTTTCCCAGCCCGACCTCGTCCGCCAGGATGGCGCCCTTGGAGAAGGGGCTCCGGAAAGCAAAGATGGCGGCCTCGACCTGGTGGGGGTTGAGATCGACCTGGGCATCCGCCAAGACCGATGTGAGCTTCTCCAGGCTGTCCGAAGAACAGCGCCGAGTGAGCTCATAGGCCAGGTATTTGGCGTGGTAGTCGGTCATTCCCAGGCGCCTTACAGTGGTTCTGGAGGATTCAGCAGGGTTACTAAGGGTTAGAGGAGTCTATCGTCATCTAGCCGTTCAGATCCATTGAAGTGCCTGGGGTTGGTCAAAAAGTGTCAATTCCCGGGATTGTCAAAGAGCCGCAGTCCTTGAAGCTGCAAATATAATATTCAGAAATGATTAACCGGTTATTTGTGACCCCCAATGGCCTCCACAGGCCTCGAATGGCCAAAAGGAGCATTGTTATTCGAGCTGAGCCAAGGGTTGAGGAGCCGTAGCCAAGGCCTCACTCTCTGTCCTCATAGGTATTGAGGGAACCCCAGTTGCTGCCCGATTTCCCATCCGAGAGCATCGGCACATCAAAGGCCACGCCAGCCATGGCCTCTCGGAGTGCCTTCATCTCCTGATCAACCTCGCTCTCGGGGACGGACAGGAGGATCTCATCGTGGACCGTCAGGAGAAGGCGCCCGATATGCGGCGCACGGTGGTAGTTGATGACTGCAGCCTTGGTGCAGTCTGCGGCGGATCCCTGGATCAGCACATTGATCATCTTGTATTCGAAGGTCTTTACCTCGTCTGTCTCAACCTGGGGTGGCTCGCAGAAGTATTCCCGCCCGCCCCAGGTGCGCAGTGGCACATGCCTCTCTGCCTTGGTCTTCATGGACTGGTTGATTCCCCGGATGCCTGGGAAGAGGGCAAGCACACCATTCTTGATGGCTCGTGCGGTTTCAATATCTACCCCACCAGACTGTGCCATCTTGGCAATGCCCATGCCGTAGATCAGTCCAAACACGACAGTCTTTACAGGCTTGCGTTCAAGCCGGAAGCCCAGCATCTCCGAAAGCTTGGCGCGGACCATCTCATGCAGATCCAGCTTGGGGTTGGCCGCATAAGCTTTAAACAGGTCACCCCCCGCATACTCCGCCAGAATGCGGAGCTCCTGCTGGGAATAATCCCGGTCGATCAAGACGTGCCCACGCTCCGGGGTGATGTAGCTTCGGACC
>CAIYNT010000294.1 GCA_903927605.1 uncultured Holophagaceae bacterium
CATGCAGTACCCCCTTGGTCATCTGGCGGTGCTCCATACACCGCGATGACCAAGGGGCCTGCTTTCACCCTTCCGCGCTAGCCGTCTTTATCGACCGGGCTGCCTGGATGACCGTCCCCCGCCGCGCAGCGGCTTCGTTCATCGGGGAGCGGCTTTTGGGTAGGTGCTGTTGCCGCTCGCAGGCTGGGGAGCCATGCCCCCGCTTGTGAGGCGGCATTCGACTTCACGTCGGTGGGAAGGGCTCTTCCACCACTGAATAGCCATTCATCTCGCGCCCTGGCTCAGCCCGCATCAAGAGGCCAGAAAGCCCACAAGAGCTCTGTTCGTCTCGAGAATCGCCGGAGTCCACACCGAGAAGCTCGGGAAGGGCACTGGCTTTGATCCGTTCATTCTTGCTTCGTGGTCTTCCAGTCTTCGTGGTTGGTTTTTCTCATTCGGGATGAGCCAACCAGACCGCCCAGTCAGTCCAGGTAGAACCCCACACCCTGCCAGACCTTGAACTTCACCTTGCCGTCCTTGGAAGCGGCGGGATCGAAGACGAGGTGCTTAGCGGCCTCCACGCAGGCGTCTCCGGCGGCCTTGGCGTCGGCGGATTCGCCAGGCAGTCCCTGGAGGAGGCGCGCGGAGAGCACGTCTCCCTTCTCGCTGATCAGCACGTTCACCACCACCACGCCCTTGGGCCGGGCCGAGAACAGGCTTGAGGCCTTGAGGCGGGGGGTAGCGCGGTTGAGGTTGATGGACCGCGCGGGCTGGATCTCCTCGCTCAGCTGCACCAGATCGCCCTCGCCCGGAACGGCGTTGACCTTGGTCTGGAGGGATTCGTTCTGGGCCCGGAGGCGCTCGTTCTCGGCCTTGGCGTCCACCGCGGCCTGCTTGGCTTCCCGGAGTTCCTTCAGGATGGCATCGCTGCCGCCCTGGTTCTCCTTGAGGGCGGTCCGCAGCTGCTCGGCCTCTTTGCGGGCCGCTTCGGCCTCGGCGTGGGCGAGCTCCCGGGCCTTCTTGGCGCCCGCGGTCTCCTGCTGGAGGTCCTCGGTGGCCGCCAGCCGCTGCTTGAGGTCGTCCCGTTCCTCGGTGAGGCGCTTCACCTGGGCCTGAAGCTGAGCGGCCGTGGGTTTCTTCGCCGCCGCGAGGGGCAGGGCGATCAGGAGCAGGGCAAGGGCGATGCGCATCGGTCCTCCGGATTTGGGAGGGTCAGCGCTGGACTCCCAGCTGGTCGCCTCCCTGGGCGGGTTTCGTGGCCTTGAGAATCCCACGCTTCAGGAGCTTGGAGAAGATGCGGAGGCACTCGTTCGGCTCGAAGGGCGCAATGGACAGGATGTCCCGGATGGTCCACAGGCCATTGACACGGCTGGCCAGGAAGGCCTCGTTGGGGCCCAGGTTGGTGGTCATCAGTTCGTCCAGGCTCACGATGAGTTCGGGGACCAGGTCCTGGTCCAGTTTCTTCTCCTCGAGGAGGTCCTGGACCACCGCCATCATCTTGTTCGCGTCCAGGTGCCGGGGCTGGTCCTGGAGGATGCGCCGCAGCTCCTCCTGGGCCTCCTGGAGTTTCTGCTTCTCCACCAGGGCCCGGGCCCGTTGCAGCTGGAGGCTCGGGTTTTCGCCCAGGTTGCCGCCGGGGCTCAGGAGACGGACGAGACCCTTCTCGTGGAGGTCGAAGAGCAGCTTGTTGACCTTGTATTCGGGCATGCGCAGGTCCAGCACCAGCTGGTCCACCCGCTTGATCCCGTCCAGACGCGTCAGGATGTCGGCGTCCTCGGGGGACAGGGGCAGTCGTTCGGCGATGGCTTCGGAAATGGGCGCCAGTACCGCATCGCCGCCCTTGATGACCCGGCGGATGCGCTTCCAGTCGTCCAGGCGCCGGGCGCCTTCGAGGACGATGCCAGTCACGTCCAGGCTGAGCAGCATGGACTTCTGGTGGGAGGCCATGCCGTCATGGAATTCAAAGCTGCCGACGCTCCAGAGGAAGGTGTCGTAGATGCTCTCCTCGACCTTCA
>CAIYNT010000295.1 GCA_903927605.1 uncultured Holophagaceae bacterium
CTTCTACTGGCAGACCATCCGCAGCGGCGTGATGGTGTACACGGACCATCTCATGCCCGAGCTGCGCACGGCCAAGGCCCTGGAAGCCCTGGATCCTGAGGCGCGCCTGGTGGCCCAGCGCGACGAATGGGAGCAGGATGCCTGGGGCCTGACTCCGACCCTGCGGGCGCACTTCGAGGTGCTCCTTTCGGTGCCCACGGGCGGCGGTGAGATCCTGCTGCTGAAGAAGAAGCCATGATTCCGGATCACGCCCACTGGCTTCGCATGCCTCGCTTCGTGGGCGATGCGATCCTCATGCATCAGGCGGCGGCGCCGCTCATCCAGGCAAGACTGCCCCTGGTGGCCTGGGGACCCGCGGCCACGGTGGAGCTCTTTGAAGGCGCCCCGGGCTATGCCGCTGTCTGTGCCGATCCTGCGAAGAAGCCCGGCCTGCTCGCCGCCACCGCGCTGCTGCGCGCCCACCATCCCGCTTCGCTCTTGGCCCTGGCCAAGAGCCTGCGGGCTCCCGCCGCCGCCTTTCTGGCCCGGGTACCCCGCCGGGTCGGCTGCGGCGATGGCGGTGCGTTCCTGCTGCTCACCGCCAGCCTGAAGTACTGGGACCGGGACGACCATTCCCTGGACCGCTACCGGGATATCGTGCGGCTCGGCTATCCCGAGCTGGGACCGGCCACCTTCTTGCCTTTCCGCCCCCGCGCTGAGAGTGCCGAAGCCGTGGATCGATCCCGGCGTGAACATGGATTCGATGCGGCACCCTATGTGGCCTTCGCCATCGGCGCCGCCGCGGGCGCCAAGCGCCTGGGGCTGGACCTGCTGGTGGAGCTGGCGCGGCGGACCCTCGCCCGGGGCTACCGCATTGTGGTGCTGGGCGGTCCCGGCGATGACGTGATTTACGGCGGCCGCCTGAAGGAGCAGGTGCCCGAGGTGCTGGACCTCACGGCCCAGATCCCCTGGTCCCAGAGTGCCGCCTGGTTGGCGGGCGCCTCGGCCGTCCTGGCCAACGACTCGGGTCTGGCGCACCTGGCCGCGGCCTGCGGCGTGCCCGTGGTGGCGGTTTTCGGTCCCACCATCCCGCGCCACACGGCGCCCCGGGGTCCGATGGTGACTGTACTCCGCAAAGAGGAGCTGACCTGCCTCGAGTGCCAGCACTGGCACTGTCCTCTGCCGGACCATCCCTGCATGACCCAGCTGCCTGCCGACACCCTCTGGGCGGCCCTGGAAGCGCACCTCGCCACCCCCGTTCCGGAGGCCCCATGAGCCCCAATCTGAAGGCCATCCCCCTCATCGTGCTGGGTGTGCTACTCAACGCCGCCGCCCAGATCTGCCTGAAGAAGGGCCTGCAGGCAGCGGGCGGCATGCAGCTGGCCGTGGGACCGCTGTTCCGGCTGGCCCTCGAACCCTGGGTGGTGGCGGGCCTGGCCTGCTACGCCGTCAGCGTGGTGGTGTGGCTCGGCGCCCTGTCCATGGTGCAAGTGAACTACGCCTACCCCTTCCTGGCACTGGGTTTCATCGCCAACGCCCTCATGGCCCGCGCCTTCCTGGGCGAGGCCATGACCCCCATGCGGTGGGTGGCGCTGGCGATCATCGTCGTGGGCGTCGGCCTGCAGGCCTTGAGCGGGCGGGGGCAGTGACCTGAGTTCCGCAGACCCTGCTCAGCACGCCTGACTTCAACTGCCCGGCGCTGTACACGCCGCGATCCAGCACTAGGCTGGTGACGAGATCCGCGGGGGTGACGTCGAAGCTGGGGTTCCAGGTGGGCATGCCTTCCGGTGCCCAGCGCAGGGGGCCGTAGCCGAGCACTTCGGCGGGGGCCCGTTCCTCGATGGGGATGGCGGCGCCATCGGGGCAGGCGAGATCCACGGTGGAGAAGGGGGCCACGGGATGGAAGGGAATGCCGTGGAAGCGGGCCTGCACAGCTAGGCCGTAGGTGCCCACCTTGTTGGCGAAGTCGCCGTTGGCGGCCACGCGGTCCGAGCCCACCAGCACGCGCTGCACCTTACCGTCGCGCAAGAGCAGGGCCGCCATGCTGTCGGTGATGAGGGTGGACGGGATGCCCAGCTTCGTCAGCTCCCAGGCCGTGAGGCGGCCGCCCTGGAGGAGTGGCCGGGTCTCGTCCGCGTACACGTGGATGCGCTTGCCTTGTTCGTGGGCGCGGCGGATGACGCCCAGGGCCGTGCCGATGCCCGCGGTGGCCAGGCCCCCCGTGTTGCAGTGGGTGAGCAGACCCTCGCCATCCTGGACGAGGGCGGCGCCTTGCGTCGCCATGCCTTCGCAGAGTCGCACGTCCTCCGCGAAGATGGCCTCGGCCTCACGCACGGGATCGCCGGCATCCTTCATGCGGTCCATGGCCCACATGAGGTTCACGGCCGTGGGTCGCGCCCGGCGCAGGGCCGCACAGGCGGCCGCGTACTCGGTGGCGGACGCGCCGCGCTCCGCGAAGGTCGCCAGGCTGGCCGCCGCGGCCACGCCGATGAGGGGGGCGCCACGCACCGCCAGGCGCTGGATGAGCGCGACCATGCCACTTGGATCGCTGCCGTCCAGCCACACTTCCGCATCCGGCAGCTGCGTCTGGTCCAGCACCCAGAGC
Source organism: uncultured Holophagaceae bacterium (assembly GCA_903927605.1). The sequence continues at coordinate 2,585 of CAIYNT010000295.1, forward strand.
GCGCGGCCGTCATGTTTCAGACCAAGGGATTCGAAGGGGTTCATAAGAACTTTCTATCCACAGATTTCACAGATTCACACAGATTTCTATTTGCAGTTGAATCTGTGTCATCTGTGGAATCTGTGGACCCATTTTGTTTTCAAATGATCTTCGGACCAAGCTTGGTTCGAAGCGAGCGCAGTTCCTGAAGTTCATCTGTGGATAACGGTTTCGCGCCGCCCAGGGTCTCGGCCTTCCAGAGGATGGTGGCAACCTGCTCCAGGCGCTCCATGCCGCCCACGGCTTCGTCCAGGTGCTCGCCCCAGCAGAGGCCGCCGTGGCGGGCCAGGATGAGGAGACGGTGCTCCGGCAGGAAGGGCAGGAGGTTGTCACCCATGCCTTCAGTTCCCGGCAGGGCCATGGGCACAATGGGGATGCGGCCCGCGGCGAGGATGACTTCGGGCAGGCCGTCCGAAGGCAGTTCCTTCAACTCGGGTCGGGCCAGGGACCAGGCGATGGCCGTGGGCGGGTGGGCATGGACGATGGCTCTAGCCTGCGGCACGGCGCGGTAGATGGCCAGGTGCATGGCCAGCTCGCTGCTGGGGCGGCCCGACAGGATGGTGCCGTCCAGCTGCAGGTGGGCCAGGTCCGCCAGCTGCACCCTGGCCTTGGGCACGCCGCTGGGGGTCATGGCGATGAGGCCGTTGGGCAGGCGCACGGACAGGTTGCCGTCCGAAGCTGCCAGCAGGCCCCCTGCGTGCAGGCGGCGACAGGCGTCGAGTAGATCTTCAAGTGGTTGTTCCATTCATCCATGTTCGCATGGCTCCAGAAGTGGCCGTAGGCCGCTTCTGGAGCAAGCAAAGCCCGGTGGGTTACGGACGCCACGAATCCCCGACGGGTATGCTGGCGTATGGACGATCTTCGAGACTGGATCCGCGAACGCTGGGGCCTGGCGGCACTCAGTCTGCTGGTCGGGCTCCTGGGGCTCTGGTGGTGGCAGGGGCGGCCTCTTACCCATCCCCCGGGCATCCTGGCGCCTCTGGAACCCATTCAGACTGAACCGGAATCCCCGGCGTCGTGGACCTTCCACGAGCACCGGATCACGCCGCTGGCGCACTTCGAACTCTGGGCGCGGGTGCTGAGCACGGAACGCTACCGCTTCGACCGGGCGGCGCAGCTGTCCCCGGTGGACTTCGCCCTGGGCTGGGGCCCCATGTCCGACACGCGGATCCTCCAGGCGTTCACCATCGAGCAGCGGGACCGCTGGTACTTCTGGCGGTCCGGCAACATGCCGATCCCCGCCGACCAGGTGATCAGCCATAGCGCCAACATGCACATGATCCCGGCAAATGGGGCCGTCGAAAGGCGGCTGCTGGCCGTGCGGACGGGCCAGCTCGTGGAGCTGCGGGGCCAGCTCATCCGGGCCGACGGGAAGGATGGCTGGCACTGGGTCAGCAGCCTGTCGCGGACGGATACCGGGGATGGCTCCTGCGAGGTGGTCTGGGTGGAATCCGCGCGGGCGACAGACCGCCCGGATGGAATGTGACCTCCAGGTAGAAAACCAGCCTGGCAGCCCTGCTAGACTCGGCGGGCGACGATCCCAGGTGGTCCCCCATGTTTGACATTGAAGCCTCTCTCGACAGCCGGCTGCTGGCCGTGCCCCGGAACCGTCCCACGGTGGTGTTTCCGGAGGCTCTGGATGCCCGCACGCTCGAAGCCGCCTGTTTCCTAGGCCGCTTCATCCGGCCCGTCTTCCTGGCCGCGGAGGCGCAAGTGCGGGCCCTGGCCGCCGACGCCTTGGCCCACCTCGGTCCGGACCGGGTGGCCTACACGCTCTCCGAAAGCGCCTTCGTCACGCCCGAATCCCGGCCCGACCTGGTGGAGGCTTTCGCTTCGGCCCGAGTGCAGTGGGGTCAGGAGAATGACCGCCCCATCGACCTGGAGGAGTCCCGGGTGCAGGTTTCCGAGCCGGGCCGCTTCGGCATCTGGGCCGTCAAGCTGGGTCATGCCGACATGGTGGTGGGAGGCGCCAGCCACGAGCCGAAGGCCTTCTTCCGCCCCATGGTGGACCTGCTGGCCAAGCGTCCCGTCACCTGCGAGGCGGGCGTGTTCGTGCTGCCGGACGAGCATCCCGAGGAAGTCTATCCCCACAACATCGTGGTGTTCGGCGATGTGGGTGTGAACGCCACCATGACGCCGCGCATCCTCGCGGAAGTGGCCGTGGGCACCTGCGCCGTGGCCCGCGACCTCATCCCCGAGGACGTGCTGCCCGAGATCCGCTGCGCCATGGTGTCCTACTCGAACCGCGGCAGCGACGAGGGGCCCTCGCCGGAGCTGGTGCGGCAGGCCGCAGACCTGGTGCCGGAGATCCTGGCCGAGCGCCTCCAGCATGCCGAACGCTACGGCAGCATCCACATCCGTGGCGAGGTGAAGGTCAATGTGGCGCTGTCCCGCCGCTCCGCTGACCTGTACCACGCCGAGGGCCTGCCCTGGGAGGGCGGACCCAATGTGATCGTCTGCCCCAACCTGGACATGGGGAACCTGCTCTACAACCTCTACGCCACGCGCTTCCCGGGCGCCCGGAAGTTCCCGGTGATGTTCGGGCTCCTGTTCCAGGGCGTGGACCTGCCCATGGACTGCACGCCCGAGGACATCCGGCTGGCCGTGAAGGCCTCCGTCATGCGTCTGCATCACTACGGCCAGTGGCAGCGCACGCAGAAGGACACCTTCTTCCGCCGCCATCGCGTGCTGGTGCTGAATCCCGGATCGACCACCACCCGGACCTCCATCTTCGAGGGGGACGAGGAGCGGTTCACCGAGGAGCTCCAGCATCCGGTCGAGGCGCTGAAGGCCTTCGACGGCAGGCCCATCACCGCCCAGTTCGCCTTCCGCAAGGAAGCGGTGCTGGACTTCCTGCGGGGGCACGGGCTGGCGCTCACCGACTTCGATGCCGTGGCCGGCCGGGGTGGCCTGCTGCGGCCCATCCCCCACGGCACCTGGAAGGTGGGAACCGCCATGCTCGAGGATCTGAAGGCCGGCGCCCGCGGGGAGCATGCCTCGAGCCTGGGCGCCCTCATTGCCGCTGAGCTGGTGGCGGGCACGGGCAAGCCCGCCTACATCGTGGATCCGGTGGTGGTGGATGAGGCGGATCCCAAAGTGAAGATCTCGGGCCTCAAGGAACTGCCCCGCCGGGTCATCAGCCACGCCCTGAACCAGATCGCCACCGCCCGCCGCTATGCGGAGTAACACGAGACCTTCTACGAGCGCGTCAACGTCATCGTGGCCCACATGGGCGGGGGCATCACCGTGGGCGCCCACCGCAAGGGCCGCTACATCGACGTGAACAACGGCCTGGATGGCGAGGGGCCCTTCTCGCCCCAGCGCTCGGGGAGCCTGCCGCCGGGCCAGCTCATCGACCTCTGCTTCTCGGGCAAATACACCAAGGCCGAGCTGAAGCTCCTGAACAAGGGCCGTGGCGGCCTCATCGACCTGCTGGGCACCGCAGACCTGCGCGAGGTGGAGCGGCGCGTGGCGGCCGGGGATGCCGAGGCCAGTCTGGTCTTTGAAGCCATGACCTACCAGATCGCCAAGGCCATCACGGCCCTGGCGCCCGCATTTGAGGGTGAGCCCATCGATGCCATCCTCCTCACTGGCGGCATGGCCCGCTCCACCCGGCTCGTGGGCGAACTGCGCCGCCTCACGGCGGCCCTGGGTTGTCCCGTCCAGGTCTATCCCGGCGAGAACGAAATGGCCGCCTTGGCCAAGGGCGCCCTGCGGGTGCTCTCGGGACGAGAGTCCGCCAAGGACTATCCACCATCCAGGTGAACGCCCGGGCATCTGGCTCTGGAATTCATGGCTCCAATGGCCGATCCGAATCAAGGGTGGCAGGCTTCCTTATTCGGCCGGAGGGTCAGCATCTTCCATGAGAACGGCCCTCCGCCCCGGAAGGCAAAGGGCCATCGCAAGCACCTGCGGGATCAATAGGTGCGGAACATCTGCTGGAGTTGTTTGGTGTCGCCCGTCTTCGTGAGCCCTAGCATCAGCAGGATGCGGGCCTTCTGGGGATTCAGCGAGTCGGAAACGACGAAGTCCAATTCATCGTCGTTGGCCTCGCCGTTGCGGGCGATGATGCCGCTGCCCACCCGCGAGCTACGGACGATGATCACGCCCTGCTTGCGTGCATCGGTCAGAGCCGGCATGACATTCTTGTGCACACTGCCATCTCCGACACCCGCATGGATGATGCCCTTGGCACCGGCCGCGACGAGGGCGTCGACAGGCACCCGAGTTGCATTGGCGTAGCCGTAGACGATATCCACCTTCGGCAGGGTGTCGAGGTTGCTGATGTCGAATTCAGTGGCCACGGTGTGCTTGCGGATCGTGGTCCTGTAAAAATGGGCCTTGTTGTCCTGGAGATAGCCCAGGAAGCCCAGGTCCGGAGTGCGGAAGGTATCGATGGTGGAGGTGTTGAGCTTGGTGACGTCGCGGCCGGCGTTGATCTGGTCGTTCAGCGCCACCATCACGCCCATGCCCACGGCCTCAGGGCTGGCGGCGAGGAGGGTGGCGTTGTAAAGGTTGATGGGGCCATCGGCCGAAATGGCAGTCGAAGGACGCATCGCGCCCACTAGGACCACCGGCTTGGAACTCTTCACGACTAGGTCGAGGAAATAGGCGGTCTCTTCGAGCGTATCGGTGCCGTGCGTGATCACGATGCCGTCCACGTCGCTCTGCGCCAGCAACTGGTTGACCCGCTTGCCAAGCTTCAGCCAAAGGTCATCGGTCATGTTCTCGCTGGCGACCTGGAATACCTGTTCGCCACGGACATTGGCGACCTTCTTCAGTTCGGGCACGGCTTCGATCAGCCGGTCCACGCCGACCTTGGCGGCGGTGTACCCCACGGTGGTGGTGCTGGTAGCACCGGTACCGGCGATGGTGCCGCCGGTGGCCACGATGACGATGTTGGCTTTCCTGGCTGGCGCGGTGGCGGCTGTGGCCTGGGCTAGCGCGGGACTGACGGAGCCCGCCGCCAGGGCGCAGACCAAGGCGGTGGTAACCAGGGGGTTCGAAATGAGATGGGTGAGTTTCACAGGCTATTCTCCTTGTGGTGGGTTGAGGGATTGGGAATGATCCGGGCCAAGCCTTGCCCTTGGCCAGGCTTCTTGATTGGCAGCGGATTTCCGGGAAGGGCGATTTTTGGGTTCTGACCCGGTGTCAGAGATGGGGGCAGACCCTCACTGCAACCGCAATGCCACTGGTTATAGTTGATGATTGACATGTTTCAAAACAATTAATATCAATAAATAGATACATGTACTGCAAAAGTGAACATCACGTCGAGTTACCAAAGGGTCATAACTTCTTCGGTAAGTCAGGCTGTGTAATTATTTAAATTAATTTAAATTAATGTTTACCAACAGGAAACGAGGCATTCCGGAATCCCGAAGTTATATGGGTTGAAGAATGGAACCTAGGCAATCGGGCCAGAGCCAAGACCGGCTGAATGGACCATAAGCCGGTGTTTTTTGGAAGGCCTGCTGTCATACGGTATCGGCGGCGGTGATGCTCAGGGGAGCAGCGCCGGGCGGCTACCCTTGAGTATGATTTTTTTTCAGGCGTTTGCTCAAGGCCGGCTGGGAGATGCCAATGAGACGCGCGGCTACCGACTGGTTCCCCTGTGCCCGGCGCAAGGCCTCCGCGATGACCAGGTCCGAGAGATCGTGCAGGCTGGGCAACGGCTCCGAGGCGACAAACAGGCCCTGCTCGGATCCCTTCACCCCGCCGGGCGCCATCGGCGTGCTGCCGTGGCTGTCAATGGCTCGCTTGAAGGAGTCCATGGACAGCATCCTTGACTGGTGGATGCTCAAGGCATCGTAGACCATGGACTTCAACTCGCGGACATTGCCCGGGAAGGCATGGTTGGCCAAAAGCACGTACAGCTCTTTTGAAACAGTGGGTTTCTTCTTCCCCAATTCCCTAGATACCTGTTCGAGAAAGTGATCCACCAGTAACGGAATATCATCCGCCCGGTCCTTCAGCGTCGGCACATTCAGGTGGTGCACCCATAGCCTGTAGTAAAGGTCCTTCCGGAATTGCCCCGCGGTCTGCTTGGCGGACAAGTCGTGGTGGGTGGCGAACAGGACCCGCGATCTCAATCTCTTGGGGGCATCGCTTCCAAGAGCGAAGTACTCGCCCTCCTGGAGCAGCCGGAGCAGCTTGATCTGCGAGGCTGTGGAAAGATCACCGATCTCATCCAGGAACAACGTGCCATCGGCAGAATCCTCGATCAAGCCTCGCCGGACGGCATCCGCCCCGGTGAAGGCGCCCTTGACGTGGCCGAACAAGGTATCGCTGAACACATTGTCATCAAGGCCCGCCACGTTCAGCGAGACCATCTTGCCGTTCCGTCCGCTTAGCCGGTGGATGGCGACCGCGAGCAGTTCCTTGCCCACGCCGGACTCGCCGGTGATCAGCACGGGTTGGCTACTGCCGGCGATGGCCTCGATGTACCGGAAGATGGCCTTCATCGCCTTATTCTGGGTGATGATGTCGGCAAAGGCCTCCGGATGGGCGAGCCTATCGTCCAGCACACGGGAACGGAATTCCCGATTCTCCCGCTGCAGATCGATCATCTTGAGGGCGCGCTGGACGCCCTGGATGAGACGCTCCTGCTCGACCGTCTTCACAAAGAAGTCGAAAGCCCCCCGTTTCATGCATTCCACGGCGGTCGCCACCTGGTTCAAGCCGCTGAGGATGATCACAGGGACCCCGGGGTACTTTTCCAGAATCTGGGAGAGCAGGTCCTGCCCCGAGATATGGGGCATGTTCAGATCCAGGAGGATCAGTCCGACATGGTTGGTGGCAAGGAGATCCATGACCTGCCGGCTGTCTGGGCATCGGATGGTGTTGTTAATGCCCGCCATCATCGAAAGAGTCATGCTGAGGCTGCGGAGCCAAGCTTCTTCATCATCGACCAGAAGCACTGCATAGGACGGATAGTAGGACTCTGGCATCGGATCAGCCTCCTCCCGTGACGGGCAGGGTTAGGATGGCAGTCGTCCCCTCCCGTAGCGTGGACCTGAATTCAAGCTTTCCATGGTGATCTTTGACGATTCCAGCACTGACGGATAGCCCCAGTCCCGTGCCTCCGGATGCGCGTTTCGTGGTGAAAAACGGATCCGTCAGATGCGGCAGGTTTTCAGGCGGAATGCCCACACCTTCATCCCTGATCAGAACCACGATCATCTTCCGTTCATGGTCTAGGACGGTCGAAACATGGATGGCCTGTTCAGGATCTTCCAGTGCCTGACAGGCATTCAGGATCAGGTTCACGACGACCTGCTCGATCCTCTGAGAATTGCCGCGGATCAGCGGGAGGTTGTCCATGTAGTCAGCTTGAAACCGGGCAGTGGATTTCCTGATCGAGTTGTCCAGCAGCCGGATCGCCGTCTGCACGACGGTATTGATATCAACCATCTCATCAAGGTTGGAAGTATCTTTGCGTGCGAAATCCTTCAGGTCCTCGACGATGCGCTTGATGCGTCTGGCGCCGCCCTGCATTTCATCAAACATGCGGGGTATTTCTTCGCGGAGTTCCGAGTAACTGAGCCCACCGATCAGGAAATCACCCTTCTCCTCGAAGCGTGTTTCGAGCTCGGTTTCAGCAATCCGGTACGCGCCCCGGAGGATGGGCAGGTTGTAGAGGATCAATCCAGTGGGGTTGTTGATTTCATGCGCAACCCCTGAGACGAGAATCCCGAGTGAGGCCATTTTCCCCGCCTGGATCAGCTCCTGCTGGCGGACCTGGGATTCCTGGATGTAGGCATCGATCCTCTTCCTCAGGGACCACGACCAGGCGAGGATGCTTCCGAGGATGCCGAGCAAGGGCACCAGGATCCAAGCGCCATATTTCAGGACCTTGCGCCATGGGCTTGGGTGCGGTTCTAGAATGCCCAGCCATTTGTCATGAATCTGCTGATAGCGGCCGGTATTTCTAAGGATCTCAAGACCCTGGTCCAGTTCAATGAGCAGCTCCTGATTCCCCTTCTTCACGGCGAATCCATAGGGAATTTCTGCAATGGGTTGACTGACGGGTACGATGTTGGTCAGCCCTCTTTCAAGTCCGAAATAGATGCCCGTCAGGGTGTTGACCAAGGCGTACTCCGATTGCCCGGATGCCAGCATGCGCAGGGCGGCCGCGTGCGTGTCCACTAGGACAAGTCTTGCCCCGATGCCGCTTTCCATCAGGCGGTCCTGCATGATGCCGCCCTTCTGAACGACCACCTCCTTGCCCGCCAGGCCAGATAGAGAAGTGATCGGAGGTGAATTTTTCCGGGCGAAGATCGACTGGCGGATGAGGCAGATGGGAGCGGAGAAGTCGAAGATCTCGTAGCGCTCCCTGGAAATGGAGATTCCCTCTAGTGCATCGATCGAGCCGTTCTCAAGTTGGTGGCGCATGTCGTTCCAATCACCCAGCCTGATCTCCACCGGCCTGTCCATGACCTCGGCAATGGCCTGGGTGAGTTCGACGTTGAAGCCAGCAGGTCTGCCGGACTTGTCGAGAAACTCGAAGGGAGGATAGTTCTGATCGCCGCCCACGACAATGACGGCCCTGGGCTTGTTCCCCTGGCCGGTTTCACCGAAGGCGAAAACCTGACATGAAGCCAGGCCGCAGATCAGGATCAGGA
>CAIYNT010000296.1 GCA_903927605.1 uncultured Holophagaceae bacterium
AGCAAGGAAGGTCAGGAGATCGTGGTGAAGGACGGCTTCCTGCCCCTCACCGCCAAGATGGAAGCCGAGCAGGTCGCCATCCTGAAGTAGGCATGCTCGTGGCAGGCGTGCCGGGAGATTCTTCCGGCACGCCTGTTGTTTGACCGAGGTCTATCCTGCTGGTTTTCCTGACCGAGACGACATGCCCAGCGTTCCTTCACACCAGACCCGTGCCAAGCGCATCGATCGAGCCATGGCCTTCGCCATTTCCGGTGGCGGCCTGCTGATCATCGGTGCTGTGCTGGCCATGCTTCTGTTCATCCTGAAGGAGTCCCTGCCCCTCTTCATCCCGCCCCAGTCCAAGTCCCTGGGGGCCGTCCAGGCCCCACGATCGGGGGGCGCCTGGCTGGATGAATCCGGGAAGGCCGTGGTCCTTCTGTCCCGAATAGAGGGCCTGAAGGCTTTGCGTATCCCGGAGGGGTCCCCCCTTCCCGTTCCCTCGGATGGCCCCGCACTGCCCTGGCGCACCTTCACCACCCTCAATTCGCGGGGTGAATCCCTGGTTGTCGGGGCCGATGGTCGGCTTTCCCTTGCCCGCCTGGCCTGGTCCAAACCCGCCGGGGAGAACGATCCTGCCAAGTGGACCCTGGATCCCCACTGGCAAGGTGGCCCACCGATGGCCACGGTGCCCGATGAGATCTTGCATTTCAGGCTTCTGGAGGGCGGTGGATTGGGTGGAGGAACTTCACTGAGGGTCCTAGCCCGGTTCCAGGAAGGGCTCGCGTGGTGCGAGATGTCCCTGGATGCCCCCACGGTACCAGCCTGGAGGCCCCTGACGTTGGACCCGTCCCTGCATCCCACGACTGCGGTGTGGAGTTCGGATGGCCGGGACCTCTTCGTGGGCACGCGGGAAGGCCGCCTGCTCGATCTAGATCCGGAAACGGGGAACACCTTCTCGGTCGCCGAATTCGGGGAGTCCATCCAGTCTGTGGGGTTCGCGCTCGGCCAGTCGAGTCTTCTCGTCGGCGGCGCCAAGGGAGGCCTGGGGGCCTATCAACGGGTCCGCGTGAATGACGTGTTCAAGCTCCAGGCCTTCCACGCCTTCCCCAGGCTCGGTGGCCCAGTGCTGGGATTCCAGGCCAGCCAGCGGGACAAACGGTTCCTTGCCTGGACCGACCACGAAGCGGTCGTGGATCACTTGACCACTGAGCGCCGCATGTTCTCCGCCCATGTCGATGGTCCGGGCATCGCGGCCCTGGCTCCGAGGGGCGACCTGATCCTGCACGCGAGCGAAGCGACTGGCGCCCTGAGCCTCTGGTCCCTCGACGCCCCCCATCCCGAGGTCAGCTTCGGCCTGCTCTGGGGAAAGACGCACTACGAAGGCTACGAAAAGCCTGAATACGTCTGGCAGAGCACGGGCGGATCGGACGACTTCGAGCCCAAGTTCAGTCTGGTCCCCCTGATCTTCGGGACCCTCAAGGGCACCCTCTACGCCATGCTCTTCGCCTTCCCCCTCGCTGTGCTGGGCGCCCTCTACACCTCCCAGTTCGCCACGCCCCGGCTGAAGAACGCCATCAAGCCCACCATCGAGATCATGGCGGCCCTGCCCTCGGTCGTACTGGGTTTCCTGGGTGGCCTCGTCCTGGCCCCCCTCCTCGAACGCATGGCGGTGGAGGTCTTCATCTATCCCCTGGTCGTGCTCCTCCTCGCCCTGGTGATAGCCCCCTTCTGGGGCCGACTGCCGCTGCCCTTCCGCAATTCTTTCGGCAGCGGGAGAGAAGTGCTTTGGATGCTCCCGCTCCTAATCGTCGGCTTGTGGCTGACCGGTCTGGCCGGGCCCTGGATCGAGCGCACGGCCATGGGCGGCAGCTACCGGACCTGGCTCCAGACGGCCATGGGCGTCACCTATGACCAGCGTAACTGCCTGGTGGTCGGCTTCGCCATGGGCTTCGCAGTCATCCCCATCATCTTCACGATCAGCGAAGACGCCCTGTCCAGCGTGCCCAAGTCACTCACCTCCGCCAGCCTCGCCTGCGGAGCCAGCCCGTGGCAGACGGCCTGGCGCATCGTGCTGCCCACGGCGAGTCCGGGGATCTTCTCGGCCACCATGGTGGGGCTGGGGCGGGCCATCGGCGAGACCATGATCGTGCTCATGGCCACCGGCAACACGCCCATCATGGACTGGAGCATTTTCAACGGCATGCGCACCCTCAGCGCCAACATCGCCGTGGAAATTCCTGAGGCACCGCTGCACGGGACCCTCTACCGGG
>CAIYNT010000297.1 GCA_903927605.1 uncultured Holophagaceae bacterium
CCTGGACCCTGAATGTCCGCCCGAGGAAATCCCTCGGCTGGAAATGCCCCGCAGAGCTTTTCCTTCCAGAAGGCGCTTTTGATTTCCAGGCCTACTGGTCAAACCCACCCAAGCCTGTTGCACTTGGAACTTGAAACCGCCATCTGTGAAATCTGTGGATGGATGTCCTTATTAAAAGACCGACCAGCCGGTGCGGGTGGTGAAGCGGTCCAGGGCCTCGACGCCGGCCACACTGTTGCCGTGGGGATCGAGGGCGGGGCTCCATACGCAGAGCACGCCACGCTCCGGCAGCACGGCCAGGATGCCGCCGCCCACGCCACTCTTGCCGGGCAGCCCCACGCGGTAGGCGAAGTCGCCGGCGGCGTCATAGGTGCCGCAGGTGAGCATGATGGAATTGATGCGCTTGGCTTCGCTGCGGGTCAGCAGGCGCGAGCCGTCCGCCCGCAGGCCGTGGTTGGCCAGGAAGAGGCCGGCCCGGGCGAGATCGCCGCAGCTCATGGTGAGGCTGCACTGGCGGAAGTAGTGGTCGAGTACGCGCTCCACCGGGTTCTCCAGGTTGCCACAGCTGGCCATGAAGTGGGCCAGGGCCGCGTTGCGATGACCATGCTCGGCCTCGGAGGCGGCGACTTCGGGATCGGTGCCCACCGCCGGGTTGCCGCTTTCGGCGCGCAGGAATGCCTGCAGGGTGCCCAGGGAATCCCCCGTCAGCGAGAGCAGCCGGTCGATGAGGATGAGGGCCCCGGCATTGATGAAGGGGTTGCGCGGGATGCCCTTCTCGTATTCGAGCTGCACCAGCGAATTGAAGGGATTGCCCGAGGGCTCGCGGCCCACGCGCCGCCAGAGGGCTTCACCGTCCCGGGCCAGCACCAGGGCCAGGGAGAAGGCCTTGGACACGCTCTGGATGGAGAAGGGGAGGCGCCAGTCACCGCTGCCATAGAACTGCCCCTCCGTCGTGGCGAGGGCGATGCCGAAGCGCGTGGGAGCCACCGCCGCCAGCGCCGGGATGTAGTCCGCCACCTTCCCCTGCACCGCGAAGGGTGCCGCTTCATGAGCGATGTCATCGAGGAGGGCTTGGAGGTCCATGGACTTGAGGATAAGCCACGGATGAACACGGATGGAGCCCGCCAGCACCTGCGCCGCTTGCCCCGCCTCGCTTGGACGAGGCTCCTGATGCGGCCACACCCCATGTAGAGAACAAACCCCGGCATTGCCCATCCGTACCCATCTGTGTTCATCTGTGGCAGATCTCTTTCTCCTGGGGTGGCGCCATGACACCTTTCGCCGTTGACCTCCTGGTGCTGTTCCACCGCGACCTCCACTGCTTCATCCGCGAGGTGGAGGCCTTTCCAGACGATGCGACGCTCTGGCGCACGGTGCCGGGCATCCGCAACAGCGCGGGGAACCTGGCGCTGCATGTGGCGGGGAACCTGCGCCTCCTCCTGGGGGCGGTGCTGGGCGGCACGGGCTATCAACGGGATCGCGAGCAGGAGCTGAGCCAGCAGGTGGGCTCCCGCGCCGAAGTCGTCGCAGCCCTGGAGGGCGCCGCCCTCGAGCTTGAGCTGGGCCTGAAGGCTCTGACGACGGAATCCCTGGCTGCCCCCTTTCCCATGGCCGTGGGCGGCCTCCAGCCGGCCACAGGGCGCTTCCTGGTACATCTGGCGTCCCACCTGGCCTTCCACCTGGGCCAGGCCGGTTACCTGCGCCGGGCCCTCACGGGCGATGCAACCACAACGGGGGCCATGGCCATCAAGGAGCTAGTGCCTTGAGCCCCCTTGCCGAGAGCGTGAGAATCGAACACAGCTGCTGAAGGAGGTTCCATGACGTTCACCGGGAATGTGGCACTGGTCACCGGCGCCAGCCGGGGCATCGGGGCGGCGGTGGCCAAGGCGCTGGCGGCCAGGGGCGCGGCCGTGGCGGTCAACTATTTCGGTTCGGAAGAGGCCGCTCTCAGGGTCGTGGCAGAGATCCAGGCCGCGGGCGGGCGGGCCCTGGCCGTGAAGGCCGATGCCCGGGACCGGACCCAGGTGGAGCTCATGGCCGCCACCGTGAAGGCGCAACTGGGTCCCATCGGGATCCTGGTGTTGAATGCGTCCATCGGCTTCCCCATGACTGGCATCTTGGAATACCCCTGGGATGCCTTCCAGGCCAAGCTGCTCGGGGAACTGGGAGCCGCCTTCCACGGCTGCCGGGCCGTGGCGCCCCAGATGCTTGAGCGCAAGGGCGGCTCCATCGTGGCCATCACCAGCGGGCTGGCCCGGAATCCCGGCTGGGGATTCTGCGCCCACAGCGCCGCCAAGGCGGGACTGGAAGGCTTCGTGCGGGCCCTGGCCTTCGAGCTGGGCCCCATGGGCATCCGCGTGAACGCCGTCGCGCCCGGCCTCACCTTGACGGATGCCACGGCCAACATTCCCGAAAAACACAAACAGGCGGCGGCGGGCCACGCCCCCCTGCGCCGCAATGGCGAGGCCAATGATGTGGCCGAGGCCGTGGTGGGACTGCTGCAGGCGGGCTTCGTCACCGGCGCCACCCTGCCCGTCAACGGCGGCGGCTACGTCTTCTGAGCCCATGCCCCCCACCCTTCGCGCCGGTGTGCTGCTCGGTCTTGCCGTGGCCGCCTGGACCTTTGTCATGGGCTTCACGGGCTGGTACAAGCATCCGAGCCTCTGGATCCTGGCCTGGCTGGTCGTGCCCATGCAGATTGCCATCCTGCTCTGGACCCTGCGGGACCTGGCGCCCACCACCGGCTACGGACGCCAGGTGTGGAACGGCGTGAGCGTCTCGCTGCTGGGCTCGATGATCATCTACGCGGCCAGCATCCTCTTCACCACGGTGGTGTTCCCCCACTACTTCCAGGACCTGGAGGGACTGGGCCGGCAGATCATGGCCAGACAGGGCCTGAGCCCTGCGCAGATCGAAGCCGCCGTGCGGGCCCAGGCCCCTATGCAGACACCCCGCGCCAGCGCCCTGGCCAGCGCCATCGGCACCGTCGCGACGGGCTTCCTCACCTCCGCGATTGCAGGACTCTGGCTGCGGAAGAAGTAAGCGACCCAGGTCGAGTCGCCTTGAAGCCCCCAGTGAGGGTCAGGCCGCTCCCTCGGATAATTCGTACAAATCTATCGTAAATATGATTGTTGTTTGAACTTGTATTCCCATGTCCAGAATGCAGAATAGACGGATAGCCCGATTGAGGTGCCATGACCTTCTTCGAGATGCACGATCAGGCAGGCGCAATCCGCGGATGCTATGCGGAGGTGCAGCGCTGGATTGATGAGACGGGCATCGCTGGGCTCCGCCGCCGGATGGACGAGGCGGAAACCATCTTCCGACGCATCGGCATCACCTTCGCCGTCTATGGGGAAGGTGGCGACCCAGAGCGGCTGATCCCTTTCGATCTGCTGCCCCGGGTATTCAGCCGCCTGGAATGGGAGCGGCTCGACCGGGGCATCCGGCAGCGCGCCCAGGCGCTCAATGCCTTCCTCTACGATGCCTACCACCGGGGCGAGATCATGCGCGCAGGGCTCATCCCGCAAGATCTGGTCTACCAGAACCCGGCCTTCCGACCGGAGATGATCGGCTTCGATCCTCCAGGCCGCGTCTACAGCCACATCGTCGGGATCGATATCGTCCGCACGGGTCCGGACAAGTTCGAGGTGCTCGAGGATAACTGCCGGACTCCCTCCGGTGTCTCTTACATGCTCGAGAACCGCGAGATCATGACCCGGATGTTCCCGGGCCTCTTCAGCAAGGGGATGGTGACGCCGGTCGACAACTATCCCGCGTTGCTGTTGCAGACGCTCAAGGAAGTGGCGCCTCCGGCCTGCAAGGGCGATCCGGTGGTGGTCCTGCTCACTCCCGGTTCCCTCAACTCAGCCTATTACGAGCACAGCTTCCTGGCGGATCTCATGGGGATCGAACTGGTCGAGCCGGTGGACCTCTTCGTGGATCATGACCGCGTCTGGATGAAGACGACGGCTGGCCCCAGGGCCGTCGATGTGATCTATCGGCGCATCGATGACGACTATCTGGATCCTCTGGTGTTCCGCCCCGACAGCATGCTGGGCGTGCCGGGACTGTTCCATGCCTACCGGGCTGGCGGGGTGACCCTGTGCTCCGCCCCTGGGGCTGGCATCGCCGATGACAAGGCCATCTACGTCTACGTGCCGGAGATGATCCGCTTCTATCTCGGCGAGGAACCGGTCCTTTCCAACATCCCCACCTGGCAGTGCGGAACTGCGGAAGGTCTGGCCTACGTCCTGGAGCATCTGGGTGAGCTGGTCGCCAAGGAAGTCCACGGCTCGGGCGGCTACGGAATGCTCATCGGCCCCCAATCGTCCCGAGAAGCCATCGACGTCTATGCGAATCGGATCCGCGCCAATCCCGGCGGGTTCATCGCCCAACCCACCCTTGACCTCTCCACGGTTCCGACCCTGGGTGAGTCGGCGGTGGTCCAGCGCCATGCGGATTTCCGCCCCTTCTGTCTGGTGGGAAAGCGGATGCGCCTGGTGGCTGGGGGACTGACCCGGGTGGCGCTCACGGAAGGGTCGCTGGTGGTGAACTCGAGCCAGGGCGGGGGCGTCAAGGATACCTGGGTGCTGAGGAACTAGCCGATGTTGAGCCGGACTGCCGAGAACCTGTTCTGGATGGCCCGCTACCTCGAGCGGGCCGAAAGCACGGCCCGCCTGATCACCATGGGGCAACGCATGGCTGTGCTTCCGGGCTCTGCCTACCGGGAGGAATGGCGTTCAGTGCTGCGGGTGACCGACTCCGAATCCTTCCTGTCGACGAGCGGCTCCATCACCGAGGAGGATATCGTCAGGATTCTTCTGCTGGATCCCGAGAACCCCGCCTCCATCCATTCCTGTCTGGTCCGGGCGCGGGCCAATGGGCGCTCGGTGCGCACCAAGCTCACCCAGGAGATGTGGGAGGCGCTCAACCTGAGCTGGCGCCGTTTCGAGGGCATCGAGGTCAGCGAGGCCTGCAACGAGCTTTCCGCCCTGATCGACTGGGTCAAGACCCGGGCCTCCGTCTTCCGGGGGGCCGCCGAGACCGGCATGTTGCGCCACGCCGGCCATGCCTTCATGAGGATTGGCGGCGCCATCGAGCGGGCCCAGATGACTTTACGTCTGTTGGACGTGAAGTACTTCGTCTTGCTTCCGGAAACCGATGTGGTCGGCGGCGGGCGGGATCACTATCAATGGACCTCTGTGCTGCACGCCCTGTCAGGGATCCGTGCCTATCACCATGTCTATGGCGGCGCGTACTCGCCCGCCCAGATCTCTGACTTCCTGATGGTCAATCGGGCTTTCCCGCGCTCTGTCGCCTACTGCGTGGACCAGATGCGCTGGCACCTGGAGCATCTGGCCCAGGAACACGGCATCCATGCGGATTGCCACGAGACCGTCGATGAGATTTTCGAGCTGCTGTCAGAAGGCCGGGATGGCGCGATCTTCCAGCGTGGGTTGCACGAGTCCGTGCAGCAGTGCCTGAAAATGACGAATCAGCTGGCCAGTGAAATCGCCGAGTCGTACCACTTCTAGGAAGCACCATGGAACTCGCAGTCCACCATCAGACGACTTACCGCTACGAAACGCCGGCCAGCCAGGTCGCGCTGCTGTTGCGGTTGCAACCCGCTCTGCTGGACTGCCAGATCCCCCGGGACTGGGAGGTCACCGTGAACGGTGAGCCCGTGCTGGATTTCCTCCCCAATGGGTTCGGCGATGACGAGGCTTTCTTCCAGCACCGGAGAGCGGTCCACGAGATCGTGATCGTGGCCTCCGGAACGGTGGAGACGCGCAACCGGAACGGGGTCGTCTCGGGCTTCCGCCAGGAAGCGCCACTGCCGGTCTTCCTGCGCCAGACCCCCCTGACCCGCCCGGACGAGACCCTGACCGCCTTTGCCCATTCGGTAGAGGGCAAGGACAGTCTCACCCGTCTCCATGCGCTGTCCAATCGGGTGAGGGATCGCATCGACTATTGCGTAGGTTCCACATCAACAGCCTCCACCGCAGTGGAGGCCCTGGCCCAGGGCAAGGGGGTCTGCCAGGATCAGGCCCATGTCTTCGTGAGCGCCGCCCGGGTCCTGGGGATTCCGGCCCGCTATGTGGCGGGCTACCTCCTGGCCGACGATGCCAACCAGGCGCTGCGGGAAACCCATGCGTGGGCCGAAGCCTGGGTGGAGGGTCTGGGCTGGATCGGCTTTGATGCGACCAATGGCCTCTGCGTCACCGATCATTATGTGCGCCTTTGCTGCGGACTCGACGCCCATGACGCGGCCCCGGTCCGGGGTTCGGCCTATGGCGCCACTGCCAGCACGATCCAGGCTGATGTCATGATCAGTGAGGCGAAGCCGGATGCGGCCCAGCAGATGCAACAACAGCAGTAAGGATAAAGGACTGGGACGATGACCTATTGTGTGGGCCTCCGGGTTGCAGAGGGGCTGGTACTGCTGGCGGACACCCAGACCAATGCGGGCATGGACAATGTCTCGCGGTTCACCAAGATGTTCACCTTCGAGAAGCCCGGTGAGCGGGTCATGGCCCTGCTCACCTCGGGCAACCTGTCCATCACCCAGGGCGTCATCGCCCGGCTGCGCTATGGCATCCAGAAGGGCGCCAAGGACCGCAGCCACCCGACCATCATGAGCGTGGAGAGCCTGTTCGAGGTGGCCCAGCTGATCGGGGCCGAGATGAAGCGCATGCAATCGGAGAACCGGGAGGCCATCCTCCAGCAGGGGACTTCGGCGGACGCCTCCATCCTGCTGGCCGGGCAGCGCAGGGGCGGCAAGCACCGGCTGTTCCTCATCTACTCAGCGGGGAACTTCATCCAGGCGACGGATGACACGCCCTACTTCCAGCTGGGCGAGCATAAGTACGGCAAGCCCATCCTCGATCGGATCATCACCCCCCAGAGCTCCATCGAGGAATCCATGAAGGCCGTCTGCGTGTCCATGGACTCCACTCTCCGGAGCAACCTGTCCGTGGGCATGCCCCTGGACCTGGCCGTCATCGAGAAGGATGCCTTGACCTTCCGGATTCGGCGGCGGATCGAGCGGGACGATCCGCGCTTCTCCGCCATTTCCCAAAGCTGGTCCAGAGCCATCCGCAAGGGCTTCGAGGAATTGCCGAACTTCCTCGAGAGCTGATCAGAGCCTGCGCCAGGAAAGAGCCTCACCGCTCCTGTCGGATCTCCGCGACAAGATCCAGCGGGAACCTCCGGCCAGTGAGGGCGTCGTCCAGGCAGCGCAGCACCCAGCCGGAGCGCAGGGAGGCGGCGGCCAGTTCCCCCCGGGAGAGCCAGTGGCAGCGGAGGATCTCGGGGTCCTCCGGCGCGGCCTCCGCCCCATCGGGCACGGTGCCCGTGAAGCAAATGCGAAAGTAGTCCTGCCCATTGGCGGCCTGCAGCGGGTAGAGCCCGACGATGGCCTCGGGGGTGAAGGTGAGGCCCGTCTCCTCGCGCACCTCGCGGCGCACGGCATCCAGGATCGATTCACCGGGCTCCACATGGCCCGCAGGCTGGTTGATGACGGGCAGGCCCGTCACCTTGTCGGGCTCCTCGACCACGAGGAAGCGCCCCTGACGCTCGATGATGGCGGCGACGGTGAGGGCCCACATTAGGGCCTCTTTTCAAATTGGATGTGAGCCGCGACGTCGGCCAGCCGCGCCCATGGCAGATGTCTTTTTGTCTCGCGTATCGCCGATGGCGATACCGAGAAGGCGGTGGCCGCAGGGCGATGCGGGACTTCGTTCACCATTCGCGCAGCGAATAGGGCCGCATCTGCGCAGCCGATGGCGGGGGTGTAGCCCCGAGGGCCAAAGGCCCGAGCCAAGGCCGGCAACGCAGCCAGGGGTGCGGCTGGCCTCGTCCCCCGTACCCTATCGCAGGCCCCGCCTGGGGCCTGCTCCTGCTCGGCCGAACGCCGAGCAGAGGGTGGAGCCGGCAAGGGGCGGCGCCCGGCGCGATACTGCGTCAAGCTCCTCGTCAATAGTGCCGCTATTACCATCGTCGCTTTCCTTGTCTCGCTTGGGCGGCGCCCCTTGCGCGGCCGCACCCCAATCTGAAAACAGGCCCTAAGCTGGCAGGAAGAGGTAGAACCCGTTGATGAAGTAGACGATTCCCACCACACCGACGACGAGGCCCACATAGTAGACCGGCTTCTGCTTCAGCAGGGCGGCGATGGAGGACAGCAGGATGCCGATCTGCAGGAAGATCACGGCCAGCCCGAAGGCGGCACCGTGTTTCTGGGCGTCGGCTTTGGCATCCTCAAAGCCGCGGGCCACCTTCTGGATATCGGCCTTCTCGCCGTCATACTTGGCGACCTTCTTCTCGATGTCGGCCAGGCTCTTCTCCAGCACCGGCAGGGCGGTCTTCGGCGCCAGTTCGAGCTCCCGCTTGAGGCGCAGCGCCTCGACCTCGTAGAGATTCCCCTTGATGCCCTTGGCCTGGTAGTAGGCCCACTGATCGGAAGCCAGGCTCTGATTCAACACGGTCCTGGTGGAGTGGCCCCCGCCTTTGAACGTGGCCAGCGTCGCGCACACGGCCAGGATCACCGTGGTCAGGGCCAGGAGATTCAGCCAGGGTTCCTTCTTGTCGTCAGCCATGTTCGGTCTCCGGGGAATCTTTGATCATACAAAAGCCTGGGCGCCATTCGGCGCCCAGGTGACGGAAACGCGCCGCGTTTCGGCAGGGAACCAAGTTCACTCCCATCCCCGAAAGTCCAGATGGTACCACTGGCGGAGGTCCCGGCGAGTGCCTGGGAAGACATCGGCCCGCCGGGCCTCGTCCTCCACGTCCCGGAGGGCGGTACGGAGCTGGTCTGCGGCCTGGCGCAACTCGGTGACTCGGTACTCATAGCCCTTGACTGGACTGCCCTGGAGGGCTCCCTTTTCCCACAAGACATAGAAATTTCGATCAAAAGTCCCCACCACTTTCCCGTCCCAGTAGTGGGCGAGGAAATAGGCAAAGGCCGACTCCATCTGGTCCGATGAGCGCGCCAAGGCCGCCAGCTGAGCCGCGTAGCGCTTGGTACCTTCCTCGCGGGTCCGATCGGACTCGCTGACGCCAGCACCCGGCAGGAGGGCCTTCATGCCGTCATTGGAAGGCGGCGGCACGAAGGCCAGGTGCAGGGAACGGCCCTCCATCAGGGCCCTGGCATGGTCGATGGCAATGGCGAAGTTCAGTCCCTGGCTGCCGCGGAAGCTCATGGTGTTGATGCCGATGACGCGGCCGGCGTGGTCGATGAGTGGGCCGCCGCTGTTGCCGGGGTTGAGGGCGGTGTCGGTCTGCAGCACCACCACCTTTTCGATCTGGCGCAGGCTGCTAACAATGCCGCGAGTCACCGTGTTCTGAAAAACGCCGAGGGGCGTGCCGATGGCGAGGACCTCCTGGCCCGGGCGCACCTCCTGGATGGTACCGAGGGGCAGGAAGGGCCGGTCGGGTCCGGGTTGCATGAGGCGCAGCACGGCGAGGTCGTAGTCCGGCGCCGTGGCGATGATCCGCGCGTCCAGGGTGCTGTTGTCCGCGAGGCGCAGCTTCACGTAGCTCTGGCCGACGATGACATGGTGGTTCGTGAGGAGCCGGTCCCGGTCCACGAAGAAGGCGCTGCCCCGCCCCGATGAGGTCTCCACCACCACCACAGCGGGCATGGCCTTGGCCACGATGTCCTCGGTCGAAGGAGCCGGAGCGGCGCTCGCAGCTGGCTCATGCTGGGTTGCGGGGACTGAATCGGCGGGTGGCAGGACGGGTGTCTGGATCGGCGGCGCCGGGGCTGGCTGGCGCCCTTGCATCCACAGCACCAGGCCCGCGCCACCCGCACCCGCGAGGGCCACCGCCAGCAGAATGAACAGGCCCTGAGTCCACGAACGCATGTAGTCTCCTGAAGGCGAATGAATCCATCCTGAGGCCATCCCCCGCCCAGAAACAAGCACGGCGCCTCAAGGCGCCGTGTTAACTGAATCGCGCAGCGATTCAGCAGAGGATGAGAAGTCTAGTACCGGTAATGCTCCGCCTTGTAAGGCCCATCCACCGGCACGCCGATGTACTGGGCCTGGTCCGTACGCAGGGCCGTGAGCTTGGCATTGAGCGTCTGCAGTTGCAGCCGCGCCACCTGCTCGTCGAGGTGCTTGGGCAAGGTGTAGACGCCGAGTGGGTAGGCGCTCTGCTTCGTCCACAGCTCGATCTGGGCCAGGGTCTGGTTGGCGAAGGAGGAGGACATCACGTAGCTGGGGTGGCCCGTGCCACAGCCCAGGTTCACCAGGCGGCCCTTGGCCA
>CAIYNT010000298.1 GCA_903927605.1 uncultured Holophagaceae bacterium
CGACTTCTCGCCCTTCTCCGCCTCTCGCAGCAACGCCACGATCTGCTCGTCTGTCAGCTTGCTCGGTCTCATTTCGGGTTCTCCTCGGTAAGGATGAACCCGAACCTTTCAATTGGATCTCAAATTTGGGGGAAGACCAGGTAAGCCGGGCAGACAATGGGACGCCCCCGTTGGGGGCGCAAGAGCAGCGCCCTTGATGGGGCGCCAGGATTTGGTCTCAGAATTCTCGAGGAGGCAGCACCCATTCCATTCAGGTCCAAGTTGAATCAGCCTGCTGTCGGTCTAGATTCTTGAAGTATTCTTGTCAGCTCGATCTCAAAGGAAATCATGACTTCTCGAGTGATCCTCCTTGTTGGTTGCGCTGGTTCTGGCAAGTCCACTTACGCACGGCAACAGTTCCCTGGCGCCCAGATCGTCAGTGCTGATCACTACTTTGAACGGATGGCAGAGCGATTCAAACAGACCTACGGGCAGGTCTTCGACGTCAGACAACTGCGAGATGCCCACAGCCAATGCGAGGAAGAGTTCCTGGCGGCCATCGAGAGGGGTGCTCCCATTGTGATCGTGGACAATACGAACGTTCGCGGGGTAGACCAGCGACGTTATGCGAAAAAGGCCAAGGCGATCGGCTGCGAGACGGAACTGCATGTCTTCAGCCCATTGCTGCATGGGAACCCAGCCCCATCTCAGAGGGAAATCCTCAGCTATGTGCGTCTCTGTCACTGGCGCAGTGTCCACGGCGTCCCTTTGGATATTGTTGGCAAGCAATTCGACCAGTTGGAGCTGCAATCTGGGATTTATCAGGCAGCAAAGCCGCCTCAATTCCTTCGCCCAATCACCCGATGAGCCGTCTTGCTTTCCCGGGCCTGGTCGGTCGAAGGTTTGATGTGACGTGATTGCTGGAGGAACTCGGTGGCTGAGAAGACGCCCATCGGAAAAGCAGTCAAGGCCCTAAAGGAGGTGCCGGTCTACCTGTTCCTCAACGGATGGGGAGACGGTCCAAGCTTTTTGCGACCAGGCTCTCAGATTTGGCTGGATGTTACGGACGGTGAAATGGTGGACTATCTCAGCGGACCCAGACCACCAGGTCCGTATGGGGAGCCCAGGACCGGTGGAATGTTCCGGGTGAGTTTCCTTTCCTACTTCGAGGAACTATGACCAATGCCCCCATCGATGAAACAGTCATAGCAACACAGGCTGTGACCACCCTTCATCTGGCTGATTCGATATCCCAGCTACTTCTGGCGCAACCGAAAGTCCATGCCTTCTTCGATGAGGTGCCGGAGGGGCGGCCAGGACCTGCTTGAGGACGTTCCTGTCCCCCAGGATGACAACCTGTTCCGTGGCCCGTGTGATAGCTGTGTAGATCAGCGTCCGGTCCAACAAGCGGCTCGGGAAGACCGGCACAATGACGCGTCGGAACTGACTGCCCTGGGCTTTGTGAATCGAGATGGCATAGGCCAGGTCCAGATTCTCCTTGTCCTCCCAGGTCATTGCCATGGGCTGTTCATGGCCATCCCAGAGAACTGTGATTGATGCTGTGCCGACGGAGTCCACCACGCCCAACGTCCCGTTCCAGATCAGCCGGTCGTAGTCGTTCTGAAGGTAAATTACTGGGTCGCCTGGGGAGTACCCCTCCCAGGTCGGCTTGCCGATGGACCGGAGGTTGAACAGGACCTCATTGATGGCTCTGATCCCAGCGGGACCTCGCTTCACCGCCCCAAGAATCTGGGTATCCCCTGGCCCTCCGAGGTCACCCAGCACCTCGACGATATGCCCCAATGCCTCCCTCTCAGAGCATTCCAAGAATGTGATCCCTTTCCCTGGGCCCGTGAACGGCCCCAGATCAGGCAGCACGCCAGATCGAATCTGTCCCGCCAACAGCGGGATGCCCGTTTCGGCGGCCTGGCGGTGGACCTTGGTGAGTTCCACCCGGGGGACGCGGTCATCCTCACAGTAGGCCGAAAACACGATCCCCATGCCGATCGGGGGCAACTGGTAGGGATCACCGACAAGGAGCACCCGGCAATCCTCAGGGATCATGCGAAGGAGCATATAGGCCATGGGGAGGTCCACCATGCTGGCCTCGTCCACGACGACCAGGTCTGCCCCACCCAGATGGAGTTCCTCCCGCTGGAGGGCACCCAGGAAGCCTGCAATGGTGCGGGCAGGATGGCAGGTGGCCTCCCGCATCCGCATGGCAGCTCGTCCCGCCAGGGCCACGGCGTAGACCGTCCCCTGGTGCTTTTCGATGGCATGGTGGACAGCCCGAAGCATGGTGGTCTTGCCGGTACCGGCACCACCCTGGATCAGGCAGAAACGTTGCGTCAGGGCGAGCCAGACGGCCTGCTTCTGTTCCTCCGTGAGCTGGAGGCTGTTCTGCTCCTGGAACTCCTGGATGTCCGCGTCCGCCTCGGCATCGCTGGGCACTTCCCAAAAGAGATGCCCCGACGGGACGTGCTCGGCGGCCACCATCTGGGCGATGCGGTTCCGGACGAACCCTTCCATCACATGCGGCCCCATGGCCTGCCAGGTCGTCTCAGCAACCTTGAGGACGGCCCGATCCAGTTCGGCCAGCTTCAGGGCCTCCCGGGCCGATTCCAGGGGCTCTTTGAGGAGCTGGGCTACGCC
>CAIYNT010000299.1 GCA_903927605.1 uncultured Holophagaceae bacterium
GAAAAGAGCAGAGAAAGGGAATACATCGTCACCATCGTCACATCGTCACATCGTCACATCGTCACATCGTCACATCGTCACATCGTCACATCGTCACATCGTCACAGTGACTCCCCCAAGGCCCAGCCGGGGTTCCTATGTAATTCAAGCAATCACTATTCCCGCCACCAACCTGACCACCGAAATGAACTCCGACACCGCCCAGGGCATGACCTGCCAGGTCATGTGGGCGGTCGCCGATGCCCATGCCGCCCGGGACCGTACTCCCCCAAGCCTACTCGACGATGATGTCCTCGCTCTCCGGCCAGGCCGGATTCGGCGGGATCGTTGTGAGCCCCTGGTCGGAGACCGTGAACTGGCGTAACCCACGGAGAGCACTTCTTGGGAGGGGGACATTCGCATGGGGGTTATGAAGGTACTCCATGCCCTCCAGCAACGACGCAGGGCAGTGCCAACCGCTCGCAAAGCATCCTGCAACGACCACACCTCTCACTGATGATACTGCCGCCCCACCCAGGGGAGTGCCGCCGTGCCCAGGGCCATGACCCTGTAGACGTCCCCGGCTGGGATCGGAATGACCTCGGTCTCATCAAGATTTGGTAGGCCGTCGAGGATGGCCGCGAGCCGGGTCAGTTCACGGTGGAGAAGAAGGGCCAGTACCGCAGGAGGAAGGTCCTGGGTGTGTGGCAAGACAGGCGTGGGGGTTTCGAGGATGGTGGTCATGGGGGGAAGCCTCCAATGATGTACCAGGAAGCCAGGCACTCCCGTCCGACTTGGCCATCCAGGTCAGATCGACCAGGGGAGTACCATCCGTTCGAGGCGTTTGAACGTTCCTATATATAGATCTCGCTCTGCTCGATCTGAACGGATAGAAGAATTGAAGACAACGCGCGCGAAATCTACTCAAGACTACGAGTAGATGAAGGTCGAGATCCGAGTCATAGGTGATCTCCCCTGGGCGGTCTCAGACTCCTGAATGCGGGTAACAGAATGGACCTCATGTCAGGATGGTCAGGTCAGGAGATGGGCGTCCCGGAGACGTTTGAGAGCTGAGCGAAGTGCGCTCCGAGAGTCCTGGCAATTGCTGAATAGTTGTAAGGCCAAGTTCTCCCGGTCGGCCTCTACTACGTTGGGATCCTGGTAGACGGCTAGGACCTGCTGGTCCTTGGTCAGTTTGACCCGACGAGGCCCGGGATCTCCGTGATCAGCTTCTGGCCCGAGAACTTCTTGGGGGGAGAGCAGCCCCGTCTCGGGATCCCGTTCGAGGTCCATGGTGAACCCGTCTTGGCCGTCATTGTTTTCGAGGACCCTCAGCTCCAGGAGGTCGGCGTGGCCTGGCTCCGCCCCGCTCTGGGCCCAGCCTTGGCCGCTCGGCTTACGGACCATCTTCTTCACGGTCAGCCCGAGGATGAAGCGCGCGGCGGCGCGGTGGGCGGACGCCCCCCGGACGGCATGGAGCGCCGACCGAGGGGCTTGGCCCTGCTTGTTCCCCGGTTTCCCGAGGTGGTGGATGAACATCACCGTCCCGCCCGTGATCTCCCGAATGTGGTTCGCGTAGGCCCAGATGGGTCGCGCAGCTTCTGTGCTGTTCTCGTCGCCGAGGGACACGCAGGCCAGCGTGTCGATGATGATGAGACTGGGGATAACCTCGGCCTCGACCATGTACGTCACGTGGTCGGCGATCCCGGCCATTGGATCGGAGTCCGAAGCCCCAGGGCTACCCGTTTGGTAGATGCCGTGGAAGTTCTCAGCGATCAGGGCGGTGACCTCCGGGTCATGCCCGGGGTTCACCTGGTCGGCAATCCGCCGCAGGCGGTTCTCGATGGCCCGGCGGGAGCCCTCCATGCTGAAAAATGCCACGTGAACTGGCTCGCCGATGGCCATGCCCATGAAGGGCAGTCCCGCAGCCAGAGCGATGCCCATTGTCAAGCTCAACTGGGTCTTGGATGTTGCGGGCTCCCCGACCAACATTCCAACCTCACCAGCAGGAAGGATGTCAGGGATCAACATTAGCTGCGGCGAAGCGCCGCTGGCGAGAACGTGAGCAAGGTTCAGCCGGTCGAATCCGGTTGGACTGGGCTTGTTGTAGTAGCTATCGCGCAGGTCAGTCATTGGAGGTCAGCTCCATATCGTCGTCGGCGTCGGCGTCATAGAGATGCCGATTTGCCTTTCGATTGGCCTTGGCGCGCTCCCTAATCTCTTCGACGGTGAGTCTGGGCTCTTCGGCGACGTGGGACGGGGCATGCGCAGGTCCGGGTTCGTCCAAGTAGCCCTCCTCCGGCTCCGAGTCAGTCTCGGGACCAGGCCCGACCTCGGTGGTGGAACCAGACGGATCTTCGTCTTCGTCAGGAGCTCCGAGCTTGGCAAGGTACAGACCGCCCTTGCCAGCACTCTTGACCTCGATAGAGAACCAAGTGTCCTGGAGGGCCTTCATCAGGATCGGCCAATTCGGGTTGGTTTCCCCGGGCATGCCGCCGGCAGCTAGGATTGCATCGACGTGGGCGTAGTTTTTGTCGATGAGCCACTCTCGGGTCTCGGCGTCGTCGAAGTTGATGAACAACGTTCCGCTCAGGCCAGTGATGGTTTTCCAGTTTGTGACGACCGTGTAGCCGGAGTAGACCGTGCTTTCCTTGCCCTCGATCATCGTGAGTTGGGCGATGTGCTCTCCTACTGTCAGGGAGCCGGTACGGGGAGCCCTTGGCTTCTTCCCGGGTGGGGCCCAACCGTGCTTGGGAGTATTCCTTCCGCCATTCTTGCGGGAGCCCTCGGGCTGGTTGGTGTCCTGATTGTCGGTTGGTGTCATGGGTCACTTTGATGAATGGGCAGGGCTCGGCCCACCCCGGGTTTATGGGGTCATCTGGCCCCGTCAGGGCCAGCGGGTGGTCAGTGGTGATGCGGCCCTGGTCAGGGCGTTGATGGTGATAGAGCCTCGGCCTTTCAGCCGGCGAAGGTCTTAGGGGGATCGGGTTGAGGGTATGGGGCTGATCATGCTCAGGGCTCCTGGGGTTGGGGGGGCTTTCGTCAGCTAGCCTTTTCGTTCGTGTTGTCCTGAATGACTGTGCCGTCGGGGCGGCGCGACACACCCAGGAGGGTGGCGTAGGGCGAGGTCAGGACTCGCAGGATCAGGTCCAGGGCCTCGGGGGCATCGTCAGCGATGAAGGAACGCCCCCGAAGAGCGTCGATGCCAGCCACGAGGTGGTCATGGCCATACTCAGTGCCATCGCTGGTCCCGACCCAGACCCCCCAGGCGAGCCCGAGGCCATTGCGCTCGATCCTGCACCAGCCGATGCCAGGGGCCTGTGCCTTGAGGCTGGCGGAGCCACTTTGGTTCAGCTCTGGCAGGCGGCAGAGGTTAGCGTCCAGGTCACGGAGGCCCCTGGGCGTGGTGGGGGTGAAACTCCCCGGAGGATTGATGGCGTCCAGGTCGATGGCCGCGACGATGTCGGCCAGGTCGGCCATGATCTGGCTGAGTGAGGGCGAAAGGTCTTTCATGTTGTCCTCCATTGGACGTGTTGTTGAGGAAGCAGGGAAGGGACCCGGTGCAGGCGGCGATCGCCCGCACCTGGAGCCGCATGGTTAGGGGTGCTTGGGCAATAGGTCTGGGGCTCGACCGGGGGCGCAGTTGTCTGCCCCCGCTCGCGGAGGAATTGGGCCAACTCTTCCTCAGCGAGGGGTTCACTGATCCTAGGCACCTCCGGAAAGGTCTTCCAGATCAGCGGGAGCACCTCGTTCTCCAACCAGTCCTGCATCACTGCTTTGGCGTGCTTATTCATGGAATTGGTAATGAGGAAGAAGCCGGTGGTATTGAAGGTGATCATTTCTTGGTCACCTGTTGAGGTTGGGATCTTTTGCACTCTCCGGTGTACCTCTGAAATCCTTCCGAGCATCCTGGCCACGTCAGAGTTGGTCGCCTCTGAGTTCCCGAGGGCACGGAGCACGTCCATCGCGACCACCCAGGTCTTCCCGCGATCGTCGATGATGATCCGCACGAGGTGGCCGTTGTGGGTGTAGTGATTGAGGCCTAGCAACGGCTTAGCCATGGGACGCCTCCGTGCTCTTAGGCTCAGAGGCCGGAGTGGTGGCTGCGGTGCTGGTGGCAGGCTCACTCATCTGGGACAGAACCCAGGCGTCGAGGTCTTCCGGGTCGTAGTGGGCCTTCCTGAGCAGGACGACATGCCTTGGTCCTTGCCCCTTCCGGCGGAGAGCCCGCAGGACGCTGGGAGGCAGGTTGAGCCTTTCGCAGGCTTCGGTCTCGGGGATCAACTTCACGTTGCACCTCTTTGAGGTGGGTATCGTCGACTTGATTGCCGGACACCCTTCAACTATGCAAAAGCGAAGTCTGGATATTTTTCACTTGTACATCGCGATGTTGGTCTGAGATCGGAAGACCTCAGTAGATACGACGGGTTTGGCCACTTTCGGCAATTTTTCGTCGCGGTTGCCCTCCTTTGGGTGGCCCTTGTTGGCATGGGCGAGCCCAGTCCACTTCCCGGGTCGAGGTTCCCCAGAATTGGCCTGGACCCGGGTCTCTACATGGGCCATGACCTCGGCCAGGGCAACGGCGAGCCGTCCGATCTGATCCCTGGTTAGAGCCGTGCGTACCTGCTCTGCCAGCAGGTGAACGACGAGGCGCTCGTGGATCTTGATGGTGACCCCGGCCCGTGGAGGGTGTGACCGAAAGCCGAAAGGTCAGATTTCGTTTCTTTTCCTTTTTCGAGGTCTTAAGCCACGCTCACCGCGACGAGTCTGGCAAGCTGCATCGGCACACGTTCCAGGTCTGCAAGATCAACAGTGAAAATCAAGACTTCTAAGGGGTTCTTCCCTGGACGGTGGACAAGGTAACGAACGCGCACTCCAGGCGACCCGTAACCGTGGGCATGGGGATAGACCAACACGACCGTATCGGCCTCGAACCGCTGGGCGTAGGCGTTGACTTGGTACACATCAGCCGGTGAGACCCCACAATTCGGAATGAAGGGATCTAGGCGCTTCCACTTAGTGTCAAGGATGACGGTGCCAACCCCGGGGCCATGGAACAGGAGGTCGGGTCGTAAGGCGAAGGCGCCCTTCCCACTATCAGCGAAGACGCCAAGGTAGAGACCAGCCTGGGCCTGGGTCAGGACGGTGACACCGGCAGGCTCCAGAGTGGCCTTAGCGACCTTGGCGACATAGGTCTCGAACAGGGTGTTCATGTCCCAGATAAAGGCGAACGTCTTGCTCCGGGGCCCATGTGGCTCACTGAACTCTGGGTTGGCCTGACCAAGGAGGAGTTTGGCCAAGGTCAGCAGTGGCCCCAAGTGGTAGGACATGCGGTCCAGATGGACTGCGGCAACCTGGCAGGCGGTCATGCGAGTCTCGGTCACCCCCTCCATGGCATGCCGAACTTCCAAGCGAAGAGGACCAAGCCCATCACCGGCTAAGATTCGCTCGGCCACACGTAGCGCGGCCTTGAAGGTCCGGTTCAAGGGGGTGTCCTCGCTTCGATCGTCGAAGCGGCAGGCGAAGCCGGGCACATGGGTGATCTCCAAGCGGAGTTGGGTGGCCCAGTCGATCTTCCCCCGCACGCGAGGGAGCTGGTCTTCGTGGGCCTTATACTCCTGGCGCAGCCCCCGCCGAAGGGCTTCGGCCAGCTTCAGCAAGTAAATCCGGGCCAGCGATGCCAACACTGGTTCTTCCTGGGCGACACAGGCGGCCATGTCCGACGCCATCACGTCCAGGTCGTGGGCGATTACGAGCATCCGAAGGAGGGCTTCCCGGGCCCTCCCAGTCGTGGCCCATCCATCGACCTTGGGCAGGACTTCCACCTGTAAGTCTTCGACAACCACGAGGCCGACGAACTGGTGAAAGCGCAGTTGGTCTGGTGAGTCCCAGGTGGCCAAACGGGCACCCATGCTCAATCCGGCATCCACAATAGCGGTGGCTGCATCCAGGGAAATGCCACTCGGACCCGGCGGTCGCGTTGCCAGGACTTCCAGTGTTCCCTGCTCGAATACGTTGATTCTCACTGGTAGATCTTGAGGATGGCCGCCTGGGAGATCAGTGGGTTCACCATGAACCTGCTGGATTTGCTGTTCTTGAAACCCGCCGGACTCTCCATGTCCTGGATGACCTGGAGGTCTCGGGACTTACCCACGTCGTTGAACACCTGCTGGATGCGACGCCAGTCTTCGTAGAAGTATTCCTGAAGCAAAGGGACGATCTGGTTCTGGAAGCGGGAGACCAAGTCTTCGATGGAGGTGACCCCCAATAAGTAGGTGTGGCCTATGACGTGGTCACGGTCGAAGAGGACCTCGATCCGGTCGTTCATGGCACGAAGTAGCGCCTGGAGGTCCACTCCAGCCACGTCGGTGGCAAGTAGCTCGGGCCTTGGCGGCATCTCGATGAAGGCGAAGCGCCGCCGCAGGGCTGTATCCATCAGGGCAATCGAACGATCGGCAGTGTTCATGGTGCCGATGACATAGAGGTTCGGCGGGACCGTTAGGCCGTCGGAGCTATAGGGGAGAATGGCCTCCTGCTCATCGTCACCTCCGAGGCGCTTGGAGGGCTCCAACAGTGTGATCAGCTCGCCGAAGGTCTTGGCCAAGTTGGCGCGGTTGATCTCGTCGATGATGAGCACGCAGTTCCGTGCCTTCCCTGTCTCGACCTTCTGGTTTAGGAGATCGTGGAGGGCCTGGCGCTTTAATGCCTTCTGATCCATGAGGTAGACGGACTGTTGGGATAGGCGTTTGGCGAAGATCTTCTCCACGGGCAGGCTCGCCTCGGAGTGCCAAAGCCATTTAACCCCTCGTCGATGCTCATAGCCCCCAGGGCGGGTCTGGAAGACGTAACCCCCACTCACGACTCCGATGGCGCGGAACTTAGTATTCCCGTCGGAGATCACCACCAAATCCCCGGCCTTCATCTCGTTCTTCATGCGGTGGACGGCGGTGACCGCAAAGTCGGTGGGCTCTGCGCTGGCGTTTTTCTGGATGAACCTGGCCTGCATGGTCGCAAGGGTGTCGCACCCCGTAAAGTCCACGCCAGATGCAAATCCCAGGCAGACGTAGTCGTTCTCCAAGCAGTCCTGATAGACCCAATCCTCCTCCGCCTTGGTCGAGTCCCCGAGGCTCATCTTGTGCACCTTACGGTCCTTCACATCGAAGGCAGAGGTTGCCTTGGCTGGGGTCATCAGCTCCCGAGCCCGGGTCACGGCAGTCAGGAATACTCCGGGCTTCACTCGGTAGTTGACCTTCTCGCCATCCATCTCCGGGCGGATGCCCTCGATGAACTCCTCATAGCTGAAGCTTGGGTGGAAGGTCACGAAGTAGATCTGGAGGTTCCGCAGCTCCCTATATCGGGCCATCAGTGCCTTGCGGTCCTTGGGTGCCTTCCCATCGCATAGTCGAACGGCCAGGGCCGCAGTGTTGTATGTCTTCCCAGTGCCTGGCGGACCCCAGAGCACAGCGTTCAAGACTCCGGGAGGGAGGACAATCTGGTCCTCGTCCTCTTCATCCCGCTCCTCGGGCAGGACTGGGCCGGGACCCGCCGCCGTCGCCATTTGGCCCCAGATGTTCTTACTGAAAACTAACAAATCCTCACCATTGCGATGAGCCAGGACGCTTTGGTGAACCATGGACACCTTAGGTGGGACCTCTTCACCCTTGGATTTCAACCAACCTTCGAGAACCTCTACCTTGAAGATCGCAGGGACACCTAGGACATGGCGGTCTTGGTAGTGAAACGCGATCTTCCACTTGTAGGCTTCCCCCAGGTCAATGGCATCAATTGCCCAGAACCGCCCCTCAGCCGATGCCTTCGCCACTTGAACCACCATCGACTTGACCTTGGTGAAGGCTTCCTCGGGAGTGGCTCCATATTTTGCCAGCCAGGCATACTCCCCCCCGTAGATCCGCCCACCTACGGGGTCCTTCGGGGTGAGATTGTTTCGGCTGTAGATGCCGAATTTGAAGGCCGATCCACCCCAGATGCTTCCCATGGTGTCCAGGCGCTGTTCCAACCAAGCCGTCAACGTGTTGCTGTCTCCGGTCTTGCTGTATTCGGCAAGGGTGCAGGTCTCCAGCCTTTCAAGTGGCCACTCCTCCAAGAACTTATCCCATAGGCCGTATAGGTTCTCGACATTGGTAGTCATGGGCCACCTTTAGCTATTTTAAATGATTGCAGGAGATAGACGTGATGAATTGGGTCGCGCCCCCATCGCCTGGGGCCGGTGCCAGCGCGGGTCATCGGTGGTCTCCACGCGGCTGAGCATGCCGAGATCGGCCAGTAGATCCAGGTGGGCGGCGATGCTCTCGCGGTAGCGGCCCCGGCTACGGAAGGCCTGGGCGACGGCCTCCAGGGTCCAGAGTCTGGCTGAGGACGTGAGGACGGCGCGGAGAGCGGCGATTTTCTTAATCATCTGGCTTCCATGGCATGCACCGCCGACGTGGCGGATCGGATTCAGGACCCTACTTTCAGCTTCACGGTCCGGAGCGCTTGCAGCACGCGTTCCTGGATCCGAGCCCCGACGCGCTGGAACTGTAAGACCCTGGCCGTTTCCCTGACGACCTCGTCATCGGTGTAGAGCAGTCCGTCAGACAGCACCCAGCGCACCACCATCTCCAGTTCCCCCATGGACCACTGGTTGATGTTCTCTCGCGCAGCCAGGGGTGGAAGGGCCCCCCGCTCCTTACGGAAGGAGTAGACATTCGCTGGTGCTGACGCCGGGGCCGTCGGCGGAACCGCAACTGGCTCTTGCCTGGCCGCTTCCAGTTCAAGGACCCGCTTGTAGGCTCCCACGGCGCGGGTGATCTCCTCCTGGCGATGCAGGAACCAGTCGGTGCTCCAGATGCGGTGGAAGCTCCACCCCATTGCCTCTAGGTGGGTCTGCCGCAACTGGTCGCGGTCCCGGGCCGAGGGCGACGAGTGGTAGGTGGCCCCATCGCATTCGATGGCCATGACGAAGCGCCCCGGCTCGTCGGGATGCTGCACCACCAGGTCGATGCGGTATTTCGACGCCCCGAACTGGGGGATCAGTTTCATTCCTTCGACCTCCAGTGCCTCTCGGATGCTGCGTTCGAAGGGATTCTCAGGCACATCCATGACGCCTTCGTCGCCGAGGTTGGCCCCACCGCTGGCGGCGAATTCGAGATACTTCCTGAGCAGCTTTGGGCCCTCGCCCTTGGTGCGGGCGGGATCGAGGTCGGTAGGCCGGAAGGAGGCGACAGTGATCATGCGCTCCCGTGCCCGGGTCACGGCCACATTCAGGCGGCGATGCCCGCCATCCTTGTTGATCGGTCCGAAATTATGCGAGAGCGTCCCAGTCCGGTCCTGGCCATAGCCGATCGACAGGATGATCGCGTCCCGCTCGTCACCCTGGACCCGCTCCAGGTTCTTTACGAAGAATGGCTCCTTCTGGCCCTCCTGGAAGAACCAGGCAAGATCCGGGCGAGTATTGAGGCGCCTGTCCAAAGCGGCCTGGATCCGCCGGGCATGGGTAAGCCCGAGGCCAATGACGCCCAGGGACTTCCCAGGGTGCTGGTGGATGTGCTGGAAGACGAGGTCGACGACCTGCTCCACCTCGGTGCCCTGGCTGTCCACCCCGTGGTCCACCAGGCGGGCCGGTTCGACGTAGACGAACTCGACCGCGTTGGGCAGATGTGGCTGGGGGAGCGTAATCATCCGCCCGCCGTAGATGTGATGATTCGAGAACGCGATCAGGGACTCGTCCTTGCTGCGGTAGTGCCATTCAAGGAACCAGCCAGCCTCGCTTCCCTGAGTGGTGCTCGGTAGCATGCCGGCCACCATCTGGAGGAGGCTCTCGTAGCCCTGGGAGGCCAGTTCCTCCTCACCGGTGGCGTCGACACCTTCGTCCGCGAAGAACGGCGTCGGGGGTAGCTGGTGGATGTCACCCGCGACCACCACGCGCTTCGCCCGCAGGATGGACGAGATCGCATCCTCGGGTTGGATCTGGCTGGCTTCATCAAAGAGCACAAGGTCGAAGTAGGGCTTCTCCGAGCCCAGGAGCTGGCTGACCGACAGGGGGCTGGCCATCCAGCAGGGGAAGACCGACAGGAGGACGTCGGGCGCCTCCGTGAGGATTTTCCGGAGGGGCGCAGGCCGCTTCTTATTGGCCTCCCGGCGGATGGCGGCCGATTGGTCCGGGTGCTCGTTCATGGCCTTGATGGCCTTCTCCCCGTGGGCCCGGTGGATTCTAGCCACGGCGGAATCGCGGCGTAGCAACTCCATGCGCTTGAACTCCTCCACGCAACGGTCATGCTGCTGACCCTGGAAATTCGTGACGTCGGGGATCGTGGACCGGAAATGGAACACGAGCGAGTTGCACCACACGTTCTGGAGGGTGCGGGGCCAATCCTGCGGGGGCACACCCCCATCCCTGAGGTGAGCAATGAACTCATCGACCCGCAGGTCCCGGCACTTGGCTTGCATCTCCTGGATCCTGGGCATGGCCAGTCCGAGTTCGGCATCAGTCAGCAGGTGGGCCACCCATGCCTTCATGTCCCCGAGGGGCAGACCCGCGAGTTCCTTGATCTCGAACGAACGCTCCAGAAAGTCGCACAGTTCTTTGATGCGCCCCTGGCGGTGCTGGGCCTCCGAGGGCACCTCGACCAGGGATTCTGGCAGGTCAAAGGCTGTGTGGTAGGCCCACAGGTCCCGGGTCAGCCGACCCGCCTCATCCAATTCCGCGAGCATCACGGGCGCAGACGCCTTGGCCCCCCGCCGGAGCCCACTGACCTGCTTGATAGCAGACCGGTAGTCGCCATTAGTCAGCCATGCCCAACCCCTGCCCGCGACACTCTTTCCGGCCGGACGGAGCGAGGCCGAGAGGGTGAGCACCCGGTCCCCCAGGAGCTTGGGGGTGTAAGCCCGCTTGAATGATTCGACGCGGCTCGCCAGATCCAGCAGGCGACCACCATCGGCCAGGGAGGCGGGGCGTCGAATGCCCATGCACTCGGCCAGGGCCAGGACCAGTTTCTCAAACTGAGCCACTAGGGCCAACAACTCATCGGCCTTGTCGAGGACCTCGTTTAACCGGGCTGGAGTGAGTTCCCGGGCCGCGACCCAGGGCGTGGCCTCCGTCCCCAGAAAGAGTCCCGCTCGGCCGCCTGCCTCCGAGAGGAGGTCCTCCAGGTGTTTCAGTTCTCCAGGGCCGAGGCCCTGGAGGGTACCGCCCCGGAACCGCAGGGTGGGCGCAGGCAGGCTGGCAAGCTCCAGAGCCATTCTCATCGCGCCGTAGGGACTCAGCCCCCAGGGTTCCACGGGGGCATGGAACACCCGGGCATGGGTATTCAGGATGCGCCGCTGGCTATCCAGACGCTCCAAGTCCGAGGACATCTGGACGGGCTGGGCATTGCGGATGCCCTTCAGACCCCTCTGGAGCTGCGCGACGATCTCCCTGCGGCGGATGTCCGCCCCGTGGAGGTCCAGGAGCACATCCTCCAGGCCAGCCTTGGTGAGGCGGTCCTTCACCACCTGAATGGCAGCGCGTTTCTCCGCCACGAAGAGCACACGCTTCCCCCGGGCCACCATCTCGCCGATCAGGTTCGCGATGGTCTGGCTCTTACCCGTTCCAGGTGGGCCCTGGATGACGCCATCCTGCCCGGCCAACACATTACGGATCGCCGCCATCTGACTGCTGTCCGCCGAGAGGAAGGTGTAGTCGTCAGCGGGGTGAACGCAGTCCACGGCTTCCGGCCAGATGCCCCCTCCCCTGCCGCGCAGGTGCTCGACCGCCTCCAGGTCCCCTGCGAGAGCTGCGATGAAGTCGTGGTTCAGAAGGGCGTCGCCCGCCTCCTGCAGGTCCTGAACCAGGGCCATCTTCATGAAGCTGAAGTTCCCGATGAAGGCCACGTCGTTGACCTCGAACCCGAGGACCTTCTCGCCCATCTTCGCAAAGGCCCGGGAGAATGTCTGCCAGTCCGCGATCGAGAGGATGTTCTCGCTCGTCAGGCTGTCGAACAAGTCCTGGATTGGTTCGGTGTCAATTCTGAGATCGTTCTGGAGAACTTGCAGCAAGGAGAGGTTCAGTTCCAGATCCCCGCCGGCCGAAAGGGTCCAGCCACGGGCGCCTCCCTGGGCCCGCTCCACCGTGACCGACCTGAGGATCAAGGGGGAATCGGCAGGCCGCCCACCATCTTCCGATGGCCAAGTCACCGCCGAGAGGGCCAGGAAGAGCGTGGTCAGGCCTCGCTCGTCCTCATTGGCCTTGGCGACGCGGGAGATCTCCGTCATCCGCGCGGTCGCTTCCGCGAACAGGTTTTCCTCGAACCAGTCCGAGAGGTGGACCTTTCCGCCCGCCAGCAGGTTCGAGAGCAACTCGGTGTCCCCCACATCCAGCTTCAGCAGCCCCTTCGAGTCACGTCGAAGGTAGAGCAGGTTGTTACGCCGACTCGTGTCGATCAGCCTTCGGATCCAGGCGTCTCGATTCTGAAGAATGAGGGCATTACGCTTGTTGGCGTCCGTCATTGGGGTCCTGTGCCAGACCTGATGGTCCAGCTAGCTAAAATTCTGCCGCTTTCCAATAATTTCCCATTGATCACCGCGAAGTCATTGAAATCAGTTTTACAGAGCTGGATCCAAGCATGGGGCAACTTGTGACGGGCACTCCGGGGCCACGGCTCGGCCCTTTGGCCCGGTTCTAGGAAAGCTCCTCGCCGAGGGCTACCTTCTCCGACTGGTCGGCTGCATGTCCACAGGCAGCAGGATTGTGTCCATTCGGCAAGCCTGCCGGGAACTCACGTTGAATCCATGGTTACAGTGAATTCAGTTCCCTTCAATTGCCGGCATCTTCGACATCAGGGTGGCATTGAACGCCGTCCCATCGACCGCGTAGTGTGACCGTCGGTGACAGGTCGGGCATAGGGCGATGACCCACTTTGGATGGTCAGGCCCCCCATCGGCCAACCGCCGAAGGTGATGAGGTTCCAGGTATGGCCGACCCTTGGGTGTTAGGAATGGAGCATCGGCGGTGCAGCCCTCACAGTGATTGCCAGCCCGCCTCAGCACATAGACCCTGACCGCCTCAGACCGAGCGCGAAGCACCTTCTTTCGCTGTTCCGGAGGAGTTCCCATTGAAGGGAGTTTCAAGAGAGCGAGTTGTCGAAGCTGATCGAGTGGCACCTTCCATAACCTTCTTTCAGAGATCTCCTGGATCTTCGATTCCAACTCCCCAGCCTCTAGGTGGTCTCCAACCGGATCAGCTTCCAAGGCAAGTTCGAAGACGATTACGTTCCGCAGGGCTCCGTTCCGGTCGGGCTTCACTTCAAGGTGGTCACCTAGGTAGGCGGCCTCTCCCATAAATCTGACTTGGCCTTTGCCCTGGTCTGCAAAGAGTAGGAGGGTTTTCCCACGTTCCTCGTGGTGCTTGATAGCAGCATTCCCAACGGCCATCTTCTGATCCCCGACCTGGCCCTCTCCGGTATACCAGTAGGTTCCGTCCTCCGTGAATCGATCAGAATACCCATAGGTAGAGCCACTCTCTCCCGTTATCAGGAAAACCAATGGATGAGCCGCGGGGGTGGAGATCCCACCCTGACTCTGGCCACCGAACACATCGTGGATGTCTGTCTTCCGGCGATAGACATGACCGACCTCGAAGCCATGATTTGGCACGGTCCCCCCTTCAGAGAATTCGCTTTCAGTTAGCCTGTGCGAAAAATCTTCGATCAGGAAGAGCACAACTCAAGAAATGAGTTTGAGCTCAGGCGAACGCCCTACCTACTGGGGTTCTGCCAAATCGGGTATTTGAAAGGTCACAGGCAGGAAGACCCGAACCCCCGCGAAGGCCTCTGGCAGCCGTTTTAAGCCACTCTGCTCGGGCAACCATGCCATCACTCCAGCTCACACCTTCCCGTGGCTTTTGGAGGCATTTGTCGAGGTCGTTTTTTTGGGTTGAAATCCCCAATTTCTCACCCGAGCCTCGTCTACAGGTCCTCAATAGACAGCACTCGCACCGACGGCCATGTGATGCACCGATGCGCGTAGCCAGCGACGTGAGGGACGTAGCGCATGACTCCATCGAGCCCGATCGTCTCCCGCATCGGAACCGGCCAGTGGCTTGGCAATGAACAGATTCGACACATGGACCCCATCCAGCACAGGCAGGGCGCTACTTCACCTTGCCGTGGCCAACCGCAGTCCGGGCAGATCTCGAAGCCGTGGAACCATCCGGCCTCCCCCAGTTGCACCAGAGGTGGTTCGGCCAGGTTCAACTTCCACCTTCGCCCATCCCGCAACCCCAGCCACCCCCCTGCCGGGCCAACGCGGGGCCGGATGATCTCCAGTAGCGCCGGGATCGTTAGCTCAGGATCAAGGGCGCAGACGCCGAGGCCTTGGTCTTCGTCCCCAAGCTCAAACAAGAACCACGGTGCAGGTACTGGCGGCAGGGTTGGCGCACGCAGCCAGTACGGGGTCATGAAGGACAGGTCACCCCTACTCAGTGGCTTCATGGCCCGCTCCCAGCGGAATTCCTTGAACTCCCCGCCATGGCCCAGGCGTTTGAACCTGCAGATCACGCGGGGGTCGAGGTTCTCGGACATGAACATATAGGCCCCAAGGACGGCGTCCTCCAACGAGACCTGGAACTCGAAGGTTGCGGTCAGCTCTTGCAACCTGACCCTGATCAGATTTTCGTCCATGGCCGCAGCCAGGACCTCTGGAAACGGGTTGGCGGAGAGGTCCCACGGCACTTTGCCTAGATCCTGGATCGTCTCGGGCGGCAGCTTGAAGGTGCTGATGGCAGCGGGCAGGTCCACCCAGCGGCCACGACCATCGATCCAGGCGTAGGCCCCGGTTGTCACGTCGATCCAGGCCCCAGCCTTCATCTGGCCCCCAAGGCTCAAGGTCGCCCCCTACCTAACCTATAGGGATGTTTTTCGACAAGATGCACCCAGGCGGAGGGGAGCTCTCGGCCAGCGTCAAATACCAGGTGCAGGTTAAGCCCTGAACACCCTATAGGGGCAGTGAGGGGTGCGGACGGCATTGACCAACCCACACACGGCAAGGATCTGATCACTGCATGAAGAGCGACCCTCACTGGGAGTCCGGCAACCGAGCACTACGCCACGGTGCCAAGGATCAAGGGATCCCATGCGCAGGACACAACCTGAAACGGAGCGATCATGGGCTACACCACCAGACTCTACGGTCAGTTCAAGATCCAGCCTCCTCTCAAACCTGAGCATCTGGCTTACCTCCTGGCCTTCTCAGACTCACGCCGGATGAAGAGGAACGCCGAGCTGACGGCGAAGCTAGACGATCCGATCCGGGTCGCCGTTGGCCTCCCCGTCGGGAACCAGGGCTGCTACTTTGTCGGGGCCCCCGATGACGGCACCCCGGCCCCCGTACACGATCTGACCGGGAATGACATCACTGACTACAACCACCCTCCAGAAGGCCAGCCCGGGCTCTGGTGCCAGTGGGTTCCGACCGACGAGGGCACCGCCATACAGTGGAACGGTGCGGAGAAGTTCTACGCCTACACCGAGTGGATCGCCTACCTCATCACCCATTTTCTCCACACCTGGGGTTACACCGTGGACGGTGAAGTCGATTGGCAGGGTGAAGATCGAGGTGACAACGGCACCATTGTCATCAGGGACAACGAGGCCTTGGTATCCCCTCCTGCCGGTTCCATGGCATTAACGCAGAGAAGGACCTGTATGGACGATCCCAAGAGCCCAACGTCAGAGCCCAAGCCCTCCACAGCGAGTCCCTTGGGGCTATCCCTGGACGCGATGAGGGAAGAGGTCTGGGCAACCGCCCAGACCAACCATCCTCTACTTACGAAGGAAGAGTTCCTGAGGTTCTCGGACGCCTTCGGTTTCTAGGGCCTGGGGTCCGTGAGGTGTTCGCGGTCGGTCCCAGCGGATTAGGGGACCTCCGCCATTACTTCCCTTGCCCGGTAACAACGCCTCAGGTGCATGACTGGACCGGGACCCCCTATAGGGTAGTGGGAGGTGCAGATGGCGCTCTTGAGGGGATTGCCTAAGGCCTACGATCCCCTGATCCGCCTGTACCTTCTCCGTCTCCTCGTGCACATGGATGCCTTCCGCCTCATCGTGGATGACCGCCGCGTGCAGACACCTTGGGTGCTGCGTGCCGCCGGGGTCGGTGCCGAAGAGGAAACACCGGACTGCGATCCCAAGGCCGTCCTCAGGGCTCTACGAACCCGCTTGGAGGAGACGGAGGATCAGACCCCCAGTCCGCCAGAGTCCGCGGTACTCACCCAGAACGTGGCCTGGCTGGGTCGCACCCTCGACCTCACGCAGGTGCAGTCTGACATCGTCCTGTTCCTGGCCCTGGCTCATCACTCAGCCCCGCTCGGGAAACTGCTAGAGAAATTCGGCCAGATCAGGACCCATGAGGCGCAGAGCATCATCGCCACTGGCATCGGGCACCCCATCGATCAGGTATCCACCGCCCTACTGCACACAGGACGTCTCATCAAATCGGGGTTGGTGACCTCGGATCTCGCTAACCGCTGGGGGTTC
Source organism: uncultured Holophagaceae bacterium (assembly GCA_903927605.1). The sequence goes on from CAIYNT010000299.1 coordinate 16,488, forward strand.
GAAACCAAAATCACCCTGCTCACCGGGATCCCCGACCAGCTCACGCTGGAGCATGCAGACCCACATGAACTCTTCTTGTCCAATTTCCTCCGATCTGGTCCACCAGCCTTGGGCCTTGGGGATTTCCCCCACCTAACCGAGGACATCAAGGTTCTCGACCCGTACCTACGCCATGCCCTGTCTACACGGGCTACGGGTGTCAACATCCTCGTTTTTGGCCCCCCGGGTACGGGCAAAACCGAGCTAGTAAAATCCATCGCCGAACATCTGGGAGCCCCTCTCTACGAGATCGCAGTGGAAGATCGACATGGCACGGTCCACAAGGGCGATGCCCGTTTCGGTGCGTACCAACTGGCTCAGGGCGTACTCGGGGGTGAGCGCAGGCCCCTGGTGTTGTTCGATGAGATCGAGGACGTGTTCACCGCCCAGGAGGATGGGGACAAGCGATTCGCCCCCGGAAACCGCAGCGGTCGAAAGGGCTGGGTCAATCGACTCCTTCAGGAAAACCCCATCCCGTCCTTTTGGATCACGAACATCCGGGCAGTCCTAGACCCCGCATTTATCAGGCGTTTCGACTTCGCCTTGGAGCTGGGCATCCCACCACGGTCTGTCAGAGCCCAGGTCCTTGATCGCTACCTCGCGGATACGCCCGTAACCAGCGGATGGAAGGCGATGATCGCCGAGCACGACGCGCTATCCCCAGCCGGGATCGAGCGAGCTGCGAAGGTCACCCGTAGAATCCTTGAGAACCATCCTGGTGCGGATCCCGACGCCGTCGTAGATCGTGTGCTCGGGAACAGCCTGGAGGCTCTGGGCTCACCCCGTCATCCCAGGACCATGCCGCCGTCGGCCACGACCTATCGACTGGACGTGCTGAACACCGACAGAGATCTCAGCTCGATCTGCGAGGGCCTCAAGCGCACCGGCTCAGGCAGGCTCTGCGCCTGGGGCCCCCCAGGCACGGGCAAGAGCGCCTTTGGACATCATCTAGCCAAGGTCCTGGACAGGCCGCTGATCGTGAAGAGGGCTTCGGACTTGCAGAGCAAGTGGCTGGGCGAGACCGAGCAGAACATGGCCAGGATGTTCCAGGACGCGACCGCTGACAACGCGGTGTTGCTGCTGGACGAGGCCGACAGCTTCCTGCAGGACCGGCGTGGGGCTGAGCGGAGCTGGGAGGTGAGCCAGACGAACGAGATGCTCTGTCAGCTTGAATCCTTCCAGGGGGTCTTCATCGCGAGTACGAACCTCATGGAGTCGCTGGATCAAGCATCACTCCGAAGGTTCGATCTCAAGGTGAAGTTCGACTACCTACGGCGGGAACAGAGTGTGACCATGTTCCGGGACAGCCTGACGCTCCTAGGGCTCCAGCCTGATCCCAACGCCGAGCGTCGAGTGGGATCGCTGCGTAACCTCACGCCCGGTGACGTCGCCGCTGCTCTCCGGCAGGCCCAGCTCTCAGGTGCCAGTACGGCCATGGCCTTCGCCGAGATGTTGGTGGGGGAGTGCGTCATCAAGGTCGGGGGGCCGAGGCGGGGCATTGGCTTCCAACCGCCCGTGGTCGTTCATTGAAGGAAGGGGCCTGGATCAATGCCCAGACGGGTGAGTGGCGCTGGATCAGGGAACATGTTTCCTTCATCCAGGAGCCTGCGAACTCGATGGGTTTGGGCATGGACGAGGGCGCAGCCCGGCGGCTGGCCCTGATGCCTCGGGACTTCAACGGCCCTGGCCGAAGAGCCATCTTGTTAACAGCCATGGCCCTGGGTTTCATCAGGGTCCGTGGGCATGGCGCGGACTGCACGTTCGAGCACACGCTCTCACAGGCCAGGGCCATCAAAGCTGCCGAAGGGTTCATGGCTTCCAGCTTCGGACCCATGATGCTCTGTCGCTTCACCAACATCAGTGGCATGACCGTGGTGGAGATGCTCTACGCGGACTTGCTGGCACGACCCCGGACAGGGGGCGACCCTGTTGATAGATAAGCGTCATTTATGGCAACAGATGGCTCTCTCGGCCTTTATCGGGATCTGAAACAGGGCAGGGCTTTATTTTAGATAATTGCACTTTTCTAAAACAAGGTTCATCCTTGTTTTACTTTCTGGGGGGGCCATGAAGCGGGACATCACAGGCCGCTACGTCGTGCAGACGACCCAGGGTGAACCCGTCCGGGCCTTCGTTCCGAACCCCCTGCCGCCTGACCCACCCATCCAGTGGTCGCCTGGACTACTGGCCGCCCAGCAGCGGGCAGCTCTAGCACTCGGTCGCCTGGATGGGGTCACGGCCCTGCTGCCGGACCCCGCCCTGTTCCTCTATAGCTACGTCCGCAAGGAGGCCGTGCTCTCCAGCCAGATCGAGGGGACACAGTCCTCTCTCTCGGACCTGCTGGCCTACGAGAACCAGCACGCGCCCGGGGTTCCCCTCGATGACGTGGTCGAGGTGTCCAACTACGTCGCCGCCCTGAACCACGGGCTGAAGCGAATCAAAGAGGGCTTCCCCCTATGCCTGCGTCTCATCCGTGAGATCCACGGGGTGCTGCTCACCTCGGGCCGGGGCAGTGCCAAGCAGCCCGGGGAGTTCAGGACCAGCCAGAACTGGATCGGCGGCAGCCGCCCCGGCAACGCCAAGTTCGTCCCGCCCCCCCATGAGGAACTCGCCGAGTGCCTGAAGACCTGGGAGACGTACCTACACGGGGACGCGACCATCGCTGACCCCCTGACCCGTGCGGCCCTGGCACACGTCCAGTTCGAAACCTTGCACCCATTCCTCGACGGCAACGGTCGCGTGGGACGCCTGCTCATTACCCTGCTCCTCAGCGTCGAGGGCGTGCTGCGCGAGCCCCTCCTCTACCTCAGCCTCTTCCTGAAGCAGCACCGGGAGACCTACTACGAGCTGCTGCAGAAGGTCCGCATCGAGGGCGACTGGGAGGCTTGGCTCGACTTCTTCTTCCAGGGCGTCACTGAGACCTCCGACAGCGCGGTCTCGACCGTCCAACGACTCCTACAGCTCTTCGCCGACGACCGGAAACACATCCAGGCGAACGGCAAGATCGCGGGCTCTGTCCTGCAGGTCCACCACTACCTGCAGGGGCGACCCATCGCCTCTGCCTATGCCATCGGCGACGCAGAGAACCTCTCCGCCGCGACCGTCAACAAGGCCCTGAAGGCCCTGACCGGGATGGGCATCGTCCGGGAGATCACCGGGGGACAGAGGAACCGGCTATTCGCTTATGAGCGGGTCCTGCAGGTGCTGTCTGAGGGGACAGAGAAATAGCTGTAACCAGGGAATCCCTGAGCCATCCCCCCTATAGGGAGTTGCCCCTCTGGAACGCACTCCGAAGTGGATCGAGGTAGGAAGTCGCTGATTTTCACTTTTACAGGTTCAAACCAAAGATAATCCTGGCTCATTGAACGATCGCGCCGCTCTGGTCATGAGTAACTATACGTCTGAGGATCTCCTCAACCTGATCAATCAGAACTGACCCAATACCTTCGAGATTCCTATGCCCCTCACCCACGGCGAACTCCTGGCCCTCATGACCTCTGCCGAGGACGAGCACCTTGAGTTCAAGGAGGCCAAGGCCAGCTTCAGCCAGGACAAGGCCATCAAATACTGCTGCGCCCTGGCCAATGAAGGCGGCGGACACCTGCTCCTCGGCGTCACAGATAAGAAACCCCGCATGATCGTGGGCAGCAGCGCCTTCCCTGCCCTGGAGGGTCTTCGTGCCGAACTCGTCAAGGCCCTGCACCTGAGGATACCGGTCGAGGCCGTGGAGACCCCAGAAGGCCGTGTGGTGCATTTTGATGTGCCCCCCCACCCCGTGGGTCTACCGCTCAAGTTCGACAAGATCTACTGGTGCCGTCAGGGGGAGGAGCTGACGGACATGAAGCCCCACCAGCTCCAGCAGATCTTCGACGAGACCGGTCCGGACTTCACGGCAGGGTTCTGCCCTGGGGCTACCCTTGAGGATCTCCACCCTGACGCCATACAGGTCTTCCGGGAGCGGTGGGCCGAGAAGAGCCGGGAGCCCAAGCGGTTGTCTCAGAATCTCCCACAGATGCTGGAGGATGCGGAGCTGGCCGATGGTGTGCAGCTCACCTACGCCGCCCTCATCCTGCTAGGCACCCGCAAGGCTCTGAACCGACTCTTGGGCCAGTCGGAAGTGGTGTTTGAATACAGGTCAGGGGAGTCGCCGGGCCCGGCCCAGGAGCGGGTGGAGTTCCGGGAGGGGGCACTGCTCTTCCTCGATCCCCTATGGGCGCTGGTCAACAAACGCAACGACCTCCAGTCTTGGCAGGACGGGCTCTACATGAAGCAGTTGCCGACTTTCAACGAGGGTGCGGTGCGTGAGGCCATCCTCAATGCCGTCGCCCACCGGGACTACCGGCTTCATGGGTCTGTGTTCGTGCGACAACACCCCAGCCGCATCCGCATTGAAAGTCCTGGGGGATTCCTGCCGGGCATCACACCCGAGACCATCCTGCACAAGCAAGCACCACGTAACCGGCGGCTGGCCGAGGCGCTTGGTCGGTGCGGCTTAGTGGAGCGCAGCGGGCAGGGCTTCGACCGCATCTTAGAGGCTTGCATCCTGGAGTCCAAGCCCCGCCCACGATTTGACGGCACGGACGACTACCAAGTCTTCATCACGCTAGATGGGCAAGTTCAGGATGTGCGCTTCCTCCGCCTACTAGAGGCCATCGGCTTGGAGCAGGTGCACAGCTTCGATACGGACCATCTACTGATTCTCGACCTGTCCTACCGAGGTCAAGCCATCCCGATCTCCCTCCGGCCACGGATCCAGGAGCTGATCGAGACGGGTGTCCTGGAACACATGGGGCGGAAGGTCTTCCCGTCTAGACGACTGATGACCCTGCTTGGCGAGAAAGGGAAATACACTCGCCTGAAGGGGCTGGATCGCCCAGCTCAACGGGCCCTCATTCTCCAGCACCTCAAGGACTCCGAGGACGGGGCAAAGCTGGAAGACCTTCAGCAGGTGCTTCCCGGGTTACATGAACGAACCATCAAGGATTGGCTTCAAAAGCTGAAAGCCGAAGGCCTTATCCATCCCGTAGGCAGAACCAGAGGTGCCAAGTGGTTTATTGGACCTCCTGTCTAATCCGAGAGAATCACCTTCATGTTTTTCAAGGACTTAGAGGCATCAAACATGGCTAATCATGGTCAAACACGGCTAATCATGGTCAATCACGGCTAATCACGGCTGAAACCACCCGCCGCAAGTCGAGTCTGTGGTGTATGTGTGGGGTGAGTCCAAAGACACCCTTGCAAACCCGCACCACGAGGGACTCTCCGCGATCCGATACCTTTCTTGTGATTCCAGGTGTCGTGGGTTCGAGTCCCATCAGCCGCCCCAATAGCCAAAGGGCCCCGCGTGCGGGGCCCTTTGGCTATTGGAATGGCCTGGACTCGAACCCACGATAATGGACCTGCGGAGACAGCCCAGTGGGCTGTCAGGAGCGGGGTCGGCAGACCGCGCAGCGGGATGCGGTGGGTTCGAGTCCCCGGCCGGGTGGGTCACGAGGACCGACAGGGCACTATCCCACGGCCATGGGATCGCGGAGACAGCGCGGGGCGCTGTCGGGAGCATCGCTGGCGGACCGCGCAGCCGGACGCGGGGGGTTCGAGTCCTTTCTCTCGCGCTGCGGCGGATCCACTTCCAACCCGACCCGCTAGACTATCTCTGCGCGCCCATAGCTCAGGCGGATAGAGCAACGGCCTTCTAAGCCGTAGGTCGCTGGTTCGAGTCCAGCTGGGCGCACCAGCGCCCCATTGGGCCAGGACCAGCCATTGACCTAGCTGGGTCCTGTCAGGCCATCGGTTTCTCACCATAGGTTTTTTCAAGCATCTTCCTGGCGTCCACACAGATGGGGCACAGGCAGATGGACCGGGAGGCAGATTTCGCATGCTCCATCATGAAGCGGCGCAGCAAGGCGATCAGCTTCGCGTTTGAGATGGGATCCGATGACACTGTGGCTCCAATGGCGAGGCCGACTGACCCTAGGCTGAGGAACACCCATCATCCCGCAGGGGGCAGGCGATGCCGACCACAAGGGGGAGTGCAGGGTGGATGCCAAGGTGAAAACTGCGGTGTGTTCTAGACTGAGGGTGTGCGCAAGGAATCAAAGTGACGAACGACTACAACGCTTTCCGGGTCACCATGAACGCCGGTGCGCCGGGACAGGTCTCCACCGCCCGGGGGAAGGGGGCCGTCGCCTCTGCCTCCCGGCAGGCGTCAGAGCTGGCGATCCAGGTGCTCCAGGACGGCGGCAACGCTTTCGATGCAGCCTTCGCCACGGCCTTTTCCCTCTGCATCTACCAGCCTCAGGCGGGCAATCTCGGAGGCGGTGGCTACCTCCTCTTTCAGGAAAAAGGGGGGCGACCCAAGGTCTTCAATTACCGGGAGCAGGCCCCCAGGGGCGCTACGCGGGAAGCCTTCCTGATGCCGGATGGGTCACCGGATCCCGATAAAACAGCCTTCGGGCCAGCCTCTGTCTGCGTGCCCGGCACCGTCAAAGCCTTCTTTGAAATCCAGAAGCGCCATGGGAACTTGAAGGCCCAAGATCTGCTGCTGGCCGTCGCCCAGCGGGCCCAGGACGGCGCGGTGATCACCCAGTACGAAGCGGACTGCCTCAACCGCCTCGGCCCCAAGCTCGCGGCTTCTCCTGAGGCCAGGCGGATCTACGTCCGGGCGGAACCTTTCAAGGCCGGTGATCTCCTGCCGAATCCGGCCCTCGCGAAGACCCTGACCACCCTCGCCCAGGAGGGGGAACAGGCCTTCTACCAGGGCCGGATCGCCGAGCAAATCGTGGCTGACATGCAGGCCAACGGCGGGTTCATCGCCGCGGAAGATCTGGCGAAGTACAGCCTGCGGGAAGTGGATCCCATCCATGTAGAAATCACAGGCAGACAGGTCTGGACGGTGCCACCCGAAGGGGGCGGCGCCATGCTGCTGGAGATTCTGAGCATCCTGGATCGAGCGGAATTCCGGCGCTGGGAGTTTGGCAGTCCCGAGTACTACCACAACGTGGCCCAGGCCTCGAAGCTGGCCTTCATCGACCGCATGGACTACCTGGGGGACATCCCATCCGGACCTGCCTACCAGCGGCTCCTCACCCAGGAGAACCTGGACCGGCGCTTCGGACTCATCGATCCCGCCCGGGATACACCCACAGAGTGCCTGGCCGCCGGGTGCCAGGCTTCGAAGAACGCAGGGAAGAACACCACCCATTTCGCCATCATCGACGCCGAGGGCAATGCGGTCTCCAATTCCTACACCATGAACCTCCGCTATGGCTCGAAATGGGCCGTGGCCGGGGCTGGATTCCTGCTCAACGGCAGCATCGATTCCTTCTCCTTCATCGAAGGGAAGGAGAACTACTTCGGGGTCATCGGCAGTGCGCCGAACCTCTTCGCGCCCGGCAAGCATCCCGCCAGCAACATGGCTCCCGTGCTCGTGACTTCGGGCGGTGCCGTGGACATGCTGCTGGGCACCCCGGGGGGGCCCACCATTCCCACCACCCTGGCGAACATCCTCCTGGCCAGCCTGATTCACGGCGTCGAGCCCGAAGCCCTCATCCGAGCCAGCCGCCTGCACCACCAGGGCTGGCCCGACGTCCTTTCCCACGAGCCCGGCTTCGACCGGCCCGAGCTGCTCTCCGCATTGGCCGAAATGGGCTACACCCTCAAGGACAAGCACGAGCTCATCTCGGACGTGCAAGCCATCTTCCGGAGGGACGATCATTGCTTGGCCGTCAGCGACTACCGCCGGGAAGGGCAGGCCATGGCGTACCCAGCCTGATCCAGGGTAATCGTGCTATTGGAACGGCACCGGAGACTAGGAATCGCCATTAGAATTCAAGGCGTAGTGATCGGAGCGTGAGTGATGTGCGCGCAAACGAATCGCCAAAATACCCCCACTCGGTCCCAAGGGAGAGGAGGGGCGTGGGTCGTGACCCTAGCGCTCGCTGTTCTGTTCCTGCCCTTCCTCCTAGCCGGCTGCGAGAAGCTGGGGTTCGGCCCAAAAACCGCCAAAGTTAGCATCAAGTTCGTCATCTATGACAATGACAATTCCTTCGCGGCCACCATCTATGCCCAGGAGGTCAACACCGGCCAGACCACCAAGTTTGCGTACGGGCCACACACGCCCTCCCTCACGGTGGACCTGAAGAAACCGGGAACCTACGTGTTCTACGCGAGACTCGTGGAAGCAGCGGATGATTACCACTATGGGTTCACGGGATATCAGGCTGGAGCCTATGGACACATGACTCGAGGCGGGACGCGGGATGCCTCCACCAATCTGATCGCGTTGGACATCAAGCCGGGGGGCCATTACAAAGTCTTCATCAGCGATAGCTGGGCCGTGCTCCCGGAACCCGGGAAACCCGTCACGGTGGCTTGGCACCGGGAGTAGATGCCGAAGTTTCAGATGGCCCCATACAACGTATGGAGGCGACACATCCCGCGGGGCGTCCTCCCGATTTATGGTCGGGGCGAGAGGATTCGAACCTCCGACCCTCTGCTCCCAAAGCAGATGCGCTACCAGGCTGCGCCACGCCCCGACTGACGGGCAGTATATCGCAGTTGCTGCTTTTACAGCGAGCGAGCCGGTCATCGACCAGGTGCATCGAAGATGGAATGCAACCCTATTGCAACCAAGATCCTTTCGGACGTCCGGTTGGCCACCAGGTGGCGCCATGTCTCGATGGAAACCGGTCTCCGCTACTTGCCGCTGATGGTCACGCTCCGCAGGTTGAGCCCGGCGCGCTGGAGGTCGAAGATCTTGGAGGCGAGGCCCACGAGGAGCTGGGTCTCCATTTCTTCGCGCCCGCGCTTGGTGGCGCCAGCGGGTGGAATGGCCGCGATGTCGGTGGCGGTGCGGGACTTTGACCAGGCCAGGTCCATGGCGAAGGAGACCCTTTTGTCCTGGCTGGCCAGTTCGCCGGCGACATTCGACATCCGTCCGTCCCCGCCGTAGCCGACCCGCAGCCAGCCTGGACCTTCAAAGCCGCGGCTGCTGTTGCTGATGTTCACGGACTGCAGGCGGCCGTTGCTGCCATAGGAGAAGTCCATGTGGGTGTGCACGCCCTGCTCATCGTTGCGGAAATCGAGCCGCAGGGGCTGCTTGGTAGCCTTGTCCACGGCGACTTCGAGCTTGCCGCGCTTCCAGAAGCCCAGGCTCTGGGCCATGCCCTGCTCCCGCTTCTTGGCGTCCCAGCCCTGCGTGGGGGCGTTGAAGACCAGCCGCTGAATGACGTGGCCTTCGGCCCCCTCTTCTCCCGCCAAGCTGGCCTGGAAGGTGGGGGCATCGATGTAGACGGCCTTGATGTCGTTCAGGGTCTGGCGGAACCAGGCCATGTAAGTGGTGGGCGCATCGACGGGTGGCAGATCCACGCGGGTGGTGTAGGCGTTCTGTTCCTTGCTGTAGAGGAAGCCGCGGTTGCCGCGACGGGTGTAGAGCAGCGTTCCGAAGTCCCCGGCCAGATCGGTCTTGAAGTCGCCGTTGGCGAAATAGGTGCCCTTGACCCGGAGGTTGGCTTGGCCGCCCTGACTGTTGCCCTTGACCATCCCCTGGCTGGCGCTGTCCACTTTCTGATTCACCGCCGCGGCGCTCAGGGCGATGCCCAGCGTGCCTTGCATATCCACAGAGGTCACACCCTGATAGAGCTGCCCGAACCACCCGGAATCCACGGCATCGAGGACCTGCCTCAGTGCCTGGCGTGCAGTCTCGGCCTCGGGGGTCGTCTTGACAGCGCTCTTGGTAGTGGCCTTTTTCGTGGCTGGATGGTCGGACTTGGCTGGCGCCTGGGCGGGTAGCAGAGTCGCAGTGAGCAGGATGGGCAGGATGGGCAAGCGCATGGAAGGATCCTCGCAGGACTATAGGGCTATCGATGAGGGTGCCTGGGGGCGGGCTTTGGTTCCGGGCGCTCCTTGGCGTAACAGGCCCGGCAGAGGGCCTTGGCTGGATCGTCTGGCACGAAGGGCAGGTACTCCTGGGCGCCACAGCTGGCGCAGATGATGTGCGTCAGAATCCGGGCTACGTCTTTTCCGCCTTTCCGTTTATAGACGAAGGAGCGCCGGTAGCAGTCCGGGCAGAGGTAGAACTTCTCCCCCGCTTCGACCCGGAAATGCATCCCGCACTCGGCGCAGATCTTCTCGCGGGGAGCCTTGGGGTCCGGAGGTGCCACCGGGGCCCGTTTGGTGAGCAGTACTGGCGTGGGTTTGTCGGCCTGGTCCGGAACCGCACCCCCAGGAAGAGGAGTGTTGGACGATTTGGGCCCTTTGTTCATGCGGTTGCTTCCAGTGCGGCCGGGGCCGAACAATCAGGGTACCCCATCCGGCGACAGGCCGCGAGTTGGGAAGCCTGAAGTCTGGCATCCTGGGCACATGCCCCTTCCCGTCGACCTCATGGAACCCCTGCGCCGCGGTGAACACCGGGCCCTGGGCCGGGCCATCTCCTGGATGGAAAACGGCCATTCCGGGGCCCGGGAACTCATGGCGCGAGTCTGGCCCTGCCTGGGCCGAGCCGTAGTGATCGGTATCACGGGTTCCCCCGGCGCGGGCAAGAGCACCCTCACGGACCAGCTGGCCCGGGCTCTTCGGGCGGAGGGCCAGCGGGTGGGCATCCTGGCGGTGGACCCGACCTCGCCTTTCAGCGGTGGGGCGATTCTGGGTGACCGCATCCGCATGCAGCGCATCGCGGCGGACCCCGGCATCTTCATCCGGAGCATGGCCACCCGCGGAGCCCTCGGTGGCCTTTCGCGGGCCACCCAGGACGCCATCGACCTCCTGGATGCCGCGGGCTTCGACACTGTGATCGTGGAGACCGTGGGCGTAGGCCAGGACGAAGTGGATGTGGTCAGCTGCGTCCAGACCTGCTGCGTCGTGCTGGTCCCCGGCATGGGCGATGAGATCCAGGCCATCAAGGCGGGAATCATGGAGGTGGCCGATCTATTCATCATCAACAAGGCCGATCGGGATGGGGCCGACCAGGTCGAGCGGGAACTGGAGGCCATGAAATCGCTCTCCATGGCCAAGGGCTGGGACCCCCCAATCCTCCGCACGGTGGCCCAGGTGGGGGAGGGCGTGCCCGCCCTCCTGGTCCAGGTGCGTGAGCATGGCCAGTGGCTGCGGGCCCATGGCGGTCTGGCCCGGAAGGCCCGGGAGCGGGCCCGGCTGCGCTTCGAGTCGCTGCTGGCCGAGGCCGCGGTGCGACAAGCCAAGGCCCGGGCGGGACAAGGACGCGTGGAGGCCGCCATCCAGGGCATCGCGGATCGGACTCTGGACCCCTATAGCGCCGTCGGGGGTCTCCTGGGCGAAGCTTGAGTCCTGCCCGCGATGCCCGATAGGTCTTCATGGGAGTCAGCAATCTCGACAAGGACAAAAGCGAGGCCATTCGCATGGTCTTCCAGCGGCTCTGCGAGGGAGAAGATGCCGTCCAGCTGGTCTTCGGCGCCCTCCACGGCGAGTTCAAGGTGCTGGCCGAAGCTCCGGACCGGATCATCCTCGGCATCTCGGATCTGGAGCGGGGCCAATGGCGCCTCAAACCCGGTGCCCGCCTGTCCTTGAAGTTGCTGGACCGGGGCCTTCCCTTTGAAGCCGTGGTGGACTTCCAGGGTCACGGCAAGCTCCATGGCGTCGAGGCCTGCCACGTCACCATGCCCCGACTGCTGCGGGCCCTCGAAACCCATCGCCTGGCGGACTTCGTCCCCGACCGGCCCCTTGCCTGTCCCTTTGCCGATCAGCACAATGACGTGAAGGACGGCCTGGCGACGGCCTTTGGGGAAGACGGCCTGGAGCTGGCCCCACCGGAGGGCACTCGGATCCTGGGCGACATGCTGAGGCTCAATGCCACCTCCACGGTGGACCTGCGGGCCGCAGTGGGGGAAAGCCTGGTGCTACCGGTTCGGGTCGCCTATTTCGGTGAGAAGATCTGGGGGCTTCACCTCTCCGCTTCCGCGGATCGGCTGGCCGTGGGTCGCTACCGCCAGTGGCTGCTGGAAGCCCGACACCAGCAGGCCAACCGGGACCGGTCCAGGTTCAACCCGGGTGGGCTCGAATCCTCCCGGCTGCCTGGACGGCGGGACCTGCCTCGACCAGCCGCAGCGCTGCCGAAACTGCTTGTGGACCGGGATCCGCTGGTGCTGGTCCTGGCCGAAGGTGAGGCTTTCCCGGCCCGGCTGGCCGAGGCCATTGGGCGCAAGTTCGGGGTGGCTGCCTTCGATCTGGGGCCAGGCCCCGCGAAGCCTGCCCTGAAGGACCTGGGCGTCGGCGACGAAGGCTGGGGTCGCATCCGTCTGGTGCTGATCCACCACCTGCTGAGGTCCGGTTCCGCCATGGAGCGGTGCCGTCGCCTCATCCAAGATGAGGCCTGCCCCCTGCCGGTCCTGATCGCGGGGAGCTTTGAGGAGGCCGAGCTGAAGCGCAATCGGGCCGTGGCCGCCGGGGCCGTGGACCACCTGGTCGTGGAGCCTTTCCATGTCCTGAGCGTGCTCCGGGCCCTGGATGACACCCTCAAGCTATTCGGCTGATCAGGATTTCGAGATCAGCCCGTACAGGTCGGGACGCCGGTCTCGGAAGAAGCCGAAGGAGGCCCGGTTGCGGCGGATCTCCTCCAGGTCCAGCTCCGCCACGATGACGCCCGCATCGATCCTCCCGAGCTCGGCCACCTTCTCGCCGCGGTGGTTCGCAATGAAGGAATGACCGTAGAAAGTCTGGCCGCCTTCCGTGCCAATGCGGTTGGAAGCCACCACGGGCACCACATTCGACACGGCATGGCCGATCATGGCGCGCTGCCAGAGGTCCTTCGTATCCAGGTCCGGGTTCTCCGGCTCGGTACCGATGGCCGTGGGATACAACAAGAGGTCGGCACCCATGAGCATCATGGCCCGGGCACATTCGGGGTACCACTGGTCCCAGCAGATGCCCACCCCGAGTTTGCCGAAGCGGGTGTCCCATACCTTGAAGCCGGTGTTGCCGGGCCGGAAGTAGAACTTCTCCTCATAGCCGGGACCGTCGGGGATGTGGCTCTTCCGGTAGATGCCGAGCATCGAGCCATCCGCATCCACCAGGGCGAGGCTGTTGTAGAAGGCCTGTCCATCGCGCTCGAAGAAGGACACCGGAATCACCACGCCCAGCTCCTGGGCCAACCGCTGGAATCGCGCGATGGTGGGATGGCCTGCGGCGGGCTTGGCCCAGTCGAAGAACGCATCTATTTCTTCGCGGCAAAAGTAGTACCCCTCGAACAACTCTGAAGGCAGGATCACCTGGGCACCCCTCGCCGCGGCCTCGCGCACCAGGTTCTCCACTTGGGCCACGTTCTCGTCAAGGCTGGCCGTAAAGGCGCACTGGGTGGCGGCGACGCGGACTGGGCTCACAAAACCTCCGGCTGCTGCTGGGTGATGCAGTGGAAGGCACCGCCCCCGCTGAGGATGGCACGGGCGGAACGGCCCAGGACTCGCCGCCCCGGAAAGAGCGGAGTGAGGGCGGCCACAGCCGCCTCGTCATAGGCGGTGCCGTAGGTCGGTACCACCACGCTGCGGTTCCCAATGTAGAAATTCACAAAGCTGGCGGGCAGGAGCTCTCCAGCTTCGTCCAGCACGATGCCCGGGGAGGGAATTCGCACCACTTGGAGTCTCCGCCCACGCGCATCGGTGCAGGCGGCCAGATCCGAAGCGAGGCGATCCAGGGTGGCGGCATTGGGGTCGTTCCTATCGCGTGCCTCCATGCAGACCACGACGCCGGGTGCGATAAAGCGGGCCAGGGTGTCGATATGGCCATCTGTGTGGTCGTTGATCAGGCCCTCTTCCAGCCACAACACCTTCTCGGCGCCGAGACTCTCCCGCAGGGCCTTCTCGATGGCCGCTTGATCCATGCCGGGATTGCGGTTGGGATTCAGCAGGCACTGGCGGGTGGTGAGCAGGGTGCCTTCGCCATCCACCTCCACGGAGCCGCCTTCCAGGATCCAGTCGTGGTCGATCCGCGATAGCCCGCTCAGCGCTGCCACGCGGCCCGCCACCTCGTCATCGTTGGGCAGCATGTACTTGCCGCCCCAGCCGTTGAAGCGGAAGCAGGTCGCCCCGAGGGCCCCCGAACGAGTCTGCACGAAGATCGGCGCTGTATCCCGTAGCCAGATGTCGCCCACGGGCATGCGATGAAACCGCACTTGCCCAATCACAGGTGCCAAGGCCGCACGGGCCTCGGCTTCCGCTTGATCGTTCAGCACCAGGAGTTCGAGAGCCTCGCCGCCCTCTTCCGCGATGGCCATACAGAGCGCTGCGAATTCCGCCTGGGCTGGGCCGAGGTGCTCCTGCCAGAGCTGGCCATGGCTGGGCCAGGCCAGCCAGCAGGCGCTGTGGCGATCCCATTCAGCGGGCTGATGCACAAGGGGATGATTCATGGCGGGGGCAGTCCTGGCGAGGTGGCCCCGGCTCGGGGCGCGTCCTCCAGTTCAGCAAAAGCCAGCTCCCCCGTCGAGGAGATTGGCAAGTCAGGCAGGAAGATCGCCTCGGCCCCGGGCCATACCGCTTAACATGACGGCCACACACGGAGTCGGCATGTTCTTCCCAAGAATCTTGCGGATCGCTGCTCTCGTTGCGGCTGTCCTTCTGGCAGCCCCGCTGGATCTCCAGGCCCGAAGGCTCCAGTCCCGTTCCGGACCCGAACCAGCCGGGATCCAGGGCCACTACAACAAGCGCGAGGTCCTCATTCCCATGCGGGACGGTGTGCGCCTCTTCACGGCCATCTACACGCCGAAGGACACCAGCTACGCCTATCCCATCCTCCTGCAGCGCACGCCCTACGGCGCGTTCCCCTACGGAGAGAAGTCCTTCACGGACCAGCTTGGCCCCTCTGTGCAATTTCAGGATGAGGGTCTCATATTCGTCTACCAGGACGTGCGGGGCCGGATGATGTCCGAAGGGGAGTTCGTGAACATGCGGCCCCAGCGGGCCGTCAGTGGTGCCGCCGTGGATGAGAGCACCGATACCTATGACACCATCGAGTGGCTGCTAAAGCACGTGAGCGGGAGCAATGGCAGGGTGGGCCAGTGGGGCATCAGCTACCCCGGCTTCTACACCGCCGTGGGCATGCTCGCGGGCCATCCCGCCCTCAAAGCCGTGTCGCCCCAGGCGCCCATCGTGGACTGGTTCCAGGGCGATGACTTCCATCGCAACGGTGCCCTCTGGCTGCCCCACGCCTTCAACTTCATGGTGACCTTCGGCAAGCCCAGGCCAACCCCCATCGGCGCCTGGCCCACCCCCCTGGAACATGGCACCTCGGATGGCTACGACTGGTTCCTGCGCCTGGGTAGCACCGGCGCCACCCGGCAGTACACGAAGGACGTGGCCTTCTGGAACGAGATGCTGGACCACCCGACCTACGACGCCTTCTGGCAGGCCCGCAACCTGCGGCCCCAACTGAAGGACGTGCAGCCCGCCGTGCTCACCGTGGGCGGCTGGTTCGACGCAGAGAACCTCTACGGCACCCTCCAGGTCTTCCAGGCCCTCGGCCGTCAGAGCCCCGCCACGGACAGCCGCCTGGTCATGGGCCCTTGGTCCCACGGAGGATGGGAGCGGAGCAAGGGGGACCACCTGGGCCCCGTGCAATTTGGGGCCGATACCTCGGAATGGTTCCAGGCCAAGGTGCTCTTCCCCTTTTTCATGCACCACCTGAAGGAAACCAGAGACCCCGTCCCGGCGAAGGCCACCGTCTTCGAGACTGGCCCCAATCGCTGGCATAACCTCGATGCCTGGCCACCAAAAGGGACGAAACCCTCGGAGCTCTACCTTCAGCCCGGTGGACAGCTTTCCTTCACGCCACCATCAGCCGACAGTGGCGCGGATTCCTTCATCTCCGACCCGGCCAAACCCGTACCCTTCATTGAACAGGTGGCCATCGGCATGCCCAAGGAGTACATGACGGCGGATCAGCGCTTCGCGGGGCGGCGTCCGGATGTGCTGGTGTTCCAGACCCAGGTGCTGGCGGAAGATCTGACCCTGGCCGGAGCCCTTCGCCCAGACCTGTTCGTGGCCACCACGGGCACCGATGCCGACTGGGTAGTGAAGCTCATCGATGTCTATCCCGATGCCTTCAAGAACCCCGACTTCCAGCCGGGCGGCCCCGTCTGGGACCCCGATCCCAACCCCATGGGCGGTTATCAGCAGCTGGTGCGCGGCGAAGTCATGCGGGGCAAGTTCCGCGACAGCCTGGAGCAGCCTGCCCCCTTCACGCCCGGTCAGCCCACCCGCGTGGCCTGGACCATGAACGACATCTTCCACACCTTCCAGAAGGGCCACCGCGTCATGGTGCAGATCCAGAGCACCTGGTTCCCCCTCATGGACCGCAATCCCCAGGTGTTCATGGACATCAATCAGGCCAGGCCCGAAGACTACAAGAAGGCCACCCACACCGTGTTTCATAACGCCGCGAGACCCAGTGGCATCGGGGTGGGTCGGTATTCGGAGAAGTGAATTTTCACCACGAAGGCAGGAAGACCACGAGAACTGACGTCGCATGTTTTCTTCGTGGTCCTTCCGTCTTCGTGGTTAGGAACTCCGTTTTACGCCGTCTTCCATCCTTCGAGCACCCTGAACCGGCTGCCCATCATGTTGGGCAGGGTGAGTTGGAGGAGGTTCTCGGTGCGTTTCATCCGGTCCGGGACGGGGAGTGACATCCAGTCGGCGCCCCACTCATCCAGGGGTGCGTGGGTGCGGATCCACTTGCTCAGTTCCATGTGGTTGAGATCCGACAGGCCTTCCGCTTCCAGCAGCACAGCCAGACGAGTGAAATCGACATCTGCTGTCAGGTCGGCTTCACCCAGATCCTCGTGCCACTTCCCATCGACGCTGTGGGCCTTGAAGCGGCGCAGGTCGGCGCCCTTGGCCAGCAGCCGCGCGGCGGATTCGCCGTAGTCCACCGCCAGGAAGAGGCCCGCTTCCAAGGAGGAGGCCAGTCCATGCACCAGACCCGGCAGGGCCTCGCACCAGATGCTGCCATCGTTGGGCTCCAGCCCATCGGTTTGGCTGGCGAACCAGGCTCCCGCTTCACCCGGATCGGCAACCCGCCACTCGGGACCGGCCATGGTCAGCATTTCACACAGCCACCGTTCTCCATCCCAGCGCCAGGGTTGGGCGGGCAGGGCGTCAAAGAGTTCGTTGCTGAAGATGGCCCCGGTGAAGGGGTCCAGTCGTTCCGACTCGGCGGCAAACCGCGTGCGGTTTCCTGATAAAAAAGGAGCCAGGGCTTCTTCGGCTGCGTGTCTGGCCGCTGGGTTGTCATCGCGATGGACGTAGATGAGTGCCTCGGCAAAAGGACCGGACACGGCGTTCAGCACATCACGGCCCAGCCAGCCTCGGCCCGCGCCGGGCTCCAGGGCGGTGAAGCGCGCGGGCCGACCCAGCCGCTCCCAGGCCGCTTCCAACCGCAGGGCGAGGGTCTGACCCAGCAGGGGACCCAGATCCAGGGCCGTGTAGTAGTCCTTGCCGTCGAAACCCCAGGGCCCTTGGGCACGCCGGTAGTAACCATGCTCCGGGTGGTAGAGGCCCAGGGCCATCACCTCGGCGGCGGGGACGGGACCCTGGGCGAGTCGAGCTCGGAGGATGTCATTCAAGGAATTCACTTTTTCTCCAAGGGCCACTTCTCCAGCAGCACGGGCAGCAGCCACTGGGTGAGCAGCAGGGCCAAGGCGACGCCACCTAGGCAGGCGAGGCCGAGACCCCGCAGGCCGCGATAGCCGCTGAAGACCATGCCACCAAAACCGGCGAGGGTGGTGCCAGCACAGACGGCGTTCACGCGCGCCACGCGCTGGGGTGCATCGCTCTCGCTGCGGGCGCGGTGCAGCAGGTTGAAGGCTGTGTCCACGCTCACCCCCAGCGCGATGGGGATGGCCATGAGGGACAGGAAGGTCAGCGGCTCGCCACCCCAACCGAGGGCTCCGAAGACCCCGGCCTGGCTGGCGAGCAGGGGCACCAGGGCGTACCAGGCGAAACGCAAACTGCGTCCAAAGACGGCGATGACCACAAAGATGCCCGCCAAAGCCAGGAGCACGGCCTCCTGAACCGCCTCCTTGGCGATGCCCTTCACCACCCGGAAGAGAGGTTGGGTCCCTACGAAACGGCCCCCTGCCGCTTCCACGATGGGGGTGAGCCGGAGGAGGGCGGCCTCATCCAGCCGCAGGGGCACTGTCAGGGCAGGGGCCAGGGGCGGGGGTTTCCGGCCCTTGTGAAGCCCGTCCCAGAGATTCCATGGGCGGTGCTCTTCCGGCTGAGGGATTCGTGGCAGCAGCGCTTCTAAGGCCCGCACAGGTTGGGTCGGATCCGCGGAAGCTGAAGCCAGGGCCGCCAGGGGACCTTCCAGAGCGGCGGGATCCAGGCCGGCCTTGGCGGCGGCTTCCAGCACCTGCCGACGCCAGGTTTCCGACCCCAGCCCGTGGCGAAGCTCGGGATCGAGGGATTTCCAGTCAGGTGCCGGCAACCCGGCCTCCCGCAGAATGGGGCTGAGCTTGTTCCATCGCGCCGGCAGACGATCCGGATCTTCCAGTGGGATCTGGAGGGCCAGGGGCTGGAGGCTGGCCCCGAGGGTCCGCGTCAGCCGCTCCTGCAGGGTAAGGGCCGGGTTCCCCGCGGCCCGGAAGCGCCGCAGATCCTCTTCCCAACGGGTGCGGGGCGCACCCACCAGGGCCAGGGCCAGGAGGGCCAGGGCCGCCCAGGGGGCCCAGCGGTGACGAGGAGCAGAAGCGGCGGCCGGTCCCGGCGCAAAGGTTCCAGTTCCGCGGTCCAACCCGACCAGGAGCGCGGGCAGCACCAGGAAGGTGGCGGCGAGGCAGGCCAACAGACCGAGTCCGGTGGTCAGGCCCAGGTCGCGGATGCCGGGGAAAGGTGCAAAGGCAAGGGCCAGGAAGGCCAGAGCCGTGGCAATGGCCCCCGCCACCACACCGGGGCCGGTGCTGAGCAGCGCCGCCCGCAGGGCCTGTGGCTTGGATCGACCGGCCCGGCGCTCGTCCCGATAGCGGCTGAAGAGAAGGATACCGACATCGTCGCCGACCCCCAACAGCACCGCACCAAAGCCTGCGGCCATCAAGTTCACCCGGCCCAGGATCCAACCCGTCAATCCCAGGGCCCAGATCATGCCGATGAGGAGGGGCACCATGACGAACCCGTAACCGGCCAGGGTGCGGAACCCCAGCCAGTAGACCAGACCGATGAGGACAAAGCTCAGGCCGAGGCTCAAGAGCACTTCCACCGTGAGGCGATGGGATTCCCAGGCCGTGATGGCGTGGGCGCCGGTGACCTGAAGACGGAAGACACGTCCATCCGCTGGCTCCAGCGCAACCTCGGCTCCCCGGAGGCTCGCGGACGCAGGCAGGGGTCCGTGGGCCCCGCGACCCAGCCAGACCAGCGCTCGGGTGGTGGCCTTTACGTCCGTGGGTGGAAATCCAGCCACCAGCGGCAGCAGCACGAAGTGACCATCCTTGGTCTCGAAATAGCCGGTACGCACACGCAGGGTGAAGGCCCGGCCCAGTTCCTTGGCCTTGGTCATGCCTTCGCCGTTCTGGGGCGCGAGGTCCCGCAGGCCGAGCGGATCCAGCCGGGCCAGGGCCGCGGGCAGGGGCTCCGGGGACGACAGTGCCTTGGCGGTGGCTCGAAGGCGGCGCTGGAGCAAGGCGGGGTCCATCAGCGGCGCCAGGCGGTCCCCCAACCAGGCGGGTGCCAGGGTGTAGAGGGTCTCCGTGGTGAGGCGACTCACGGCGGCATCGCCTTCGGTGATGGCGCCCACCGCGAGCAGCGCCGGCCATGGACTGACCCCGCCGGGTCCCGGGACCGGGATCGGATCCGATAGGCGACCCTCTGCTGCCAGACCATTCAGAGGCAGATTCCCCTGGGTCAGCAGGCGATCCACCAGGCCCTCGGCCCAGGCGCGACGGGCCTCCAGGTCTGCCTCGCCGCCCTCGGCCACCAGCCAGAGCAGTTCCTGCTGGCCTACCCCCGCCACCAGGTTCGCGCGCACCGCCGGATGCTCCGAGGGCAACAGGCTCATGAGGTCCAGAGCCCGTTCCACCCGCAGCGTGCCCCATCCAAGAATGAGCGTCAGACCTGCCACGAGGAACCACAGACCCCGCGACCGGGAGAGGTGCAGATGGAGCAGGCCGCGCAGCAGGGCTTTCATCGGCTAGATTCGTTCCATCCGCTCGATCCAGGGTTTGAGGGCGGGCACCATCTCCACCCGTTCGGCACCCCGCAGCCGCTCGAAAAGGCTGCTGTCCTCCAGCCGGACAAGGGGATGGTTCTCGCGCCGATCCATGGCCTCCGGCGGGTAGGACGCCGTGAGGAGGGTGGGCAGCTCTTCGCTGTAGCGATGATCCAGCAACTGAGCCAGGGCCTGGGCGACACGGATGTCCGAATCCATGCGGTCCCAGTCGTCCAGCACGAGGATGGGCTGTTCCTGAAGGGGCTCGATGAGGTCGCGGACGCTTTGGAAGGCCTGGTTCTGATAGCTTCGGACATCGTGATAGACGTCCTTGATGGCCTGGCTGAGGGTCCGCACGGATACGAAGCTGCCACCGCGACCCGTGCGCTCAGTCCAGGCCCGCAGGGCCGCCGCGGCCAGGGTGCTCCGGCCGCTCTGGGCAGGGCCGTGGATCCACCACAGCTCCCAGCCATGCCGGAACTTGTGCTTGCCTGTGGTGGCCCACTGGGACAGGCTCTCGGCCCCGGCGGGACGAATGCCATGCTCAGGGCGCTTGCGGAGGGCCTGCAGCAGCTTGGCCAGCTCGTCTCGTCCTTCCAGCTCCCCGACCTCGTCCACCGGGCGGGTCAATAGATCCTCCAGATCTGGCACCCGGTCCAGAAGGGCCCGCACGCCACTGGCCTGGGCGTTGTTCCACCACTTCCAGAACCGAGAGAAATCCGCCTCTCGGTATCGGGAGGGAAGGCCCAGGGTCTCGGCATCGGGTGCCACATCCGCCGTGCATCCGCATACCAGCACCGGTTTTTGCGGATCCGCGTCGAACACCAAGCCCTTGCCCTGACAGCGGGGGCAGTCCGGTCGACCTTTCATGGCCCATCCCCCCCTCTCAGGAAGCCACCCAGCACCTCCCGGCGGCGCTCGCGGATGCGCGCGAAGGCCCGCTCCTCCAATTGGCGCACCCGCTCGCGGGAAATGGGTGGATCGAAGCGCTTGCCGATCTGTTCGAGGGTCAGCGGATCCTCGCCACCGATGCCGAAGTGCAAGGAGATGATGGTGCGTTCCTTTTCACTCAGGGCGGCCAGGCTGACTTCGATCTGCTCGAGGAAAGACTCCTGATCCAGCGTGTGCATGGCGGAGGGTTCCACCTCTTGTTCCAGGCTGTCTCCCACCGTGAGATCAGAGTCACCGAGGCCCTGCTCTGTGGAGACGGTGGACGTCGTCTGCTGAAGCAGTTGGTACCGCTCCACGTCCTCAATACTCAGGCTGGCGGCCTGGGCAATCTCCTGGAGCATGGGCGTGCGCCCCAGTGCCTGGCTGAGTTTTTGCGTCACGCGGTTGAGGTGCACCAGATGGCCTGCCACCTTCTGGGGCAAGCGGATCTTGTTCCCATGTTCGGCCAGGGCGTGGAAGATGGCCTGCCGCACCCACCAGGAGGCGTAGGTCAGGAACTTGTTCTGCCGCTCGGGATCAAAGCGCTTGGCTGCTTCAATGAGGCCGAGATTGCCTTCGCTGATGAGATCCAGCAGATCGAGTCCCATGCCTTCAAACTTGCGGGCCTCCTTCACCACAAAACGCAGATTCCCCTCCACCAGTTTGCGAAGGCCCTCGGGGTTGCGGTCGTTCTGCCACAGGCGCCCGTTGATCCGCTCCTCCTCTGCCGTCAGCAGGGGCAGATGGCGGATCGAGTCGAAGTACTTGTCGAGCGAGCGCTCTTCGAGATGCCGGAGGGGCACGGATCACCTAAGGGGAAGGATCAGCATAGCAAGCGATCCAGGGCCCCAGGAGAACTCGGAGGAAGTCAGCGCTTGCGCAGTCCGTGGGGGGCGAGTTTCACCAGCCCAGTGGCCGAGGTGGGCTTTGGCACGTCCTTGAGGCCGGCCGCCTCCAGTGCATGCGCCAGACGCTCCAGGTCCTCCTGAAGATGGTTCAGGCGCTCCCTCATGCTTAGCACCACTTCGACACCGGCCAGATTCACGCCGAGGTCACGGGTGAGATTCAGGATGAACTCCAGGCGTTCCAGATCCTCGTCACTGTATAAGCGCGTCTTCCCTTCGGTGCGACTGGGGGTGAGCAGGCCCTCGCGCTCGTAAAGGCGAAGCGTCTGAGGATGCACGCTGTAGCGCATCGACACCACGCCGATCATGTAGGCGCCAAGTCTCGGATCCCTCGAACTCATCTGGCACTCCGCTGCTTGCGTACGTCTGAATCGTTCAGGTCGGCCAGTTCCCGGAGCAGTTCCTTGCTGCGCTCATCCTGGATCGAGGGGGTCACAAGGACTACCTCGGCGATGAGATCCCCCCGCTGGCTGCCCCGGGGGATTGGCATGCCCTTGCCCTTCAGGCGCAGTCGTGCCCCGGTCTGGGTGCCCGGTGGGACCTTAATGGTCTGCTGCCCCTCTGGCGTCGGCACATCCACCTTCGCCCCGAGCGCCGCCTCTGAGAAGCTGATGGGCAGGCGCACGTAGAGATTGGGGCCCTTGCGCTCGAAGCGCGCATCCGGTTCCATGCTGATCTGCAAGAAGAGGTCGCCGGGCCCGCCACCCCTTCGTCCAGCCTCACCCTTGCCGGCCACCCGCAGACGCGCTCCGTCTTCCACTCCAGCCGGGATGGCAATGGTGACGGTCTCCTGCCGAGCATGGCGGCCGGCGCCATCGCAATCGGGGCAGGCTGGAGCCTTGGTGCCCCGCCCGCCGCACTCCGGACAGGTGCGCCCGAAGGAGAGGAAACCCGAACCTCCTCCCACCTTGCCTTTGCCCTGGCAGGTAGGGCAGGTCTCCTGTTTGCGACTGGACTCACCGGTGCCGTGACAGGTCAAGCAGGGCTCCGACCGGTTCACGCGTAAGCTTAGGCGTGTCCCCTCATAGGCCTCCTTGAATCCCAACCGCACCGAATGGATCAGATCTTCGCCGCGCTCGGGCCCCTGGCGGACTGGCCGACCGCCGAAGCCGGCGAAGATATCCTCAAAACCAAAGCCCGCCCCCTGCTGGAAGCCGGGTGGGATCTGGGTGCCAGGACCATTCGGGTCCCCGTAGTTATCGTAGTTCTTCCGCTTCTCGGGATCCGAAAGTACGTCGTTGGCTTCGGCAAGTTTCTTGAACTCGGCCTCCGCCTTTGCGTTGCCCGGATTCAGATCCGGATGGTGCTTTCGGGCCAGCTTGCGATACGCCTTCTTGACGTCCTCCTCCGAGGCCGATCGAGGC
>CAIYNT010000300.1 GCA_903927605.1 uncultured Holophagaceae bacterium
AAGTCGCTTCCGGCTTCCACTCAAGTTCGGTCTGAATTTTGGTGGCATCGATGGCGTACCGGCGGTCATGCCCGGCCCGGTCCTGGACGAAGGTCTTGAGTTTGCGGCTAGTGCCTTCGGAGCGTTTGAGGTGCTGGTCCACCAGGTCGCAAAGAAGGTCCACCAATGCGAGATTGGTCTGTTCGTTGTCCCCACCCACGCAGTAGGTCTCCCCTGCCACGCCCTTCAACATCGCCGTCTCCAGGGCGGCGCAGTGGTCCTCCACGAAGAGCCAGTCGCGGATGTTGAGGCCATCGCCATAGATGGGGATGGGCTCGCCCTTGGCCATGCGGGTGATGGCCAGGGGGATCAGCTTCTCGGGATGCTGCCTCGGGCCGTAGTTGTTCGAGCAGTTGGTCGTCACTACATTCAGTCCGTAGGTGTGGTGGTAGGCCCGCACCAGATGGTCGCTGCCGGCCTTGCTGGCGCTGTAGGGGCTGTTGGGCGCATAGGCCATCTCCTCGTGAAACTTGCCGGTATCGCCCAGGGAGCCGTACACCTCATCCGTGCTGATATGGAGGAAGCGGCAGTCCTTCTGGTTGGCCCAGGCCTGCCGGGCGGCCTCCAGCATGGAGAAGGTGCCCACCATATTGGTCTGGATGAAGGCCGCAGGTCCCGTGATGCTGCGATCCACGTGGCTTTCCGCTGCCAGGTGGAAGACCTTGGTGACCTTGTTCTGCTCGATGAGGTGCCGTGCCAGCTCCAGGTTCTGGATGTCGCCGGCCACGAGTTCCACGCCGTCGAGGCCTTCAATCTGCTTGGGATCCGCCGCATAGGTGAGCTTGTCCAGCACCACAATGCGGTCATCCGGATGGTTGCGGTGCCAGCGATGCACCAGGTTGCTGCCAATGAATCCGGCCCCGCCGGTGATGAGAATGGTTTCAGGCATCAGACGTCCTTCGTGAGTTCAGGATGGTCAATCACTTCGGCTAGGGCTTCTTGCCACCCGGGCATGAGGTCGGCGCCGAGACTGCGCCGACGGGAGCCGTCCAGCACCGAGTAAGCGGGACGTCTGGCCGGGGTAGGATAATCAGCGGTGGAGCAGGGGCTGAGGTCGACGGTGATCCCCTTGGCCTCGAAGATCGCCTCGGCAAATCCATGCCAGGTGGTCTCGCCCTGACAGGTGGCATGGACCAAGCCGTTCCACCCCTCCTCGGCGGCCACCTTCAGCTGGCGGGCCAGGGCCCGGCAGGTGGTGGGGGCGCCGCGCTGGTCGTCTACCACCCGCAAGGTTCGTCCCTGAGCGGCAGCATTCAGCATGGTGTTCAGGAAGTTCTTGCCCCAGGCATCGTAGAGCCAGCTGGTGCGGGCGATGAGGTGCCTAGAGCAGCGGGCCGCCTGGTGCTCACCTTCGAGCTTGGTGCGACCGTAGACCGAGACTGGGTTGGTCGGATCGTCCTCCCGATAGGGTCGCGTGCCTGTGCCGTCGAAGACATAGTCTGTGCTGACCTGGATCAGCATGGCCTTCTGATCCTCGCAGGCCTCCGCCAGCCAGCCCACGGCCGTGGCGTTGATGAGACAGGCCAGCTCGACCTCGGTCTCGCAGCGGTCCACCTGTGTGAAGGCGCCGCAGTTGATCACCACGTCAGGACGTACATCAGCAACCACCGAATGGATGGCGGCTCGCTTGCTCAGGTCCAGCACGGACTCTTCTGGGAGCACCAGATCGCTCTCCGCCCAGACCAGGCGAATGGCCTGGGCCAGCTGGCCAGAGGCGCCCGTGACGAGGACCCGCATCAGGTGTGAACCCTGCGGGCGAGTTCATCCTTCACAAAGGGGTTCTCGGGGTCGTCTTCGTGGCGGATCTCGTCGATGGGCTCGGCCTTGCCCTGGCCCATGAAGAGCCGATCCGGGCAGTTGATGACGAGGCCGGGTTCGACGCTGATGCAGCGGTAGCAGTGCACCACCCCCTTGGGGATGATGGCGGAACCTGGGGTGTTCACGCCCATGGCCACTTCCATGCGGTTCCGATAGGTGGGGCTGTCGGGGCGGTTGTCCCAGAGGGTGAGCTTGAAGTCGCCGGGGCCCACCCAGCAGAAGAGGTCCGCCTGGTCTACGTGCTCGTGGGGTCCGCGGAGTACGCCCGGATTTGTGACACTTACGTAAGACATCTCGGGGCGAAACCATTCAGGCAGCTCGTCGTGCCGGAAGATCTCCGCCAGCCAGCCACGCTCATCCACGAACTTGCGGAAAGGCATGATCGCCACACCTTCGATGGGGCCTTTCTTGAAGTTCATCAGATCTTCCTCGCGATATCAGGGAAGGGCATGGCTTCCTTGAGGGCCAGCTCGTTGGCATGGGCCAGGCTGGGGTAGGTGCCGGCATCGGACCACCAGCCCAGGAAGGTACCGAAAGTCATCTGGCCCTGCTCTATGTAGGCGTTGTTGACATCGGTGATCTCCATCTCCCCGCGGCCGGAGGGCTTCTGACGGCGGATGATATCGAAGACCTGGCCATCGTAGAAATAGATGCCAGTAACGGAGAGATTGGACTTGGGAGCCTTGGGTTTCTCCTCGATGCCCACCACCTTGCCCTCCTTCACTTCGGCCACACCAAAACGGTGGGGATCCTCCACGGGCTTGAGCATGATGCGGGCACCCTGCCCCTGCTGGCGGAACGTCTCAACCTCGGCATCCAGGTTGTCCTGGAAGATGTTGTCGCCCAAGATGACGCAGAGCCCCTGCCCTGCCGCGAAGTTCTCCACCAGTGCCAGGGCCTGGGCGATGCCGCCGGCCTCGTCCTGCACCTTGTAGGTGAAGCGGCAGCCGAAGTCCTTGCCGGACCCCAGGGAACCCACCACATCCCCCATGTGCTCGGTGCCGGTGACGATGGCGATCTCATCCAGACCCGCCTGCTTCAGCTTCCACACGGGATGCCAGATCATCGGCGCGTAGCCCACGGGCAGCAGGTGCTTGTTGGTCACCTTGGTCAGGGGGAAGAGTCGGGAGCCCGTGCCCCCGGCCAGAACAACACCTTTCATAAAGCTACTCCTCGTGCAGGGTTGTAGGTTCGCCATCATCCGCGAGCAGCCGTTCCCGGATCCAGTCCCGGTTCTGCCAAGCCCAAACACCCAGACCCACCAGCAGGGCGGCCAGGAGGACGATGACAGCTCGCGCGGGCTTGCTCTTGTCGATGGGCAGGTTCGCAGGATCCAGCACATTCAGGATGGGGATGTCGTTCTTCTCTTCGAGCAGGGCCTGCTCGCGGTTGAGCGCGAGGGTGGTGACGAGCTGTTGCCGGAGGCGGAGCTCGGTCTCCAGGCGGGTGCCCTTGAGGCGCACGGCGGGATCGGCGCTGGTTTGGAAGTTCCGGTTGCCCTCCAGGAAACGACGCAGGACGTCCTCGGCCTCGTCCATCTCGTGGCGGGCCTCGGCTAGGCGGGCCTCGGCAAAGGCGGCCTTGGCGCCCCCGCGGGTGTGGCCCTTGTCCAGCAGGAAGACTTCCAGGAGCTTGTTGGCCCGATCCACGATCTGTCTGGAGAGCTCCGGGGACCGGGTCTCGGCGCTGATGGCGATGACCTTGGATTTCAGATCCCGGGAGGCACCGAGGACCTTGTCCAGTGCCTTGACGGCCCGATCCATGTTCTTCTCGTCGACGTAGTCGTAGAGGGTGCCCTTCTCCAGGTGCTCGGCGCCAAAGCGCCAGCTCCGGATGTGGTACTGGAATTCGGTCTGGAGGAGCTGCTCCTTCAGAGACCGGCTGTTGAGGACATCCACGAAGTTGGCATCGCTGCTGTCTCCGCCGGGGACGCTGACACCGAAGGCGGCGGCGGCGCTGGCCAGGCCCCCGAGGTTCCCGCCAAGGCCCTTGGTCTCCACCGGCAACAGGCGAGCCTCGGACTTGTAGTGGTTGGGCATAAAGAGCGTCACCAAGGCCGTGACCAGACCTGCCGCCAGTGCCCACTGCAAGGGCTTCTTCAGGCTGGCTTTGAGGTCCAGAGTCGGGGTTCCGGGAGATTGTGGCATAAGGAAATAGGCTACCAGACTCATCCCGGATTACCTTGGCAGCACCCTGTGCCGAGTGGCACAAAAAGGGCGGGATCGTTCCCGCCCCTTTCCTTGTTACCAGTTCTGGACTACAAATCCTCGCCGTCGATCTCGGTCATGCCTTGCAGCTCCTCGACGTGCTGCGCCATACGTGCATATTCGTCATCGAAGTCATCACCGCCCTGGAACTCGTTGAGGCTGGGCTCGGGGTACTCGCCCTCCTCGATATCCAGATTCCGGTAGTGGGCCATGCCAGTGCCGGCGGGGATCAGGCGGCCCAGGATCACGTTCTCCTTGAGTCCGCGCAGGTAATCCACGCGACCTTCCAGGGCGGCCTCGGTGAGGACGCGGGTGGTCTCCTGGAAGCTGGCGGCCGAGATGAAGCTCTCGGACGTGAGCGCAGCCTTGGTGATGCCCAGCAGCAGGGGCTCGCAGGTGGCGGGCTGCCCGCCATCCTTGAGGGCCTGCTCGTTGATCTCCTTGAAGCGGTGCTTATCGACCTTTTCCTCGACGATGAGCTGCGTG
>CAIYNT010000301.1 GCA_903927605.1 uncultured Holophagaceae bacterium
CCGCCGACGCGTAGGAGAACCGCGTCCGGGTCGAGTTGTCCCGGAAGATCGAAATCGCCAGCCCCGTGTCGAAGGCCCGGTAGGACTGCCCCGCCTGGTGGATCTGCTTCAGCGTCTCCGCCAGCGTCAGGATCGCCGTGACCTCCTCCGTCGAATGCTCCCACGTCAGCAGAAAATCCTTGTGATACAGATGGCTCTTCAGCGCCTCGAAGGCTTTCAACTGCTCTTGGATCGCTCGCTTCGTCATGGGGGGTCCTTTCAAGAAAGGGAGGAGAGGGCCAGGGTGGAGGATCAGGCTTCGCTCTGCGCGGTGGCTTCGGCAGATTCCAGGGCCGCGCTTTCGGAGGACTTGATCCGATTGAAGAAGAGGTTCAGCAGCACGGCGACGACCGAGGCCAGCAGGATGCCGCTGTGGAGGAGGGGGCCGAGCGACTTGGGCATCTGCGCGAAGAACCGCTCAGCCACGAGGGGGATCATGCCGAAGCCGATGCTGATGGCGACGATGAAGAGGTTGAAGCGGTTGTTCTGGAAGTCGACGCCGCCCAGGATCCGGATGCCCGTCGCGCAGACCATGCCGAACATGACGATGCCCGCGCCTCCCAGCACAAAGGGCGGCACGGAGGCCACGATCACCGCCAGCTTGGGCAGAAGACCGAGGAGCAGCAGGATCACGCCACCGGCGGCGCAGACGAAGCGGCTC
This sequence comes from uncultured Holophagaceae bacterium, assembly GCA_903927605.1. The sequence goes on from CAIYNT010000301.1 coordinate 701, forward strand.
CGCACACCCGTCACGCCCACCAGTCCGACGTTCTGGCTGAAGGAGGTGTAGGGGAAGGTGTTGAAGATGCCGCCGATCAGGGTGCCCAGGCCGTCGACGCGGAGGCCATCAGACAGGTCCCTCTGGGAGATGGGCCTATCCGTGATATTGCCCAGTGCCAGGAACATTCCGAGCGACTCGATCATGACGACGACCATCACGATGCACATGGTAAGGGTGGCGACGAGGTTGAACTTGGGGAAGCCGAACTGGAAGGGGCGGACGATCGCCACCCAGCTGGCCTCGTGCAGCCCGGCAAAGCTCACCTTGCCAAAGAACATGGCCACCAGAGTCCCCACGATGATGCCGGACAGGACCGCGATGTTGGCCAGGAATCCCTTCACGAACCGGGTGATAACGAGGATGAACACCAGCACGAAGGCGGCGATGCCCAGGTGAAGTGGGGCGCCGTAGGCAGGATTGGGGATGGGGCCTGTGGGGCTCATGATCGTGGGGTTGCCGCCCGCGGCCCAGTTCACGCCCACGCGCATGAGGGTGATGCCTATCACCGCGATGATGGTCCCGGTGACCACCGGTGGGAACAGAGGCAACATGCGGCTGATCACCGGGGCGACCAGAATGCCGAAGATGCCCGCCCCGATGACCGCGCCGTAGATGCCGAGCAGGCCGAGGTCAGGGGTTCCGGCCATGACCACCATGGGTCCCACGGCCGCGAAGGTCACGCCCATCATCACGGGGAGCCGGATGCCGAAGCGCCAGACGCCAAGGGATTGGACGAGGGTGGCGAGGCCGCACGCGAAGAGGTCGGCATTGATGAGCTGGGCCATCTGCTCTTTGGGGAGCTTCAGCGCCCCGCCGATGATCAGGGGGACCGCCACGGCTCCCGCGTACATGACGAGTACATGCTGGATGCCCAGCAGGGCGAGCCGGCCCGAGGGAAGCACCTCGTCCACAGGATGGATTCCAGATGGCTGGGTCATGGGTTCTCTCCTGAAGGCCAGTCGAGTGGGGGGGGGGTGAAAGAGGATTCCTCGATAGAGAATGTATAATTTTTGGGTTGGTGATGCAATATTTTTTTATCAATGTAAAATTTTTTATCTATCACATCCAATATTTCCTCTGACGCCTATAGTTGTCTTCAACCTGGCGGGTGATTGCCCACCCTACCCATGTGGAATTGGAGGATCGAACATGCGTCCACGTCCCTTCCTACCCCTGCTTCTGCTGGTGCCCGCCATCTCGGCCCCGGCCCAGGTGAGCGTCAGCATCGGCCTGCCGCACCTGAACATCGGCATCAACGTGCCCACCGTTCCGGAACTGGTCCGGGTGCCGGATTCCCCGGCCTACTACGCCCCGGGCATGAACACGAACTACTTCTTCTACGACGGCATGTACTGGGTCTTCAAGGACGACAACTGGTACGCGAGCTCCTGGTACAACGGGCCCTGGGCCGCTGTCCATCCGGAGGCGGTGCCGTTGTTTATCCTGCGGATCCCGGTGGCCTACTACCGCCGGCCCCCCGCCTATTTTCGTGGGTGGCAGCGGGAGGGCCCGCCACGCTGGGGGGATCGCTGGGGCCAGGACTGGGCCCGGCGCCGGCCTGGATGGGACCAGTGGGATCGCCATGCGGCGCCGCCACCGGCCCCGGTGCCCACCTACCAGAGTAACTTCCGGGGAGGGCAGTACCCGACGCCGGACCGCCAGCCTGGAGTCCACGCGGAGAATTACCGTCACCAGCCCCAGGAACCAGTGGTGCGCGACCACTACGCGGCCCAGGCCGAGCACAGCCGGAACGAACCCAAGGGAGAACGCCGAGAGGAAGAGCCGAAGCATCGCTGAGGGCTCGCCTGCAACGCAGCCTCATTCCGAATCCACTGGTTTCTTCCACCGTCAGAAGAAAGGCCCCATGCGGGGCCCTTTTCTGACGGAGAGAGAGTGTGCTGAGACCCTGATCAAGCTTCAAGGATCTGAATACCACGACTTCGAGAGTGGACGCCCTGGAGGGGGCGGGGCGATCGTGTTACCGATGGGCCATTTAGGTCTAGATAGAAAGATCTATATCAAAATTTGATTGATGTTAGATCAAATTAAATCTTGTCACCAATGTCGCAGCCCAAGCACTTGGAGTTCACCTGACGAATTTACCTTGGTCAGTGTGCAGAGGCGGACATGCACAGAATTCGTTCCTTATTCCTGTTTGTTGCGGACCTTGGTAGGCCCTACTTCTCTGGAGGTGCTGCGTGAGCATTGAGGAGACCATCATGGATCGGACTGCCCGAACACCAAGTGGTGGCGGGTTTTGGCTCGGAAATAGTTACTTCATTGTTCGGTATGGCTCGGATTGGTGGGAGTGGAAGTACCGGGGCAATATCTTCTACGACCTGCAAGATCTTGTTGAAGAAATTCTTCGAAGGAGTGGGGCGGGCTGCCGGCTAGTACACCACCATATGCAGAGTATTCCGGTCCTGCGGAAGGGGTTCAGGGGGTAGGTTCCTCTGGCGCGGCAGGCATCTGCGGAGTATGAACATCCCCTTCGTGCCCGACACCGGCGTCAAGCCCACAGCCGCCAGGCGTCCGCCGATGATTGCCCGTACTGGCAGGTTTTATTCATCCCTGGTTGCAAACGTCATAGGCTCAAGGAGACGCCCAGGCATAAGCCAGCGCCTCGGATCGAATGGTCTGGCTCCTTCGCTACCATGAAAAATCGTCTGGGCTTTTGTATGGGTGAAAACTTCATGTAAAATCAAAGCCCCTGCATTTAGGGGCTTATGATCGTAACTGGCGGAGAGAGAGGGATTCGAACCCCCGAACAGGTTTCCCCGTCTCCGCATTTCGAGTGCGGTGCCATCAACCACTCGGCCATCTCTCCGGAACGCCCATTCTAGCAAAGCGCCCGCCAGAATCCAGTCCGGGGAGTTCGCATGAGATGGGGCTGGGCAACCGCCGCAGCTTGCCGTGTGGACGCTCTCGGAGCATTAGCTGCATCTCGTCCTAGGCCCCGGCGGGTGGAGCTCCATCGGGTCCGCTGAGGGCCTGGAGGTGGGCGAAATAACCCTGATCCTCGGTCAGGAAGTGACCCTTGATGAGGTCCAGGGTCAGGAAGCTGACCAGCTTGCCGAAGTCCAACTGGCCGGCCTGGACATCCATCTGAAGCCTCCTGGCCTTCTTCAGCAGCGTGGCGTGGATGGCGGCGTGCTCGGGGAGATCCTGGTAGCTGGCCTCCCGCAGGAGGGCCTCCTCGTCGTGGAAATGCTGGGCGGTGTGGGCCAGCAAGGTCTCCAGCCGGAGGGATACCTCGGCCAGTGGGCGGCTCTCGGTGAGGACGGACATCAGGGCGCTGGCCAGGTGAAACAGTCGTCGGTGCTGAGCGTCGATGAGGCCATGGCCGCTGGCATAGGTGTCCTCCCAGATCATCTCCAGCAGTGATCGTTCTGCCCAGGGTTCGGCACCTGGACGCTCTGGAGTCGGAGCGGAGACCACACAATTCCGGCCTTCGGTCTTGGCGCGGTAGAGGGCCTGATCGGTGCGCTCGATCCAAGCCTCGAGGGTCTCCCCAAGAGCGTATTCCGACACACCCAGGCTCATGGTCACCTGTCCCACATTGGGAAACTCGATGGCCGCCAGCGCAGCACGGAGCTTCTCGGCGAGGCCCATGGCCCCCTCGAGACGGGTGGCGGGGGCCATCACCAGGAACTCCTCGCCGCCCCATCGGATCAGTGCATCCGAGAGGCGCAGGTGCAGGCGGACGGTCTGGGCAGTGCTGGCCAGGACCGCATCCCCGGTGCTGTGGCCGAAGGTGTCGTTGACCCGCTTGAAATGATCCAGGTCGAACATGAGCAGTGAGAGTGGGTCCCGCCGCCGGTGGGCCAGGGCGATCTCAGGGAGCACCGCTTCCTCGAAGCGCCGTCGATTCCAGGCCCCGGTCAGCCGGTCCGTGGAGGCGGCCTGCTCCAATTCATCCAGGGCCCGCTGGAGGCCCAGGTTGGCCACTTCCGCCGTACGGCGAGCCTCTCCAAGGTCCCGGAGCCGGGCCGAGAGCTCAGCGTTCCGTTCCTCCACCTGGATCTCCAGGACATGGGCCTGGTGGGCGGCGGCGGCGAACTGGGCCGCCTCCGTGGTCCTCCGGAAATCCGACCGCCTGCTGAGCATGGCCCGCCCCAGCGCCAGGGCGAGGAACAGCAGCGCGAACTCAAGTATGGATAGGCTGACAGCCGGACTCATCCACCCCGTAGTGAAGGCTTCGAGGGAGGCACAGCAGAGCAGTAGAACCAGGGGCGCAGCCACCAGGGCCCGGCTGTTCGCGGGACCTTCCCGCTGGGCGCGCAGTCCCAGGATGAAGGTCAGGAGGGCCAACAGGGACGCCAGGGCCATGAGAATGCCCGCCAGAAGGTTCTGGAAGGCCACGGGCGGGAGTGCCGACACTGTCATGACAGGAGGTGGCATGGTATGAGCATGCCAGCACTCTCAGCGCCGTCTTTTGAAAAAAGATTGAATCTGCTCCCGGCACTCTGGCTCCAGCAGGCCCCCCTCGAAGCTGAAGCGGTGATTGAGGGCCGCGCCATCCAGGGTGTCCAGCCAACGGCTGACGCCCACTTTCGGATCCGTGGCGCCGAACACCACCCGGCTGACCCGGGCATGGATGAGGGCGCCGAAGCACATGAGGCAGGGCTCGAGCGTCACGTAGAGCGTGGCGCCTGTGAGTCGGTAGTTCTTGGCCCAGGCTCCGGCGCTCCGCAGGGCCAGGATCTCCGCGTGGGCCGTCGGATCATCCAGCTTCACCGGCTGGTTGTGCCCCCGACCCAGCAGGGCGCCTTCGGACACCACCACCGCACCCACGGGCACTTCGTCCAGGCGGTCCGCCTGCTCAGCCTCCTGGAGGGCGAGCTTCATGAAGTAGATGTCGTCACCGGTCCACATGCTGGGGATAGTGTGGCAAGAAAGCCTGGAGTCTGGAGACTGGAGGTACAACTTGTTGATGCGCCCCGCTGGGGCGCGCCAGTGTTTGCCTCTGGATGTGGCCAGCCCAATGAGTGGGTCGGCGCCAAAGGCAAATAGTGAATGCGGTGCAAGGCGCCGCCACAGGAAGCAGTACCTCCAGACCCCAGTCTCCGGCCTGATCAGACTCACCCAGCCAAAAGTCCATCCAGTACGTCGGAAACAAAGGAGCAGTATGGCGGATTTCCCCTTGAACAAAAAGGCTGATCCTCGATTTTTAGGACCGTTACACTCACCTTGGTCCTGAAGGGCCGAGTCATTCTCACGACCCCGCGATGGCTAGGCTCTCGCGGGGTTTTTGCAGAGTTTCTGACATAGTCCGGAGGGGACCGCCTGCTTGCTCCGCTCGCGAAGTCCCCCCCGGATCCCCCCCTCGTCGTCAGGCAAAGCCTGCCATCTCGGTCAGAACTCGAAGGAGGCACATGCGCGCGCACCTGATCCTGAAGGATGGGACCATCTTCCGCGGGCGGGCGCCATTGGGCTTCGGCGGAGGCGGTGAGGCGGTCTTCACCACCGCCATGGCGGGTTACCAGGAGATCCTCACGGATCCGAGCTTCGCGGGGCAGATGGTCTGCATGACCTTCCCCGAGCAGGGCATCTACGGCATCCACGCCGACCTCAACGAAGGCACCCGGCCCTGGGCCACGGGCCTGCTCTGCCGGCGGCTGACCTTCGCGCCGGACCATCACCGCAGTGAGGGCGATCTGCCCAGTTGGCTCAAGCGCCACCACATCCCCGTGATGACCGACCTCGACACCCGGGCTCTGACCCAGCACCTCCGCGACCAGGGCGCTCAGCCCTCGCTGATCTGGACGGAACTCGACGGTAGCCTGGAGACCGGGGTGGTGAAGGCGAAGGCCCTGCCGGACATGACGGGCCAGGCCCTCTGCAGCGAGGTGAGCTGCCGTGAGCGTTACGAGCTGAACCCCGGCGGGGCCTTTCGCGTGGCCGTGCTGGATGGCGGCATCAAGCTGAGCATCCTGCACCAGCTAGTGGGTGCCGGCCTGCATCTGGAGGTCTTCCCCTGGGACGCGCCCGCCACCGAGCTGACGGACAAACGGTTCCATGGCCTTTTCCTGAGCAACGGTCCCGGGGATCCCGCGGCTCTGCCCGGCATGCAAAAAGAAATCGAGGCCTGCATCGGCCAGCTGCCCATTTTCGGCATCTGCCTGGGGCACCAGCTGCTGGGCCAGGCCTTTGGCGGCAGGACCTTCAAGCTCAAGTTCGGCCACCGCGGCGCCAACCAGCCCGTGCATGACCTGATGACCGGCCGCATCGAGATCACGGCCCAGAATCATGGCTTCGCCGTGGACGAGGCCAGCCTGCCCAAGGATGTGGAAGTCACTCACCGCCACCTGAGCGATGGCACCGTCGAGGGCCTGCGACACACCAAACTGCCGGTCTTCTCCCTCCAGCACCACCCCGAGGCCTCGCCAGGACCGCATGATGCACATCCAGCGTTTAAGCGATTCGTAGATCTCATGGAAAGACATCCAAGATGAACCACGAAGACGGGAAGACCACGAAGGAAGAAAAGTGGGTGGGATCGTTGGATCCCCGGTTGGAATCCATTGGAGCGGAGGTCGTGGATGCCGCCATATTGGTACATCGTGAACTGGGTCCAGGCCTTCTTGAGAGTGCGTATGAAGTGTGTCTTGTTCATGAACTGACCCGTCGAGGGTTATCGGTCGAGCGACAGAATTCACTGCCGGTGAGTTTCCGTGGAGCCCAGATTGACGCGGGGTACCGGCTTGACCTGCTCGTCGAAGGCTGCGTCGTTCTTGAACTGAAGGCGGTGGATGAACTCACTAAGGCCCACTTTACGCAGCTCCTTACCTATCTAAAATTCTCGGGTCACCGACTCGGATTCCTGATCAACTTCAATGCCGTTCCCTTGAAGAAATGAATTCGCCGCCTTGTCAATTAGCCCTGTCTTTCTTCGTGGTCTTCCTGTCTTTGTGGTGAACCCTTATGCCTAAGCGGACTGATCTGAAAAGCGTACTGGTGCTGGGCTCGGGCCCGATCCAGATCGGGCAGGCCTGCGAGTTTGACTACTCGGGAACCCAGGCGCTGAAGGCCCTGCGGGAGGAGGGCATCCGCACCATCCTGCTGAACTCCAATCCGGCCTCGATCATGACCGATCCCAGCCGCTCGGATGCCACCTACATCGAGCCCCTCACCTTGGCCGTGCTGGAGAAGGTCATCGAGGCCGAGAAGCCCGACGCCATCCTGCCCACGGTGGGTGGCCAGACGGCCCTGAACCTCGCCATGGAGGCCCACGAAAGCGGGCTGCTGGAGCGCACCGGCGTCATGCTCATCGGTGCCCAGCCCGAGGCCATCAAGCGCGGCGAGGATCGCCAGCTCTTCAAGGCCCTCATGGACGACCTGGGCCTGGAGACCTGCCGCGGCGGCTTCGCCCACAACATGGGCGAGGCCCGGGACCTGGTGAAGCTCACGGGCTTTCCCGCCATCATCCGGCCCAGCTTCACCCTGGGCGGCAGCGGCGGCGGCATCGCCTACAACGTGGACGAATTCGAGGTCATCGTGGCCCGGGGCCTGGACCTGAGCCCCACCAAACAGGTGCTCATCGAGGAGAGCATCCTGGGCTGGAAGGAGTTCGAGCTGGAAGTGGTGCGCGACCTCGACGACAACGTCGAAGTGATCTGCTCCATCGAGAACCTGGACCCCATGGGCGTCCACACCGGCGACAGCATCA
>CAIYNT010000302.1 GCA_903927605.1 uncultured Holophagaceae bacterium
CTTACCCAAAAAAGCGTCGTCACCATACTCGGCAAATGCGGATACCGGGAAGCGGGCGACCCCGATGAAACCCTGTCCACCCTGCAGTCAAGGATGAAAGGTGAAGAGTTCCCCCACGAGATCGGGGTGTTCCTCGGCTACCCGCTGAAGGATGTAGTGGGGTTCATGGGGCTGGCACCGCTGAGCTTCACCTGCCAGGGTCCCTGGAAGATCTTCGGTGATCCCCGCGAAAGCCTGAAGCTGGCCCAGAGTCATCGTGAGTGCCGTTGCAAAATCTCGCGCCAGCTCTCCTCCGGGTGCGACCCGCAGGACTGCCTTCGTACGAACCCCCAGGTCGGCATGCCCTTCGATCAGAGCACGAGGAACCGTCATTTTTTGTCTTGCCATTGAAAATGGAAATTATTATTGACCACCAGCGTTTACTGGAAAATCCGGCCCAAGGCGGCCATGCAACCACAAAGGAGGAGGAGTCGATGTCGAAGAAGATACTGGCAGCATTGTTTATTTCAATTGTTATTGCAGGGACTGCCTGCGCTGGAACCGACGGCGACCAACCCGGAGTAGAAACGGCAAAGGCGGTGGGCGCCAAGCCTTGCGGAGAATTGGCTACAGCGGAGTGCGCCAAGTGCGGGGAGCCTGTCCCGCCTGAGACTCAGCCCTTCGAGTACAAGATCGGCGTCAACGGCTTTGTTCGAGGTGAAGGAGTAGGGAGCCTCAATCTCTCAGATTTCGGTTACCAGCCCGATCACCGGGAGGGGGGACTCCTGTATCGGGTGAAACCGTACGCCTATTGGCACCCGGTGGACTACATCGATATCCACCTGGAAGGACAGGGGTATGGCTCCATGGGCGGGCATGACAAGTCCCCCGACCTGTCGCTGTACCAAGGATTTGCCGAGGCGAGAATTCCCGGCAAGGACTGGCTTTCCGTGAAGGCAGGACGACAGGAGTTCAGCTACGGCAGCACTTTCATCCTGGGCCCGGACTCCTTCTACAATGGCCTCTCTTTCGACGCCGCCAGGGTCAGGTTGCAGCCGATAACCGGACTAAGCGTCGATCTTCTCAGCGGATTCTATGCCGCACCCTCCGCCGACGGGGTGAAAGGAAACCTCTCCGGCGCCTACGCAAGCTACGCCTTTTCCGATGGGAACGCCCTTGACGCCTACGGCTTTCGCGACACCGGTTCCGTGGACCATCACGCAGGCGAACGTCTGGACAGCTGGGGATTGCGCGGTACCGCAAAGTTTGAGGCAATCACCCTTGAACTCGAACCGGTCTACCAGTCCGGCGAGGTGCTCAATCCAACTACAGGCGGCAATGACAGCATAAGCGCCTACGGCGGGCATGCCGACCTGAGCGCCGACGCAACGCTGGGAGGATTGCATCACAAGTTCTCCATCGGGTACGCACTCGGTTCAGGGACCAAAGGGGCGGCCAATGGTGGAAGCACAGCCGGTGAGTTCCGCAACCCGAACAACGACACTTGCATCATCGGCGACATGAACGTGATCGGCGATCTTTCCGGCATCACTGTAAACGATCACCATGCCAGCGGTCTGCAGATCATCACAATTGGCTGGGGGATCGACCTCACCAAGAATCTGACGTTTTCAGCCACCAGCCACTACTCGAGTGCCGGCGCGGTGGAAAATGGTTTCAGCAGGTCCATCGGCCTTGAGACGGACTTCAGCATGAACTACGCGATAAACGAGGATTTTTCCCTGCTCCTTGCCTATGACAGATTTTTCACCGGAGCATTTTTC
>CAIYNT010000303.1 GCA_903927605.1 uncultured Holophagaceae bacterium
ATGCGATGTCCCTTCCAGGCGAGGCAGCAGCGCTTTTTTTTGCCCGTACAACAGACGGGTAACTGTCAGTGTAGGACCTTTCGGTCACCGATTTTCAAAAAATCGACGAGTAATCAAAAAATCCCCCCGGCCCGGAGATCCGACTCGTGAGAGAGGGTGAATCCTGCGCCCGCCGGCGAGATCCGACTCCGAAGTAGGAACAGATAGGGCCTCAGTGGACCATGCTTTTCTGAAGGAGGAGTCTAACCGCCCCCTGCACTTTGGCCTGCTGGGGCAGGGTTGTCACGGACAGGAAGAGCTCCAGGAAGTTGGGGTGAGTGACACCGACCTCGATGAAACAGTGGCGTTTCGCCTCCAGCAGGTTCCGGAGGATGTCGCTTCGCTCCTCTTGGTAAACATGCGATCCAGGTACCTTTCCAGGTTCGAGAGATCGTGAATGGCCTGCTGCTCCAGGAGCCCATCCACGGCACCCAGGAGCCAGATCAGGTCATCAATGGCCTCTTCCCGCTCGCTGTCGGTCATGTCCTTGAAGACCCGCAGAGCCTCGAGGTGATCCAGGCGGGCATGCTGGGCTTCCTCCGTCCAGTGACAGCGGAAGATCTCCCTGGTCAGAGGATCCAGTTCATCGGAATGCTCCATCGAACTGAGGTAGTGATGCTGCGTGAACCATTCAATGGCGGCGGTGAGGAGCAGCACGGCCGCCCGATTTTTCGTCAGAACGGCCCGAGCCACTTCACCTGGATCGCCGATGAGTTCCAACGGAAAACCCAGCTTTGCATCCACCCGCTTGCGAATTTCCCGGAAGAGGTGCATGTGCTTGACTTCTTCGGAGGCGAAGTTGGTGAGGGCCTCGAAGGCCTCCCCGCCTTCCAACTCGGCGTCTAGAGCCAGGTCCACCATGAGCGGGGCGATGAAGGCTTCCACGAAGCCAAATAGATGAGTGTAGGATCCCATCTCCACATGGGTCAGTTTCTTTTTCTCCTCCGGGCTCAGGCAGAAGATGCCGCTGCTGCCCGAAAGATCTTTGGGGAGCCAGGTACGCCCGAGGTCAAAATCAACCGTTCCCAATACATCCTTGATCTTCCAGTTCACCTTGTAGGACTGTTCGATGCATCCCGCATAGGAATAGGTGGCCATGTGAACACCTCCTGGCGCCGGGATTCCGAGACGGTCCCCTGGAACTGGAAGTCGAATATGAGTCTCCGTACAAGCTGCGTCAACTGTCCTCCCATGTGATCTCAGGGCTTAGACATTTACAGATAGCTCCGGGCCCCCACGAAGACTTTCCGGTAGTAGCGATCCGAGAGTTGATCCTGGCGTATGCCCTGCCCGGAACGAGGGGCATGAATGAAGGACCCTTGTCCCAGGTAGAGCCCCACGTGGCTGACCCGGTCCCCGCCTCCCATGGCGAAAAAGAGAAGGTCCCCGGCCCGAGCTTGATCCAGATCCACAGGGCTGCCCGCCTGAAATTGGGCCTGGGAGGAGCGCGGCAGCCGCATCCCGTTCAACCGGTACACGGCCCCCGTGAGGCCACTGCAGTCAAAGCCCCGCTCCGTGGTCCCACCAAAGAGATAGGGCACGCCCAGGTAACCTCGGGCGGATTCCACCAAGCTGGCCCGCAGGCCCCGCTCATCGGTGGGGCGGATCCGGATCGGACCGGAAGCCGTCGGGGCCGAGCCATCCGGCGCCACCACCCAGAAGGCCTCGATCACCCCCGCGGCCCTCAGGACCTCGCCCTGGGCCCGGGCCTTCTCTTTAGTGGGGAAGTCCCCGAAGCGCACCCGATAGAGGCCCTCGCCCGAGGCGTAATAGGCCGCCTCCAGACCCTGGGCTTGGAGCGATTCTGAAAACCGTGCGACGTTCTCCACCTTGGCGAAAGCGCCGGCCTGCAGCGTGTAGCCCAACCGGGGGAGGGCTCTGGCCACCGATGATTTTGCCGTAGGATGCTCGGGCACAGGTCGTGGCGGGCGGGAGCAGGCGGTCATAAGCGCCAGGCTCACTGATAGCACGGGAGCCAGCCTCAAAGGCCGCAGGAGATCGGCGGGGACCATGCACAGATCCTAGCAAGCCAGATCCCGATCAGGCCGCTGTCACTTCAGGAAGTCCAGCAGGGGCGCGTGGAACCGCTCCGGCGCTTCCAGGTGGGGGATATGGCCCACGCCGTCGAGCTCCACCAGTTTCGCGCCGGGGATTGATCCCTTCGCGCGGCAGCCGAGCTCGGGATAGCGGCCCAGGGTGGCCAGCACCTCGGGCGGCAGGGCACTGCGGCCCAGGGTGGTGCGATCCACCTGGCCGATGACAAGCAGTGTGGGGACGCTGACCCGTGGCAGATCCTGCACCACGGGCTGGGTGTAGATCATGTCGTAGGTCAGCGCCGAGGCCTTGGCCACCCGGGGCCATTCGCCGCTGAGAGTGGCCCGCCAGGCCTGCTCGGACAAGAGGCCGAACTCAGGCTTCCAGGTGCCGAAGTAGGACCGGTAGAAGCGATCTAGGCTTTCCCGGGTGGGTGTGAGCATCGTGCGATAGGTGGCATCCGCGCTGGTGAAGGGCACCTTCACCCGGTAGTCCTCCAGGCCGATGGGGTTCTCCAGCACCAAGCGCGCGGTGGCCGAGGGATACAACAGCGCGTAGCGTACCGCCAGCATGCCGCCCATGGAGTGGCCCACAACGGTCGCCTTCGTCACGCCCAGGCTGTCCAGCAGGGCCTTGGTGGTCTGCGCCAGCAGTTCGAAGCTGTAGTGTATATCCGGCTTCGCGGACTTGCCGAAACCGAGCTGATCCGGCACCACCACGCGGAATCCCGCCGCCGAAAGGGCCTGGATCGTGCCCGCCCAGTAGGCCCCGAAGAAGTTCTTGCCGTGCAGCAGCAGCACCGTCTGGCCGTTTACGGTTCCGGAAGGCGCCACATCCATGTAGGCCATGCGCAGGTCCTGGCCTTCGACCCTGACCGGGAGGAAGCACACCGGATGGGGATAGGCAACATTCTCCAGTGCGACACCCAGGGGCTCGGGATTGGGCGACTGGGCGGAGACGCTGGCAGCAAGCAGCAGGAAGATGAGGCCAGTCAGTTTCATGCGTCACCACCGGTGCCGTACCCTGGGGTTTCGGCTTTGCCAAAGTGGCACTTTACTCCGACTTTGAGCTCAGGGAGCGAAGCATGGCAGCGGGGCTCGAATCATTCCGTGGCTGTTCATCTCAGAGAACGCCGAGAAAAACAACAGTCAGTAGAAGCCTCACATGGGAAAGGAGGGCACGGGTAAGAAACAAAAGCATGGCGGTTTCAAGTTCCAAGTGCAACAGGCTTGGGTGGGTTTGACCAGTAGGCCTGGAAATCAAAAGCGCCTTCTGGAAGGAAAAGCTCTGCGGGGCATTTCCAGCCGAGGGATTTCC
>CAIYNT010000304.1 GCA_903927605.1 uncultured Holophagaceae bacterium
AGACTTCCTGGGCAACCTGCGTGGCGGCTTCCTCAGAAATCCGGCCAGTGCCATGGAAGTCCACCCGTAGGCTCACAGGCTGAGCGATACCGATGGCATAGGCCAACTGTACCGTGCAGCGATCGGCCAGCCCTGCCGCTAGAAAGTGCTTTGCAACCCATCGCGCTGCATAAGCGGCTGAGCGGTCCACCTTGCTGGGGTCCTTGCCCGAGAAGGCTCCTCCGCCGTGGGGGCAGGCACCGCCGTAAGTATCGACGATGATTTTCCGGCCAGTCAGTCCGGTATCCCCCTCTGGTCCCCCGGTGACAAAGCGCCCCGTTGGATTGATGAGGACTCTGGCTTTGGCAAGCGCCTCACTGCCAATCACTGGCACGAGGATTTCTTCCCGCACGGAATCGTGCAGAACCTGGTCCGACACATCAGGATCATGTTGGGTGGAGAGGACCACGGTGTGGATGCCAGCAGGCTTCCCGTCCTTGTAGCTGAGGGTTATCTGGCTCTTGGCATCAGGACGCAGGAAAGGGACCTTCCCGGACTTCCGCATCTCGGCCTGTCTGGCGACCAGACGATGGGACAGCATCAGTGCCAGGGGCATGAATTCAGGCGTCTCGTCGCAGGCGTATCCGAACATGAGACCTTGGTCTCCAGCTCCGAGTTCTCCATCGGTGCGGTCCACGCCCCGATTGATATCCAGGCTCTGCGCATTCAAGACCAAGTTGAGGGTGTAATCATCAGGATCGAATCCGGATGCGGCCGTGTATCCAATTCCCCGCAGAATTTCTCGGGCTAGTTCAGGGATGGCCGACTGGAGTTCAGGGAAGAGATTGGGATAGGCCGCGCGAAACTCGCCCGCCACGGTCAGATTGTGATGGGCGATGAGAACCTCGCAGGCCACCTTGGCTTGAGGATCCTGCGCCAGGCACCAATCCAGCACAGCGTCCGAAATCTGGTCAGCGACCTTGTCCGGATGACCTTCCGACACGGATTCAGAGGAGAAGAGATGCTCTGCCATGGGTGCTCCTTTTCAGGTTGTTTCCTGCGCATGGGATCGATTTGATCCAGGGCACCGCGGCGCTTGCTCGGTTGCCGGACTCCCAGCGGGAGCCGCTCTTCATGCTGTAGTAAGTATGAGGTCTCACTCAGGGCCATCAAGCCCAGATGCCAGTGTAGGTCGCCCGAATGGACAAAATGTGACCAATCACTTCGAGGAAAATCTACCAATTCATGAACTATTAGAGGAAAGTAATTCATACTAAATTGACAAGTCACCTGAGAAAAAACAGATGCTCAAACTTGAAGACCTCCTCCCAAACGCGGCGGTTCGTGGGCTTCTCCGCGACGAAATGGTCACGGTCGTCAGCGTGAAGTGGTTCGGGACCGAGGCCCTGGAATTGACCTACAAGGCCTCTTCAGGGAAAGTGGCAAACGAACTCCTCTTCCGGCACGACGAACCCCGCCTGGACCTGGTGGATGTTGGCAGGCCGTGGAGTTTCGACGGTGACGGCGCCATGTTCCGCCTCGTTTCCGAAGCCCATCGCATCCACCTCGCCCACCTGTTCGATCCGGTGCTGGCCGTCCACACTTCCCTGGTCGAGCCCTTGCCGCACCAGATCACGGCGGTCTACGAGTCGATGCTGCCTCGCCAGCCCCTGCGCTTCCTCCT
>CAIYNT010000305.1 GCA_903927605.1 uncultured Holophagaceae bacterium
CCTCCAACGGGGTGCCACCGCCACGATTGCTGCGGGGCCGATCCTGGATGAGGACGATGTCGAGGATCTGGAAGACGCCCCTGAGCAGGAGGTCGAGGCCGTAGAAGAGGCCATCCTTGATCAGGCCACCGCTGCGAGCACCATTACCGAACTCAAACTGGAGATCGCCACCCTTATCCGCCTCGAAGGTCTCGCTGCCGAAGTTCGCAGGAGTGGCCAGGACACCAAATGGTGGCAACTCTCCCAACTCCTAGGCGACATCTTCCGGACCCCTGGGGCTGAGGACCGGGTCTCTGAGAGCACCATTCCCTATGGGGCAGGGCCCATCCCACCGCCTGTCCCATCACCGCGGCAAAAGCTGGTGCTCTTCACCGAGCAACGGGACACCCTCACCTACCTCCAGCGCCAGATTTCCTCCCTGCTTGGCCGCCCCAATGCGGTTGAGGTGATCCATGGCGGACTAGGTCGGGATGAACGGCGCAAGGCCCAGGAGAGCTTCCTCCACGATCCAGAAGTCCAGGTGCTCCTTGCGACGGACGCAGCAGGTGAGGGCATCAACCTCCAGCGGGCCCACCTGATGGTGAATTACGACCTGCCCTGGAACCCGAACCGCCTGGAGCAGAGGTTCGGCCGGATTCACCGCATTGGCCAGACCGAGGTCTGCCACCTCTGGAACCTGGTGGCCGAGGAGACCCGCGAGGGCGATGTCTACCGGACGCTCCTCGAAAAACTGGAGCAGGCGAGGACGGCCCTCGGCGGCCAGGTTTTCGATGTCCTCGGCAAGCTCCAGTTCGGGGGCAGGCCCCTGCGCGAGCTCATGATCGAGGCCATCCGATACGGCGATATGCCCGAGGTCCGTGCCAGACTGAACCGAGCCGTGGCTGAGGCCGTCGACCGTCCTCACCTGGAAGGCCTCATCGAGGAAAGGGCCCTGGTCCATGACGCCATGGACGCCAGCAAGGTAGCCCGGGTGCGTGAGGACATGGAGCGAGCCGATGCCCGTCGCCTCCAGCCGCACTACATCGAGTCGTTCTTCCTGGAGGCCTTCAAGCTCCTTGGCGGGATTGCCCGGCAGCGGGAACCGCGGCGTTACGAAGTCACCCATGTACCTGCCACCGTGCGAAGCCGTGACCGAGCCATAGGCAGTGGTGAGCCTGTGCTTTCGCGCTATGAGCGGGTCGCCTTCGAGAAGGGCCTACTCTCACCGCCGGGCCAACCCATGGCCGCCTTCGTCTGCCCAGGCCACCCTTTGCTGGATGCCGTTCTGGACCTCACCCTGGAGCGCCACAGGGATCTGCTGCGCCGCGGAACAGTGCTGGTGGATGACCGTGATTCCGGCACCACTCCACGGGTTCTGTTCTATCTTGAGCACGCGCTTCAGGATGCACACCTGCTGCCCTCTGGCGACCGCCGCACCATCAGCGAGCGCATGCTCTATGTGGAAATCGACGGGGAAGGCCAGGCGCGGCATCTGCAATACGCACCCTACCTCGACTACCGGCCATTGGCTGAGGGCGAACCCCGACTTGAGGCCCTGTTCAAACGCCCCGAACTCGCCTGGATTACCCGAGATGTGGAGCAACAGGCATTGGCCTATGCCATCGCCAATGTCGTGCCCGAGCATGTGACCGAGGTTCGCGGCCGCCGAATCGAGTGGATCGAGAAGACCCGCGCCGCGGTGAAGGACCGGTTGACCAAGGAAATCACCTACTGGGACCACCGGGCTGAGCAACTCAAGGCCCAAGAGCAGGCCGGCAAGGCTGGTGCGAGGCTGAACTCTGGTGAGTGCCGCCGCCGTGCGGATGACCTTCAAGGTAGACTCCAGAAGCGCCTGGCTGAACTGGACGATGAGGCCCAGATCACCACCCTGTTGCCGGCCGTACTGGGAGGCCTTGTCGTGATCCCAAGGGGTCTCATCGAGCTCATGAGCGATCACGGTTCGCCCTCAATTGCACTTGCCCAAGACACCCAGGCTTCCGCCTCCCGGGCCCGCGCCATCGTGATGGAGGTGGAGCGGAAGCTCGGTTTCGAGCCCGTGGATCGGGAGTTCGAGAAGCTTGGCTACGACATTGAGTCCAAAGTCCCCGGCACCGGAAAACTTCGCTTCATCGAGGTCAAGGGGCGAGTAAGCAGCGCCGAGACTATCACCGTCACCAAGAACGAGATCCTCTACTCCCTCAACAAGCCTGATGACTTCATCCTGGCCATGGCGGAGTTCCTTGATGACAAAAACCATCGGATCCACTACCTGCGGCGACCTTTCGAGCGAAGCGGATTGACCATCGACTTCAATGGCGCCAGCGTGAACTTCCCCTTCGCAGAACTGCTGACTAGAGCGGGAGAACCTTCATGAGCCTCTTTGAAGATACGAATCCCCGCGCGCTCAAGGACCTCCTAGCCGAGATTCAC
>CAIYNT010000306.1 GCA_903927605.1 uncultured Holophagaceae bacterium
CAGGGTGCCGTCCTTCTCCACCGCGACCTCCATGGGGATTACGGTGTTGGTGATCCCGGCCATGTCCCGCTTGGTCTCTTCCGGCATGGGGATCTTGGTCCCGTTGTCCAGGACGAGGACCCCCCCATCCAACTGGGCCTTGTACTTCTTGATGGGTCATCCGGCAAATCGTGTGGTGAGAGGGTAGCTCGAGGGCCGCGGCGAAGCCGCCGGCTTACCTGATTTCAATGCGCTGATGCTGCTTTTCCATCCAAGCGGTAGGTGTGGAAATCGCTAGCGATTTCCAGCCAACGGCCGAGGGGGGCGGATTGCCCGTGGGACGGGGGGCGGGGCCCGTGGATATCCCAGACGAATTGCCCCACAAGCAGGGCAAAACCCGGCACGGGTTGAGCCCTGCCGGAACACGAGCCCGGCCTGGGATATCCATGGGAGGGGTCCAGCGTTCCATGGGCAGTCCGCACCCGAGCACCTGCCGCGGGCGCCTTGCTGTGCCGCCTTGGCCGTAGGAAGTGGAGCCTGCCCTATAGAGGATCGCCGCCAAAGTGCTTACCGTTGTATTTGCGAAGACACAACAGGGAGGCGCTTTGGCGACGACAAGCTTTATCTATCACGCTTTTGGTCTGGTTGGCTACCGACATTTGAGGACCAGCTTCGCCGAGGGAAAGCTTACCTACCATGTTGAACGGGCCTTTGGGAAGCGTGGCTGCAACTGTGGAGCTCGCTGCGATTCCCTGACGCTGGCTGGACGCTTCGAGCGGACGTTCCTTGGCCTGCCCGTTGGACGAAAGCGCCAGGAGATTGTCCTGCACGGCCATCTCCAGGTCTGCTCCAAGTGCGGCAAACGCGGCCGGGAGCCAATCAGCTTTGCCGATGGAAAGGGCCGGCATATTCGTGCCCTGAACCGGTTTGTGGTGGAAATGTGCGGCATCACGACGATCAAGTACGTGGCTCAGTACCTGGGAGTGGGCTGGGACATGGTGAAGGATATTTTCAAGGCCAACCTCGAGCAACGCTACAAGCGGCGGCCCCTCAAGAAGGTCCGCTACCTGGCGGTTGATGAGTTCGCCACCCACAAGGGGCACCGCTACATGACGGTCGTCATGGATTTGGAGACCGGCGAGATCCTGCATGCCCATGAAGGCAAGGATGCCGCCGCACTCATTCCTTTCCTGAAGCGGCTGAAGAAGGCCAAAGTCCCCGTGGAGGCAATCGCCATGGACATGTCCGATGCCTACGCCAAGGCCGTCCGCGAGGTCTATGGCGAGGAACTCGACGTGGTCCACGACACCTTCCACGTGGTGGCCCTGGCCAGCAAGGCCATCGACGACACCCGCAAGGACATGGTCCGGGACCTCCAAGGAGACGAGCGCAAGGCCATCAAGGGGACCCGGTTCCTCCTCCTCAAAGGGCTGGAAAACCTGAAGGAGTCGTCCATGACCCGACTGATGGCCCTGATGGCACTCAACGAGCCACTCTACAAGGCCTACCTCCTCAAGGAGGATCTGCGCATGTTCTGGAGCCTTCCCGACGCCAAGGCCGGCGAGACCTTCCTGATTGAATGGACGGCGGAGGCCCGGGCCCTGGGGAACCGCCACTTCATCCGCCTCGCTGACACCCTGGATAGCCACCGTCCGGGACTCCTGGCCTACTTCAAGCACCGGATTTCAACTGGGCCCATGGAAGGGCTGAACAACAAGATCAAGGTGCTCAAGCGCCAAGCCTACGGCTTCCGCGACATGGCCTTCTTCAAACTGAGGCTCTACTTCCTGCACGAGACCTCGGTTCTGATGCCTGGCTGACCGGAGCGGCATCGCTGATAGCCAGGTCCTTCTCCAACCAGAAAGTGCCTCGGAGGTGGTGCCGGGACCTACCCCCTCACCACACGGTTTCCCGGAAGAACCAAATTCATTTGGATTTTTATTGATATTTTCATAACCTTAGCTCGTTCGATTTTTTGCGGGTTCGCCGCACTTCTGTGGCCCTCAACTGGGAATCTGGTGCTGGATGTATACCTGCAAAGGCGAACTGACCCCGACCCCGCCGGTCGGCACTGGGTGTCGTCACCAGCCTAAAGACCCAAGACTTCTATGACGCTCTTCGGGCAGGCTTGAACCTCAAGGAATCCGGAGGCTCCGATGACACCGTTTGACGGTTTTCTTCACG
>CAIYNT010000307.1 GCA_903927605.1 uncultured Holophagaceae bacterium
GGGCGCGATCCACCTCGAAGCGGGAGAAGCCGTCGCCGCCCCGCTGGTCCCAGGCCTGCACTGCCAGATGTGTCGGGCCGCCGCATCCGCGTGGGCTACGTCTCCAGTGATTTTCGAAGCCACTCGGTGTCATTTTTCATGGCGGGCCCGGTCATGACCCACGACCGGGCCGCCTTCGAGGTCTTCTGCTATTCCACAACCTTGGCCCCCGACAAGCGAACAGAGGACTTCCGCCACCTGGCGGAGCACTTCAGGGACCTCGCCGCGTGTTCTGACGTCGAGGCGGCCAGACAGATCGAAGCAGATCGCATCGACATCCTGGTGGATCTGGGTGGCCACTCGGGGCACAACCGCCTGGGGATCTTCAGCCACCGGCCGGCACCCGTGCAGGTCACCTATCTGGGCTACCCGGCCACCACCGGCTGTTCCTTCATCGATTACCGGCTTGTGGACGCCCTCACGGACCCGGAAGGGTGTGAGGTCTTTTCGACTGAACAGCTGGTGCGCCTTCCGGCCCCCTTTCTCTGCTACTACCCCCATTCCACGACCCCTGCGATCGGACCGCCCCCGGCCCTGGCCAAGGGCCATGTCACCTTCGGCTCCTTCAACCACTCACCCAAGATCACAGACCAGACCGTCGATCTCTGGTCCCAGGTCCTTGCAGCGGTCCCCGACTCTCACCTGTTCATCAAGGCTGCAGCCTTCTCTGACGCGGACATTCGCGGCCGCTTTGACGAACGTTTCACCCTGCGGGCCATCGACCCTGCCCGCATCGTCTATTCCAGTCGCCTCAAGAAAGCCCAGGACCACCTCGCGGCCTATGGTCAGGTCGATATCGCTCTCGATACCTTTCCCTACAACGGGACCACCACGACCTGCGAAGCCCTGTGGATGGGGGTGCCGGTGATCAGCCTCGTGGGCGACCTCCATGCCACCCGGGTGGGGCTCACCCTCTTGAGCGCCGTGGGCCTCGGCGGCTTCGCCGCCTCTTCGGCCGAGGAGTATGTGGCACTCGCGGTGGCCCTGGCGGCTGACCGGGATCATCTCGCGCAACTTCGCAGCCACTTGCGGGGCGTCGCGGCGCAGTCGCCCCTATGCGACCGCTTCCGGTTGACCCAGGGACTTGAGGACGCCTACAGGCAGATGCTCAAGGCTGTGGCAATCGAGTGAACAGTTCGACACCTCCCTTGGTCATCGTGTGGGGAGGTCATAGCCGCCAGACAGTTCCGAATGAGGGATTATGGTTGGCAGCAATGGATGCCCATAACGAGCCGGTCCCGAACCTTCAGGACTCCTTTCATCCTGATTTTTGGGACCCTCTCTTTTCCCAGGTTGGGAAACCATCGTTGGTCTTACTGGCGAAGACCGCGGCACGAGGTTCAACCTGAAGCAGACTGGGCTGCTCGGGGTGCCGGGATTGCATCTGAATTCATGATTGTCCACCATGACCCCACAGGTCCTGCCGACCAGACTCTTCAGCGCGGTTTCACCCAAAGAAAGCCACCAGATGCAGGGGAATCCTCCTTCCACAAAGCCCAGCAGCCTTTCCGGCTCAAGCGGACCAGGTATTTCCTTCTGCATCATCACCAATGGGAAACGCCCCGAAAAACTGGACCTCGAAATCCAGAGCATCCTGGCGCTGGGCATACCGAAAGTGGAAATCCTCTTAGGAGGTAAACCTCCGGCAGACTTTCATCACCCGCAGGTTCAGGTCTACCTGATGGCCGATGCCGCTCGTCACGGACGATTGGGCGAAATGAGAAATTGTCTGTGCCACCTCGCCCGCTGGGATCACCTAGTTGTGGCGGATGATGACATGGTGTTTCAGCCAGACTTCTATACCGGTCTCCAGAGCTTTGGGGAGGACTATGACGTCCTCTGTGTCCGCCTGTTCAACCCCGACGGCACGAGGTACTGGGATTGGGCGACCCAAGGCGGTCCTACTGGGCATCACCTTTTGGACTACGAGGAAAGCGACCCCTTCACCTACGTGACAGGCGGCCTCTGTGTGATGAAAGCCCGCGTCTTCAGGGCCGTCCAGTGGGACGAAATGCGTGGCTTCTACCAGGGCGAAGATCTGGATTTCTCGGTGCGGCTTCGGGCAGCCGGCTTCCGGATCCACTTCTGCAAGTACAGTACGGTTGTCCATAACGATCCTATCTACACCCAGTGCGGAAACCAGATCGAGCGCTGGCGGGAGGTGCTGGTGCCCCAAGGAGGTCCGGGGCCCATTGCCTCCCATGGGTTTTACGCGGAATCCGGGGAGACTTGCTGGATGTCAGCAACGGGCCGGATGGTCCTGCCGGCCGAGTACTGCAAGGAGCCGAATCTGCTCCGATTCGCCCTCACTTGTGCAGAGGCGGGTTACTACGGTGCCTTTCCCTTCGGAATCCTCCTCCAGGTCGACGGGTGCGATATGGGCCGACTTGAATTCCAGGAGAGTCAGCATTGCTTCGAGTTGGAGTTGAAGGCTGGGCCTCGCAAGGCGGATATGGTGGTTGAACTCCGTAGCGAGGCCACCTTCGTTCCTTCGGCCTGTGGACTGGGCACTGATGCACGGACTCTTTCTGTCCGGATGTCGCGCCTCCAGTTGTTACCGCTCCTCTAACTCGACTGATCCCTGACCAGGGAACTGGCCAAGCCCTCCTCAACCGGGTGGGTTGGCTCGTAGTCGATGGCACCTAGAGGGAGGTGACGATCGGCTCTGCCGGTCCACTTCCCCTTGGAGATCCTAGCCGAACCCTCGGCCACCCGACCTGTGTTCCCTGGTGTCAAACCTGACTGCCTCGGGGAAGGCCCGGTCGCCGGCCAGGAGCAATTCCACCTTACTATTGACGATGACCGCAACGTTCACTGAAGTGATCGAAGCTATAGATCGGTTCGGGATGCTGCTCGCGTGATCGATGACGGGAGCACTCAACAATTCTCCGAGCTGGCGTAGATCTCCACCGCTCCTCCCGGTATATGCTTGGATCCGACTTCCTGACCACTCGCCCAATCGCGGTGCCCCGCACTTCGGAGACCTCATGAAGATCCTGTTCCTCGGCGATTGTGAGCAGGACCATGTCATCCACTGGTACGAGTCCATATCCCGGGGGCTGAGGGAGGCATTTGATACCCGGATGTTCGGTAAGGGATATCCCGGCTACGACCCTTCCCTGACCTCCTACGGCCAAATCCTCGACCATATCTTCCCGGGAGAGACCCCGGACCTCCTTCTCATGTGGGGCCTCCACGGGCAAAAGCCAGAGGATTGCGATCCTAACCTCCCCTACAAGGGACTCCGGGACATACCTATCCCCAAAGCGATGTTCGTGACGGATTTTTGGTACTACACGGAGAAATACCCCGACAAACTCGAGGAGTGTATCGAACAGCGCGGTCTCGACTATGTGTTTGCGACCTTCCGCTCCATGTGCAACTTCTACCGTAACAACCGATTCGGCGATCGATTCCGGCATGTGCCTTTCTGTTTTGATTCGGACGTCTTCAGGGACTGGAAGGAACAGAAGGTGCATGACGTCGGCTTCTTCGGTGCCGGCGTCAATACCTTCGACCCGTTCTATCCCGAGCGATTCAGGTTCCACCAAGCGATGAAAAGCCACGCCAGGGCCAGGGGGCTGGACTACATCCATCATCCCCACCCGGGCTACGGGCACCTAGGCCAGGACCACCCGATGGTTGGCGCCCACTTTTCGCGTCTAATCAACCGGTGCCGGATTCATGTGGTAACGGGAGGGAAGTACCACCTGCCCTTCGCCAAAATATACGAGACCATGGCCTCAGGTACTCTGCTCCTTGCCACGGAGCCGGAGGGGGCCGAGGACCTGGGCTTGGTGGACCGGGAGACCTACGTCATGGTCACGGAGGATACTCTGCTACAGACCATCGACCACTACCTGGGGCATCCCGAGGAGGCGGATGCCATCGTGGGACGGGCCCTCGCCTTGGCCCATGCCCGGCACTCATCCAAGGCCCGGGCCTACCAGATCCGGGACCTGATACAGACCCCGCGCGTGCCCCTCGGTCCGGAACCCAGAACCCCCGTTAGCGGGTCAGAGCGGAAGGTCCTTGGAGTACTATACCAGGCGGGGGACTTCCCGGGCGTTGTGGCGCACATCGGGGAACGTGGCGCTGACCCCTCGAATCCGGGCTGGGACCGAGGACTCTCCTTCATGTTGGGGCAGGCCCAGGGGCACCTGGGCGATCCCCAGGCTGCGAGGAAGGCATTCCTGGCTGAACTTACGCCTCGGCCAGATGTCCCCCTCGATCCTACGGACTACGGCCCCTTCTCCAGCGACCAGGAATTGTTCGATCTCCTGGCCTGGCCCGGCAGCACCAACCTCCACCTGCCGGTGCTCTACTCACTCGTCCTGGGACTGCGTGCTCAGCGTATCGTCGACCTGGGCATCGGGGGGACTACACGAGCCCTGCGCCACGCGGCCAAGCTTACGAAGGGGATGGTGCTGAGCTGCGACTACGACGTTGCGCGGTTCCGCTCGCTCCTGGCCCACCAGACGGAGACCTGGAAGCTGGAACTTTGTCCCAGTTCGGAAT
Source organism: uncultured Holophagaceae bacterium (assembly GCA_903927605.1). Next base: position 4,558 of record CAIYNT010000307.1, read on the forward strand.
TCCTAGAACGACTACCGGGTCCCATCGATTTCGCAGTGCACGATGCAGCTCACGACTACCGTCAGGTTCGCGCCGATATGGAATACCTGATACCAAAAATGCGCACATTCGGCATGATCGCCATCCACGACACCCACGAGCCCGAGTTCAAGACGGACCTGATCGCCGCCCTCCTGGATGGCTCCGAGGGCCAAAACATTTCCTTCACCACACTACCCTATGCTTGCGGACTCACGTTGGTGCGGGTCGAACAGTCTGCCTTTGCCCCCCACCTGCCCGGGGAATACCTCCGGGATGGGGAGACGCCCAACTCCATTCCCTTCCCCCATCCGCTCTGCCTGAAAGGGACCGAGGCTGAGCACCAGCGAAACGCAGCCTTCCTCTTTGAACCAGACTGGGCGGGGTCTGAGTGGGTGGAGGTGCTGCAGAGCTACCTCCAGGCCTTCGAACCGGGAGAACCGGTTCTCCTGGTGCTGTATACGGATTCCCAGCAGCACCCTAACTCCACGCCCGACCAGTTGCAGACCCGGGTGGTGGACCAAGCCCTCAAAGCGGGGAAGAGCAGCTTCCCGGACATCGCCCTGCTGGACAACCCGGGGGATTTCCTGAACCTCATACGGGAATTCGACAGCGTCCAATGGGTTTCCAAAGGTTCTGGAAGTGTGGAGGGCCTCCAAGGCAGCCTGGGACGGCGGCTGGCCCTGGCAAGGCAGCAACTGACCTGCACGACCTGATGGCTCCTGGAACAAAACCTGCTAATTCTCCTTCGGGGGTTCCGGTCTTCGGCACTCCGTCCGGGCATAGAGAAGGCCCCGGTCTACCGGAGTGAAGGAATGGGGCTGAATTGCGCGTTGATCTGCGACATGGCGGCCACTCGCCAGACACTCACCAGACTCATGGCCTCTCAGCCGAACTCTGCCGAGGTTGGATCTGCGGTTATCATCACCGAGGAGAATGTGGCGACTGTTGAATCCGAGAGGCCTGACTCTGAGCCTTCTTGGGCCCGTAATGGAGCCCCTCAACCACTCCCCCACTTACTCCTCATTGCCGACGTACCCAACTGGATATTCGATCGCCATGCTCACGTGATTCAAGCGGGGTTGGCGGATACTTTCGACATCGACATTGCCTACCAGGGTCAGCCGGTGGACGAGGATGCCTACGACCTAATCCATCCCCTGGAATGGAACCTGGTGCCCCTGGAACAAATCCAGAACCCCCGCAAGTGGGTGACCGGCATCCGCTCCCACATCAGTTGGGATCAGTTGGACTTCCCGGCTCTGTGCAGCACCTTGAAGAAACACTTTGCCAGTACGTATGTCGTTTCCGAACGCTTGCTCCACATCTTCGAGCCCCATGTCCCCGGGGTCCGACTGCTGGAGCACGGGGTCGATACCGAGCATTTCCGTCCCGGCCCGGTTGCAACCCGGCCCCATGACGCCCCACTGCGGGTTGGTTGGGCCGGAAACCGCAAGTCACCCGCCAAGGGCTTTGAGGCCTTCATCGCACCCCTGGCGGAACTCCCAGGCGTGGAACTGGTGTTCTGTGGCTACAGCGACAGGCTCCTGACCCTTGAGGAAATGCGCGCCTTCTATGCCTCCATCGACGTCTACGTCTGCTCCTCCAGCTCGGAGGGTCACAACAATTCGCTGATGGAAGCCGCAGCCATGGAACGAGCCATCGTCACCACCGATGTCGGCACTGTGCCGGAGTATCTCTTGGACGGCGAAAGTGCCCTCATCGTCGCGAGGAATCCCGCAGCCATCGCCGCCGCTGTCATGCGTCTGCGGGACGACCCCCAACTCAGGCGACACCTGGGTGAGGCCGCGCGCATTTCCGTGGTCCCACGCTACCAATGGCCCGTAAGGTTGGAGGCCCACCGCGTCTTATTCTTGGAAGCCCTTGCGGCAGTCCAGGCCCCGTCATCGCAGTTCCGGGAGGCCTTCCTCTTTGAACCCGATTGGAACCAACCTACATGGATCGAGGTGGTCCTAGCCTTCTTTGAGGCATTTCAGCCGGGTGAGCCCGTGGCCCTGGTCCTTCCCATCTGGGCAGGAGGCCTGACGACCGAGGATGTACAGGCCAGCCTGTTGGATCTCCTCCAGCGCTCTGGACGAACTGAGTTCCCAGACCTGGTGCTGGTGGATCGGCCGGAGGAATTGCTGGACACCCTTCGAGGGTTTCATCGTATCCAGTGGATTTCTACCCACGCCACTGACGATCGACACCTGGATGGCCCCATGGGATCCCGATTCAGGGAGGCCCGCCGAAACCTCGCAGGCCTGGAGGGGGCTTAGGCCCATGAATTTTTCGGTCTGACCTCGAAATCAGTAGTCAGGACTTTGTGCCCAATCATTCTGTAGTTGGCTTCAATTAAGTCGAGGTCAAGTGATGTCCAAGCACCAAAAGAAAAAGTCCACGCGAGCCCACCAGCTCCCCCGACTTGGAGTCCAATCACTTCCTCAAGCCAATTCCTCCGAACAGCCAAATCATCAGCTGTTAGTGGATATCTCTCAGCTTGTCATAGAAGACTACAAGACTGGCATTCAGCGGGTGGTTCGGAGCCTCATCAAAGAATGGCTAGCTAATCCACCAACTGGGTACAGGGTGGAACTTGTTTATGCCACCAAGGACCAGCCTGGATACCGTTACGCCAATGCCTATGGACGCACCTTAAACCAGGAGGGCCACTTTGCTGGACTAGATGGTCCCATCCAGGCTCATGCTGGGGATGTCTTTCTGGGTCTCGATTTCCAACAGTCGGTGATGCTGAGTCAGGAGACCTATTATCAGGAGCTGAGAAAGCTTGGCGTAAAGGTTTATTTTGTCATATATGACCTCCTGCCCATTCAGTTCCCGCAGGCCTTTCCGGAACATTCGCCCGCCGTCCACGCTCAATGGTTGGATGCAGTCGCCCTGAGCGACGGTGCCCTGTGCATCTCCCGTTCCGTTGCCGACGAGTATGTGGCATGGATGGACAGGATCAAGCCTGAGCGCCGAGGTCTGTTCCAGATCGGATGGTTCCACCTTGGCGCGGACCTGCAGAGTTCGGTTCCATCTTTCGGATTACCCCCTGATGCGCAGGACCTGCTCTCCGCTTTGTCTGCCCGTCCAACGTTCCTGATGGTGGGGACTATCGAACCCCGAAAAGGATTGACTCAGGCTCTGAAGGCCTTTAGCCAGCTTTGGGTCCAGGGCGTGGACATCAATCTGGTGATCGTAGGGCGGCCCGGGTGGAAGACCGAAAAACTCATCCACCAACTCGGACGGCTGCATGTGGAACGGGGTAAGAGGCTGTTCTGGCTTCGTGATATCTCGGATGAATTCCTCGACAAGCTCTACGAGGCTTCGGACTGCCTCATCGCAGCAAGCCTGGGTGAAGGTTTCGGTCTCCCGCTCATCGAGGCGGCCCAACACGGGATTCCCATCATCGCCCGCGACATTCCCGTATTCCGAGAGGTGGCCGGGGACTGCGCCCACTATTACCGGGGCCAGGAACCTGAAGACTTGGCTGGAGCCATCCAGGAGTGGTTGACCCTCCTCAAATCAGGCCAGGTGCCCCCCTCAACCACCATGCCCTGGCTGACCTGGAAACAAAGTGCGCAGAAGGCGACCGACGTGCTCCTAGGCGGTCATTGGTATCGCGTCTGGGAGCAGGGTGATCACCCTCATCATCCACTAGCCTCACCAAACATGGAAGACGCAGTGGTCCTCCCAAAGGACCGAGAGGAGAGCCGTCCCTGGATCAGGACCATTGGCGTGGACGCCCAGACAGTGGTTGACGCCTGGTCCTACAATCGCTCCCAAGCAGAGTCCCTGATTCACCACCTCGAGGCCATCGCGAAGGCGGCGCCGGACTGGCACTTTCTCCTGTTCTCCTGGGGCCTTCAAGAGGCTCTTTCGCCCCTGGAGCGACTGTTGGCGCTTCCGAACATAGGGTGGCGCGCTTTCCCAGAAGCCGAGCGACTTCCCCTGGACCTTGTCTATGATCCGAACTTCGCGCAAGTGTCCCAGGACCGGGGCTTATCCCTCTGGCAATCGCTCACACCAAGAACGCCCCTTGTGGTGGCCATCCAGGAGCTTGTACCTTTCGCTTTGATGGAGGATTTTTGCAAGCTTTTCGGTAAAGAAAGGTGGAATTCATACCTCCACACCTTCGACCCGCTTCGGAATTCACCGGCCCAGATTCTCGTGCCCTCCAATCGGCTCAAGCAGGACCTCATCCGATTCCTCAGCATCGAGCCCGCCCGAATTGAAATCATCCAGGCCGGACACCATCATCCACCCCAGAGACCGGAACCTGAGGCCGTGCGGAGTGAGTTGGAGGATTGGGGAATCGAGCCCCCATTCTTTGTGCACATAGATAGTCCTCAGGGCCCGACCAATCGCCTGGACACAGTCATCGAGGCCCTCACCCAGCTAGGAAATCCCGCCGTGAGCCTCGTGGTGGTGGGTAGTCTGGATAACCTCGCGTTGCAGGCCTACCAGAAAACCTTCGATGAGAAGGGGATGGATCACATCCTCATCGCCGGTATTCTCCCTGAGCCCGCCTTGGCCTGTTTTCTTCAAACCGCCGTGGCTTTGGTCCACACCGCCACTCACGAGGGATTCCCCTACCGGGTCCTCGAGGCCATGGGTAGCGGCTGTCCGGTCATTGCGACCCGGGCCGGAGCCATTCCCGAACTCACCGGAGCTTCAGCGCTGCTGGTCCCGCCGGGTGACTCCCGTGCTCTCGCCGAGGCGATGCACCGTCTCTTGAACGACAAGGACCTTCGCACGTATCTACGGGAGCGGGGGCTTCGCGAGGCGAAGAGCTTCTCCTGGGAAGACACCGCCCGAAGGACCCTGGAAGCCTGGGCTGGTCCCCTGGATGAAGCCAGATCAATGAAGAGCCAAGGAACGAATTCGCGTGAGAAAGGGAAACCCCGGGTACGCTGGCAGGGGTCTCAATTCGTCTTCCACAGTCTGGCTCATGTCAATCGTCAGCTCTGCCTCGGACTGCTCCGTTCGGGCACAGTGGAACTGAGCCTGCTTCCCTATGAACCGGACCAGTTCGACGGCTCCCGGGATCCAGTATTCCGCCCGTTGGCAGATTGCACGAAAAGGGAGCTCTCAGCCCCTGCCGATGTCCACATCCGCCACCATTGGCCCCCCAACTTCAACCCACCAGCTCAGGGTGCCTGGGTCATCATGCAACCCTGGGAATATGGCGGAATCCCGAGAGAATGGATCCGGCCCATGCGTGAGCAGATTGATGAGATCTGGGTGTACTCGACCTGGGTTCGGGATTGCTACCTGGCCAGTGGCATCCCCGGGGAGAAGGTGAAAGTCATTCCCCTGGGCGTGGACACTCAGTTGTTCCATCCCGAAGGGGCCAAATATCCCCTGAAAACCAAGCGGAGGTTCCGGTTCCTATACCTCGGTGGCACCATCCACAGGAAAGGTATCGACATCCTGCTTAGGGCCTACCTGAAATCGTTCCGCTCCAGCGATGACGTGTGCCTGATCATCAAGGGTCAGAGTGGACAGACCTATCTTGGTTCAGAACTTCATGGAGTTCTTGAAAGCATTGCCATGGAGGACCCTGGATCTCCTGAAATCGAATACTTCACATCGGCCCTGGGAGAGGATGATCTTGCCTCACTTTATCGAGCCTGCGACGCCTTTGTGATGCCCTACCGTGGCGAGGGTTTCGGGCTTCCCATGGCCGAAGCGATGGCAAGCGGCCTCCCCGTCATCGCCACGGGGCGGGGCGCCGCGATGGATTTCCTGGCCGAGGACCGAGCCTACTTCATTCCATCGGTACGAATAGATATCGACTCTGTTCCCGTGGGCGATTTCCAACCCAGCGCCCCTGGGTTCTGGCTGGAGGAACCGGATGAAGCCGCCTTGGTGGACCTGCTCCGGAAGGTCTACCTTGATCCTGAGGCCGCGGCCGCCAAGGGACGCCTGGGGCGTTGCTATGCAGAGGCACACTTCCCATGGGATCGCTCGGCGCGACTGGTACTCGAGCGCATTGAGGCCCTGACAGAACAGACGCCCTTGAGATTCCGGGAGAATCCCATCATGCCTTTCCGCGAGGCATTCCTGCTGAAGCCTGACTGGAATGATTTTGCCTGGGTCGAGGTGGTGATCACCTTCACGAAGGTCTTCCTGCCAGGCGAACCCGTGGCCTTGATCCTCTTCATCGACGAGACGAAGATAAGCAGCCTCGAGGTCCAGGAGGCCGTGGTATCGGTGCTTTCCAAGGTGGGTGACACAGAATTCGCCGATATCGTCCTGTTAGACAAACCCGAGGAGATTCTGGATACCCTCAAGGGCTATGCCTGCTGTTACTGGATCTCAGATGAGACTGCAGGCAATATGGCCGCTCTCGGGCCACAGGCACAGCGGTTCTTCAGATCGTACCTGCAAGGCTCGACGACAGGTTGATCATCGGGCAGGTGGGTGGAACGAACCTGGATTATCGAGATTCATGATCGCAACGATTGAAACTTCGGCGCGGGATTCTTGATTTGGCCTGATACCGACTCCATCCGGCGGGCATGCAGCCCGTCCGCGGGATCAATCGCGCAATTGACCGTTGGAACTCCGGTTTCACCATACTTCCGATGCTTGAGCAGTTCCTTGAAGATCAGGCGGTCCTCCCCGTCACCAGATGGATAGGGGGAAATGGACCACAGGTGGAGGATGTGGGACAGCTTGATCTTGTTGATGAGAAGGGCGGAGGGGCGTACGAATCCCCCAAAACTTTTTTTGTAGGCGCCCTTGTGGGGGCCGACGCTTTCGAAGGTATCCACCCCAAGGATCTGATCGGTGTTCGGATCGGCATAGTTGGAAAGCGTGAAGGCCCAGTCTTTGTTTTGGATCGCCTCGAACAGCAGGCGGAGATGCTGGGGCTCGTACCAGTCATCATCGTCCAGGTAGGCCACCAGTTCAGAGGACGACAGAAAGCTGAGGGCCGACCTCAACGAGCCGCCATACCAGGAACTGTGCACACCCCCATGCCGTTCGGAGGTGGAATAGCCGAGGCTGATGCCTGTCAAGGTCACGTGGCTCGGGCACTCGGGCATCAGTTCGCCGATAATCGCAGAGAAATCTCCAAAGAGCTCAAGATCGGCCCCCACAAGAAGCTGGATGGTCCCCTTGAAATCCTGACTGAATACGGATCGAACCGCTCGGTAGAGCGAAGACCTGCAGACAGTCACCATGACCACCGAAATATCTGTCCTCACTCGCCCTACTCCCGCCCGAACATGCCGCGCAGTTTGTCCATGAGGCCGCTCTGACTTTCTTTCGGGGCGGGCGGGGCCGGGTCTTCGTGGGACCAGCCAGCAGGCACGGCCACGGAGGGATCCAGTTCCAGCGCCCGGCGGAAGCAGCCCTGGGCATTCGCCTTGAAACCCTTGCGATGGTAGAGCTCGCCCATGAGGGCCCACGGCTCGGCGGCTCGCGGATTGAGTCTTGAAGCCACCTGCAGGGCCTCAATGGCGCGGGTGGACCAGGCCGGATTGCTCAGCCGGAGACGTCCGAGCAGCAGCCAGGTCTCGTAAGCTGCCGGAGAATCGCCGTCCAGCTTGATGGCCTGCTCAAGCGCCCGGATCGCCTCGCTGGTACGGTCCTGCATCAGATAGGACTTGGCCTTGACCACCAGGCGGCGGGCCCGCTCGACCAGGGAGAGATTCTCTTCGTCGGGCAGAGGCGGCAGCGAGCCCGGAGTGGGTGAATCGGGATCACGCACCGAAAAGGGATCCTGCGTGAATTCGGGTGGGAGCGGAGGGACCCCACCTGGCGTGAGCTGCCGGGGCCCTGAGTGGGCGGACGGGTCCCGTGGGGGCGAGGGCCTTGCTGGAGCAAAGGGATCCCCCCGGAGCGGTGGGCCAGCCGGGGAAATCGGATCTCCCGTGGGAGTCGCGAAATCCATTTCCAGAATGTCCATCAGCGTCATGGGATTGGGCGTATCGAATATTTTCGGTGAATCGCGGGATTCCTCCTCCACCAGGGTGATCTCCAACTCGGGCTCGGGTACTGGAACCACAACAGGAGTGGGTGGTGCTTCTTTGGGCAGGAGCGGAAGGTCTCCTTGCACCAGGTTCAGTCCCCCCAGGGCCCACAGCGTGGCCACCAGCTGGGTGGCCTGCACCTGGGTGAACCCCGTCAGGGCCGCGATGGTGTCACACCCCAGCGGCTCCGTGCCCAGCAGGGACAGCGCATAGGCCAGGGTGGGCGTCAGGGGAAGGCTGCTCAGCGCCTCCAGCAGATTGGGCAACGCTTGCCAGCGCCAGTCGGGCTCGCTGCGGAACATGTCGACCAGTTCCCGGTCGATCTTGGCATTCTGGAAGGTATCCCAGACCAGCCAGCGGTAGTTGAGCTGGAACTGCAGATCACCGCTGAGATTGTCGTCGAGGGGTCCGGGAATCCAGGTCAGCTTGAGGATCGGGTGTTCCATGGCGTGCAGGAGTACAGAAGCCAGCAGCTCGTGAAGCCGCTCGTCCCGTTCCTGCTGGGTCATCAGACCCCACTGGACCACGCGATCACCCATGCGTGCCCCCTCACCATCGGAAAGCAGCTCCTTCAGCGAGGCCATATCCAGAACGCCGCGCCGGATGAGGAAGTTGCCGAATTGCTCGCCGACAGCGTCACTGCGAAGGTACCTCAGATCGCCATCTGCCCAATAGAGCCGCCTCGTCCCGTCGTTCTGCTCCAGAACCAGTTCTCCCTCCGCCTTTTGCTGGTGGAGGGAGCCCATGAGGGCCGGCAGGAAATGACGGATGCGAGCTTCTGGCACCAAGGCTCCGGGGGTGGTTCCTAGTTTGCATGTTCCGGGCCAGGATGCCAGTCCAGAAAAGGTTCAGATTATGCCGAATTATCCCCAGCCCCTTGGCCCCGGTGCAACCTGGGCCTATCCTGTCCTTCCGTCCCACACCCAACCCGGAAGGGTCCCCCCATGTTTGAGAAACTCGGGAAATTCGAGATCAAGCGCGTCCTTGGGAACGGTGCCATGGGTGAGGTCTACCTGGGCGTGGACCCTTCGATCGGTCGCGAGGTGGCCATCAAGACCATTCTCCCCGCCGCGGCCCAGGGCGGAGAGGCCAAGGAGCGCTTCGCCCGGGAGGCCCGTGCCGCTGGGGTGCTGAACCACCCGAACCTGGTGACCATCTACGAATTCGGCGAGGACCAAGGCGTCCTCTACATCGCCATGGAGTTCGTGAAGGGACACGATCTGGACGAGCTTCTCCAGGAGCAGTCCCTCACCCGCTCCGAGGCCCTGGAGGTGCTGGCCCAGGTCTGCGA
>CAIYNT010000308.1 GCA_903927605.1 uncultured Holophagaceae bacterium
CGGCGGCCGAGATCAGGGAGCAAACGTCCCGAGCGGCTCGTCCGTTCCCCGCCGGGGGGTTTCAAGAGCGGACCAAGCCTGTGGAAGAGCCGCCATTCGGCATGTCTTGGACGTGGGTTCGACTCCCACCACCTCCACCAATTCGACATCCCGTAACGTCCAAAAACATCCAAGATACCCAACAAAATCAAGCAATCCTAGCATAGCTTGATCCCACTGGGTCCGATGATGTGTGTTGAAATCCGGGGGCAACTGGGGGCAAGATAGGGGGCAATAGGGTCGTCCCCCTTTGGAGTTGCCCCCATGTCGTTGACAGACGTAGCCATCCGCCAAACTAAGCCCGGCAAGAAACCTACCCGGCTTGCCGACGAGCGGGGACTTTACCTGGAGGTTGCGCCCAGCGGTGGCAAATGGTGGCGCCTGAAGTTCCGATTCGAGGGCAAGGAAAAGCGTCTCTCCCTTGGGGTCTACCCGGACGTTGGTCTTAAGGAGGCCCGGGACCGTCGGGATGAAGCCCGAAAGCTCCTGGCCAATGGTGTAGACCCTAGTGCCCACCGGAAGGCCCAGAAACAGGCCCGGGCAGATCAGGCAGCAAACAGCTTCGAGGTCGTGGCGCGGGAGTGGCATGCAAATCAGGCCCCCAGTTGGGTGGGCTACCACGGGGACCGCATTCTCAAGCGCCTGGAGAACGACGTTTTCCCTTGGATCGGGTCACAACCCATCGGAGACATCAACGCTCCCGAGCTGCTCAAGGTCATCCGCCGCATCGAAAATCGTGGGGCCGTGGAGACGGCACACCGCGCCCTGAGCAACTGCGGACAAGTCTTTCGCTATGCCGTAGCCACCGGACGTGCGGAACGCGACCCTTCCGGGGATCTGCGGGGGGCTCTCGCCTCGCCCAAAGGCACCCACTTCGCGGCCACCACGGACCCCAAACGAGTAGCCGAGATTCTGCGGGCCATGGATGGGTATGAAGGCAGCTTGATCGTGCGCTGCGCCCTGAGGCTGGCGCCCCTGGTCTTCGTGCGTCCAGGGGAGCTGTCTCCGGGGGCACTAATAGCCCTCCAGTGGCTCGGGAATGGCCATCCCTGGCCGATGTAGCCCGCGAGTTCGGGGCCTCCCTTGGGCGCGTAGAGGCGGTTTCCGCTAGACACCGCTGGCCAGAGCAGCGGGAAGCGTTTCGCCAGCGCCTTCGCACTGAGGAAGACCGCCTGGTGCTCAAGCGGTTGGCATCCCGTCATGTCCGAGCCCGATACAACGCCTTCATGCTGGCCGGGCAGATTCTCGATCTGGTCGTAGGCCGCCTCAAACAGGGGGACATCTCCCCCAGGGAACTCGTCAGCCTCGCGCGGGCAGCCCAGTGGTCCCAGGAGATCTCGGAGATTGCCATCAGCGGTCTTCTGGGGAAGCCCGCGAAACCCGTCGAAAATTACAGCAACGACCAGAGCGACTGGACCCTCGGCCCAATTGAGCCGAAACCGATGCAGGCAGTGGCAGGGCGCTGATTCCCGCTCATTCATTCCGCCGACCTTGCAGGATTGGACCGACCGGTTGGCCAGCTTGAAGAAGGTGTCCACAGGGCGGAGCTTGAATTCGACCACGATGGGCGAGTTCCGCATGAAGGTCAGGACCAGGGTGGCCTGCCGCTCGTTCAGGACGGCGAATCTGGTGGGGCTGCCTTGGGGGTTAAGTCGCGTTTCAAACGCGACATCCCCGAAGGTCTCTAGTTTTCCCTTGTGGGTATTGACTAATTCCAGCACGTTTTTGTGCTCCACCCCGGTCCCTTCCGCGATGGCCAGGGAGGTGCTGGATGGACGAAGGCCGCCCCGCCGAGGAGCGCCCTGTGGCCAAGGCCGTGGCCGTCAAGGACGGGGAGAATTCCCTCTCCGGTGGGAAGCTGCACGATGGCTTCCTCGCGTGGCAGATCGGCACCGACGCCTACAACGTGGGCACCCGCCAGGGCCTCCTGGAGGAGCCCAAGGGCTTCGAGCACACCCAGTCCACCGACATCCCCCGCCCCAAGGAAGAGAAGCACCCCCTTCCGAAGGGCGACCTGGGCAAGCAGGCCAACGAGAAGACGGTCCACGACAAGTCAGAACTGGTGGATTAAATGCCCGCGCCAGCCGGGTTCGTCCTGTGGCAGTTGGCCACCGAAGGCTATGCCGATGGTGTGGCGGGGCGCGGCGTGGCGAAGGCGCACCATGCCCCACCTGGCGGGGAGGACAGCGATGGCAAGCACTATGAGGGTGGCCAGTTCGCTCCTGATCCCAGCCGTGAAGTGACCATCATCGAAGCCAAAGGCAAAATCCCAACGGAGCCAAAAGCCGCGAGGGCTTGGGCATTGGCTAAGGTTGGAGGTGCCCATAAGAACGCAGCCACAGGATGGGATATATCAGTCTCCGGCAAAGGCATCCGGGAAGCCATCGCCCGCCTCAACTGGCCCCCGGAAGTAGCTATCCACCCCCTTGCAGCTATCCCGGACCTCATTCGCCATGCGGTCCCGATCCAGGCAGAGCGCGACAAGAAGGGGCGGGATGAGATTCTGGCCATCCATACCTTCCTGGCACCAATTCAAATCGAGGGAGAGGTTTACCGCGCCCGCATGGTGATCCGCGAGACCAACATGGGACGAAAATACTATGGCCACCACCTGGAATCTTTGGACATAGAAAAGCCCGAGGCTTTAAGCGTGGGCCTCTCCCAGAACAAGGACGAAGCGATCAGGCAGCACTCGGGCACCCTCAAGTTAGGCCAGTTGATGGAGGCCGTCAAGAGGCGCCCTGAGCGTGATGTCCTCAAGGCGCTGATTGATACCGGGGTGCCCGCCGTTAATCTCGGGGGTCTGAGAAGCAGGGGAGTCGCGCTCCACGCAGCTTTTCCTCAAGTAAGCGAATCTCCAAGCCTCGCGGTCTCGGATCTTTCCCGGTCTGTCAAAGATGCACTCGAAATTTTCCGTCCGCAAGCCCAATTTTTGAGGCACCCGTGAACCAGGGGATCTACTTCACCAACCAGGGGACCGGCGAGAGCGGATGAGGGAGTATTCACGGCTGGGACGGCCACCCCTAGCCGATATTCCTATGAATTTCACTGAACCGCTGAAGCACCCATTCTAGATAGCTCTTTCCAAGTTCCTTCACAGAGCACTCACCGGCCGGTCGATCTTCGATTTGGACGAACTTTGGGGAACTGAACCTTGCCCAAGTTTCCCAGTCCATCCTGCGTGAGAAGAATCGCCCCATCCTGAATACGACCTTTGACACGAATTCGGTCCGATCCACCTTCACTTCAAGCAGAACGACTTTCGGGTAGGGCCCTTGCACTTGAAAAAGCCCTTCCTCAGAGACCGCGCCAGGTTGCATGACCAGCCATTTATCTTCCGCCTCCTCATTGATTAGGAGAGAGGTAGTTCCGGCTGGTTCAAGACATGCCTCCAGCCAGTCAACGAACTCTGGGAGTGGGTCGTAGACTGCAGACATGGATACCTGGGCTCTCGCGCCTCCTCCTTGCAGGGTCCAGAAGATCCAACCTACTCCCGGTTGGAACCCCATCCGGATTGGTGCCAGGCTGCGACGTCTTGAACTCACTTGGTGGTCTAGAGCCTTCCCACCGTTCGGAAAGTTCACCTTGAAAATAGTCATCAGTCCCTCCATGAGCATACCGCTTGGCGGCAGCCAACAAGTTAAAGGAGGGCGAGTGCTGCCAATTAAAACATGGATTCTCGTACAGCGGGCAATGAAGGGTGGTTTCCCAGACCAACCCTGATGAACGACCTGATTAGTGCTTCCATCTAGGACTGCTTCTGTTCTTGATACCTGTGCATGACGCCCCACACTTCCAGGTAGGCTTCGTGGCGCTTGCGGTCCTTCACGGTCGCTTTGAAGTTTGGGAAATCAATTGACCGGACAGCGTCTGCAACGGCTAGGGCGACCTGTTCCCTGTCAATGTGGGCCCGATATCTGTAGTCATTGTTTGGCGACAGGACGACATCGGCGTCCGGAAACGCGGCCTGGATATCGCCCGCTTTCCGGGCCCGGACCAGAAGGGTTGAGCCGTCACCGCCCTTGTCCACGATTGATAGGAAAGCGTTGTTAAGGAACAGCCACATGGGTCCCCGCAGGTCAGAAGGGAGAATCAGGACGCACCACACCCCACAGCCAGGTCGTGGTTGGCTCTGTTGGGTAGGCGGAGGCTTGAACTGGGTTCTCAGCGTTGTAGTCGAAGATATTGCCTTCACCATCAGCCACAGCAAGAGTGTGTTTGAGTTGAAGCTCAGGGACGACCCGACCTGTGAGTATGTCAAACCCAGCTGGCGACAGCTGGCTTTGAACTTCGCTTAGAGTTTTCGGGTCAATTAGGAGCCTGGATGGCCACTTGCCATTGGCCACTGCGAACCCCTGGATAGTGAAGCAGGCTCTTCGCGCAGTGCCATTCCAGTCTTGGACGAAATCATCCCAACGCTTTCTGCTGGGGAAGGTCCGGAGCGCCTCTAGGATGGGCCTGTCATATAGGCTCTTGAGCATAGACACGAGTTTGTCTTTGGGAACCAAGTGCACAGCCTGAGATTCCCATCCCATTGATCCAGGGTGTCCGCCGACCCTTTGAGCCAGGTAATAGCGTGTGTAAGTCGAGGAGCGGGGCACATCAACGAGGTGAGCTGTGAGCATCACTCTCAGTCCGGCTTCCTCGAGGGCTTCCTTCACGGCACTCTGCTGAAGGCTCAGTCCAGGTGTGAGGCGCCCCTTGGGGAAGGTGGACTTGTAGCCCCCATACTCATTCGTCGGCGCGACCAGCCAGACCCTTCCATCGCCTTCCAGGACGACAGCTCCAGCAGCAGGCGTCATCCCCTTCGGATCGAAAGGGGGTTCGTCGAGGCGGGTATCTTCGATCCTGCCTGCCCAGGCTGTCAGGCGACATCAGAAACTGACCCTCTGGCGACATGAAAACTGACCCCCCTCTTTGGAGGGGAAGTCATGGGAAGGACTCGAGGCAAGCTCGTGCCCTGGATACCGGGGGACGGGATGCTGAACTCAGAGGAGGCGGGGCAGGTGTTTGCCCTGAGGAAGTTGGGTTGGGGGATGAGGCGGATCGCAGCGGAGCTGGGGATGGCCCGGAACACGGTGA
>CAIYNT010000309.1 GCA_903927605.1 uncultured Holophagaceae bacterium
GGCGAGAACGATCACGCCCATGAACAGGATGAGCACAGGGCCGATGAGGCTGGTGACGGCGGTGGTGGCCTTCTCCACTTCCTGATCGAAGAAATCGGCCACGTGATCGAGCATCTCGGGTAGCGCACTGCTTTGCTCACCCACGCGGACCATCTCCACGGCCAGGGGGTCCAGGACCTTCGCCTGCTCCAACGCAAGGTTCAGGCTGCTGCCGGCTCGTACCTTCTCGGTGATGGTGCGCAGGCCCGCCTTCATCCGTTCGCTGGGGCTGGTGCGCTGCACCACCTCGAGGGCCTGCACCACCGGCAGACCGCCGGAGAGCAGCACGCCGAGGGTCCGGCAGAAGACGCTGGAATGGTACATACGGTAGAGGGTGCCGACCTTGGGAACCAGCAACAGCATCCGCTCGGCCATCTTCCGCCCGGCTTCGGAGGAGGCCATCCACCGGATCAGGATGACCAGTCCGATGGCGCCGATGCCCTGGAGCCAGAGAGTGGAGCTGATGACCTTGCCCGCGCCCAGGAGCATCCGGGTGAAGAAGGGCATCTCGATGTCGCCGCCGGCATAGAACTCTGCGAAACGGGGCAGCACCACGTTGAAGATCACGCCCAGGGCCAGGATCAGCACCAGCACCAGGAAGGCCGGGTAGAACAGGGCTTCGATGATGCGGCGGCGGCTGGTCTGCGCGAACTTCTGAAAGGAGAGCCATCGCGCCAGTACTTCGGGCAGGGTGCCGCTGCGCTCGCCCGCGACTACGTTGCTGCGGTAGATGGGAGGGAAGGAGCCAGCCTGTTCCATGGCCTCGGAAAAAGACATGCCCTCGCGCACCAGTTCCACCACCTGGGTGAGGCTGCGCCGCAGCTGGGGATCCTTGCCGTGGCCCACGAGCAGCTCCAGGGACTGCAAGAGGGGAATGCCCGCTTTCAGCAGGGCCAGCAGCTCCTGGTTGAACAGCACGAGCGATTCGGTCTTCAGCTGCGCTCGGCTCCGGAAGGCCGTATCCAGGCGCGTGACCTCGAGGGGGAAACCCCCTTCGGCGAGGACCCGGGCGCGGAGAGCCTCGGCATTGTCCGCCTCGAACTCGCGTACCAGCACTTCGCCGTTGGCATGGGTGAGTCGGACCGTGAATCGCATAGGCCTTCGAGGATACCGGAGAACCCAGGCCCGGGTCGGCGCGGTAGGCTTCAGGGATCCGGAGGCTCCTTGCCGCGATCGTCTCTATTCCTGATGCCGACCCTCAGTGTGATCCTGGCAGCCCAGGTGCCGCCAGCGCCGTTGCGGGTGGGCGAGGCACAGCCCGTAGATCTGGACTTGAGCGGTGCGGATCCGGCAGGGTTGATCCCCCGGGATAACCGGGATGCGACCCAGGTGGAGGTGGCTCGCCAGCGGTGGACCCCCCTGGTGGGACTCGTCAGGGAGGCCCCCTCGGTCCGCATCCGTCTGCCCCTCGGCGAAGCCCGGATTCCACTTCTCCTGGCGGCCTCCCAGGCTCTGAAGGCCCAGTCCCCGGGCCAGCGCCTCTATGTGGCCTACGATGCCAAGGCCGCCCCCATCCTGGACGAGGCCGCCTGGGGCGCGGTGGATGGCGGGGCCCTGGTACCCGCCGAGCTGAACCTCGATCCCGTAGCCTGGAGGGATCAGTTGGCCCGGGCCCAGGAGACCTTCCCGGGGCGCCCCTGGACCCTGTGGCTGCCAAAGGAGCCAGGAGCACAGGCCTCCATGCTGCTGGGCGATGGGGGCCGGCTAGTGGTGCCCCCGGGGGGGCCGTCGGCCCAACTCGCGGCACTGATTCCGTCCGGATTCGTGGAAGTCGAAGGTGGGGTGGGCGATCTCACCTTGCGCAACCGGGCGGGCGTGTCCCGGCGGTGGACCTTTATGGAAGGGACCTGGGTTGCAGCCCCCCTGCCCAAGGAACGGAATGAAGTCGTCGTCACGGCCGCCGATACCTATGACGTGGGGGCACTGTTGGCCAAAGTCCGCGCTGCCCAGCTCCGGGCGCGGGCGCTGGTCCGGACCCTCCAGGCCAAGGCGGATCTCGACCTGCACCTCCAGGGGGACCGGGGCCCCGGCGGCGATCTCGGGTTCACCTTCAGCTATTTCGAGCAGGCGGGCGACTGGCCTGAACTGCTGCAGAAGGAAGTGCGATTCAACGGCGTGAAGGCCAAGCTCGATGGCGAGGTACAGCTGCCCCTCATTGAAAGCCGCCAGTCCGTGGCCCTGCCCGTGGCCCTCAGCCTGGCTGAGAAGTACCGCTACTGGGACGGAGGCTCTGCGGGGCCTGGGCGGCGGCTGCTGCGCTTTGAGCCCGTTAGCCCCGACCCCCTGGCCTACACCGGAGAACTCGAGGTGGAGGAAGCCACGGGACGGATCCTCATCGAACGGCGCGAGCGGACGGACCTGCCGGGCACCGTCAAGAGCGAGCGCGAGATCCTCACCTATGGCGAGGTGGCGACCGGTGTCTGGAGGCCCGTCGCGGTGAGGACCTTCGAGCGCTGGGTGAGCACGGGTGGTGTCGTGCAGGTGCAGCGGCGCTTCACCTACCGGGACTTCAGCCTCAACAGTGATCACTTCATGGTGGATCGGGATGCGGCCCGGGCCTCATCGTCCACGATGCTCAAGGTGACGCCGGAAGGTGCCCGCTACTTCACGCGCCAGGGGGACGGTTCCCGGAAGATTGAGGAGAAGCCTAAGAGCAGTGGCCGGGCGCTGGCGGGCGTGGTGCTGGTGGATCCCGGCTTGACGCCGCCGGTGGCTGCGTTTCCGGGCTTTGTCTACTTCGATTACAACGCCTTCGGCAAAGGTATCCAGGTGAACGCACTCACGGCTGGAGTATTCAACACCGCCAGCGTGGCCATCCCCCGGGGGCTGGGTAGCCTGGATGTCAGCGCCAATGCTACGGCCCTGCTGCTGAAGACCACCGAGCGGCCAGTGCTGAATGGAGCCCTCTCCGACAAGGACGGTGTGGGCCATCGCTTCACCAACCTGGGGCTGGGACTGGGCCAGGACCTGGGTCTCGGCTTCCGCCTGGAGGGCCGGACTGACCTCGAATACGACGACTACAGCGAGGGTGAAACGCAGTACCGTACTCCAGGTTTTCTGCTGCCGCCCTCGGGCCTCACCCGCATTGGCACCCTACAGGGCTCCTGGCTCTACCGGGGCTTCCAGGTGCGGGGCTTCTACGGCTGGGGGAAGCGCCCGGATGGTACCTACGGCACGGTCTCGGACCCCCAATCGGTGCCCGAGGGCGGCGACTTCCGACGCTGGGGTGGGAATCTCGGCCTGGATCGCGAGGTGAAGCCGGGTCTCTGGTTCCACAGCGAAGCCGGGTGGGTGGGAGGCCATGCCTTCGACCGGTTCAATGCCCTGGACGTGGGGAGCATGGGCTCGGCGGTCCACATCGCTGGCATCCGCTCCAACGCGATCACAGCTGACCAGGTAGCCTACGCGAAGACCAGCCTCGCCATTCCCACGGGGCCGAGTCTCCGGCTTACGATCAGCCTCGAACATGCGGAGGTCCATAGCCTGGACGACGGGAAAACCTACGGCGTGAGCGGCGTGGGCTTCACAGGCGATTTGCCCGGCTTCTGGTGGTTCACCGCCGTACGAGTGGACCTGGGCGTGGGGCTGCAAAGCGACATCGCCGGCGTCAAGGCGGCGACTGGATATGTCGCCCTCTTGAGGGTGTTCTAGTGGTGCCCGCACGAAATACGCGGATCATTCAGATGCTGGCGGGCACCACGCGGCAGGGGTCAGGGGGCACGGCAGCGCCCCCTGAGGGGTGACAGCCCACACATGCACTGCATGTGCGGGCGCCAGAGGGGCTTTGCCCCGATGGAAGTGTGCCTCGCCAGCGCTGTACTTTGATCCAGGCTTTTTCAGGCGAGGCACACTAGTAGCTGGGTGGACCTGGATCTGATCGGTGGAGGTCTCGCGTATCGCCTCAGGCGATACCGAGAGGTGCGTCAACGGTTACGTGACCCTGCTCAGGGTGTTCTGACGCGGGTCTCCGCTGGATGAAGTATCATGGTTGGGAGTCTTCCCCAAGCCTGCGCGATTCATGTTGGTCATTGAGCTGTGCCACTGGCTCAGGGGGTTGCTCCTGATCCAGGGGGTTGGTTGGAGATGCTCGATGTGGCATTGGTTCTCATAGCTGCCTGTAGCTGGATCGGTGCCGCCCTCCTGTCTGTCAGCTCCCGTCTCGAGGAGCGGTGGAGTCGCTGGCTAGGGATCTTGGGGGCCGTTCTTGCCTCCATCGGTGCGTTGCATGTGCTGGTGTGCGGAGCCAGCTCGCAGCTCGATTTCCCGTTCTGGCGCGGTGCGGCCCGTCTCGAAGTGGACACCTTGTCGGCAGCGTTCCTACTTCCCACGCAGCTGGTGGCGGGCTTGGGTGTGGCGTACGGGAAAGAGTACTGGCCTCTGAATCGACTCAAGGGCGCGGGTCGCTCGCTCCGGTTCCACTACGGCGTGCTGGTGGCGGCGATGACCTGCCTCTTGGTATCTCGCCACGGTCTGCTGTTCCTCTTGGCCTGGGAGCTCATGGCCGTCTCGGCCTTCTTCCTGATCGGAACGGAGCATGAGAACTCCGAGGTCCGCCGGGCCAGCTGGGTCTACCTGATCTGCACCCACACGGGAACCGCCCTGCTGACCGCCATGGTGATCCTGCTGGCGCACCGCAGCGGAGGCATGCTCTGGCTGCGCCTTCCGGCCGGGAGCAGTCCGGGGCTCGATGGGTGGATCCTGCTGTTGGCCATGCTGGGATTCGGCTTCAAGGCCGGATTCCTCCCCCTCCACTTCTGGTTGCCTGTGGCCCATGCCAGTGCGCCCAGCCATGTATCCGCCATCCTCTCCTCCGTGATGCTGAAGATGGGCGTCTACGGAATCCTCAGGATCTCCGGCCTGCTCCCTTCGATTCCCCCGGGATTCGGCGCCGCCCTCCTGTTCCTGGGCGCCCTCTCGGCGGTCTACGGCGTGGGGAATGCGCTGGCACAGAGGGACTACAAGCGGCTGCTCGCGTATTCCAGCATCGAGAACCTGGGCATCATCGCCATGGGCGTGGGCCTGGGACTGTCCGGCCGGGTCAACCATGACCCCTGGCTAGTGGCGCTGGGCTTCGGCGGGGCGATCTTCCATGTCTGGAATCACTCGATCTTCAAGAGCCTCCTCTTCTTCGGTGCGGGGTCCATCCTGCACGGCACCGGGACCCGGGACATGGAAGCCCTGGGAGGCCTTGCTTCGCGCATGCCCACAACGGCCCTGTTGATGTTTCCCGGAGTATTGGCGGTGGCGGCCCTGCCGCCTTTCAACGCGTTCCTCAGCGAGTGGTTCCTCTATCGGGGCGTCTTCGCCTCCCTGTCCCGCGGGTATCCCTGGTCGGCGGCCCTGGCCCTGGTGGCCCTGGCTTTCACGGGTGGATTGGCGGCGGTGGCCTTTGCGAAGTTCTACGGAATCCTTTTCCTGGGATCAGCGCGCAGTCTTGCCGTGGAGCATGCCCATGATCCGTCCCGAGCCATGCTGCTGCCCATGGCCATCCTGGCCTGCCTGAGCCTGGGGACCGGGTTGGCGGGGCTGCTGCTGCTGCCCTGCCTCGACCGGATCGTGGCGGTGATCGCTCCCGGCAGCGCAGCCATGCTGGCCCAGGGTCTGAGGGCGGACATGCGCCTCCTGGTCGGAGCCGAAGTCCTGCTGATGGGGGGTGGACTGTTGGCCTTCCTCTGGTGGCGCCGTTCCGCCTCTTCGCCGGAGGCCGAAAGCCCCCGTCCTCCGACCTGGGATTGCGGCTATGCGGTGCCAGTGCCCCGGGCCGAGTACACCGGGTCCTCCTTCTCAGATGCCTGGGCGCCCTTGCAGCCGGGTTTGAAGGTGAGGATCCGCCGGATCACGGCGTCCTTCCCTAAGCCCCCCGTCTTCCGCTCCGAATTCCGGGATTTGGTCGGCGAGATGTACCTCGGGCCCCGGATGGAGCGGGTCGCCGCACGCCTGTTGCGCTTCCGGGGCCTCCAGCCCGGCTACCTGTCCATCTACATCCTCTACGTGCTGCTGGCCCTGCTGGCGGCCTTCCTCTGGATGCTGCTGCGGGGGAGGCTGCTGGGATGAGACTCCACCTCCTAGCGATCCTGCTCGTGATGAGCTCGGGTTTCCCGGGGCTCTTTCTGCGGCGTCGGGGCGGGGAGGTGGCCGCCGTTCTGATGGGCCTGGGGGCCTTGGTCGGCATCACTGCGGCCATCCGGGTGCTGGCGGGAGGTCCCGTGACGACCCTCGAGCTCCCGCCTGCACCCCTGGCAACAGCTGGGCTGCTCACGCTCGATCCCATCGCCGCCTTCTTCGCCATTCCGGTGTTTCTCCTGCCCGCCTGCGCCGCAACCTACGGCATCGGGTACTGGGATGACCATCAGGAGAATGTGCGCACCTTGCGTCTGGTGCTCGGCCTGCTGGCGGCCTCCCTGGCCTTTCTGGTCGTCGCCACCCACACGTTGCCCTTCCTGCTCGGGTGGGAAGGGATGGCCATCACGGCCTTCATTCTGGTGATGACCGAGGATCGTCTGCCCGAGGCCCGGCGGGCGGCCTGGATCTACCTGGTGTGCACCCATACCGGGACGCTGGCTTTGATCGCCGCCTTTGCGGTTCTTTTTTCCGCCTCGGGGCATTGGGTCCTTTCGGAACTTCCCAAGGGCTTCGCGGCCACGGGCCATGGCAAGGTGTTCTTTGTCCTCTGCCTCTTCGGCTTCGGGTTCAAGGCCGGGGTTATGCCCCTCCATCTCTGGCTTCCGCCCACCCATGCGGCCACGCCCAGCCATGTTTCCTCCGTGATGTCCGGCGTGCTGATCAAGATGGGAATCCTGGGGCTGGTCCGCCTGCTGTCCTGGATCCCGGATCCGCCGTTCTGGTGGGGCGCCGTACTCATGGCGCTTGGGGCGCTCTCGGGCATTCTCGGGGTGGCCTTCGCCCTCGGCCAGCACGACCTCAAGCGCCTGTTGGCCTACCACTCCATTGAAAACATCGGGATCATCCTGCTGGGCCTGGGTCTCGGCACCCTCGGCAAGAGCACCGGGCATCCAGTGGTACAGGTCTTGGGGTTCGCCGGAGCCTTGCTGCATGTGCTCAACCACAGCCTCTTCAAGGGGCTGCTCTTCCTCGCGGGCGGATCAGTGGTCCATGCGGTAGGCACCCGGAATCTGGAGCAGATGGGTGGGCTGGGGCGACGGATGCCCTGGACCTCCGCGGCGTTCCTGGTGGGTTCCTGGGCCATCTCGGGACTGCCACCCCTCAACGGATTCGTGAGCGAGTGGTTCATCTACGTCGGCTCTTTCCGGGCCCTGGGGTACTTCCGGTGGCCCTGGTCCCTGGTGGTTCTGACGGCGCTCGCCCTCATCGGAGCGCTTGCCGCAGCGTGCTTCGCCAAGGCCTATGGCACGGTGTTCCAGGGGTCCCCCCGCACGGAAGCAGCCGAAGCGGCTCACGAATCGCCGCGCAGCATGCTGGCGCCCATGGGCATCCTGGCCGCGGCCTGCGCTCTCATCGGCCTGGCACCGATGCTGATGGCGCCTGCCCTCGATCGTGTGGTGGCCGTCCTGGGAGAGGGCACTGGCGCGCATCAGCTAGCCCATCTCGTCAGCCTGCCCAGCCTAAGCATCCTGGCCCTGGTGCTGCTGGTACTGGTGGTTCTGCTGTGGCGATGGCTCAGGCCTATGGCATCAGAAGGTACCCTGCCCACCTGGGATTGTGGGTATGCCGTTTCGAACACCCGCATGCAGTACACGGCCTCTTCCTTCGCGGATGGCCTGGTCGGGGGCATGCGATGGGCTCTCTGGCCCAAGTCTCACGGCGGGAAGGTCACGGGAAGCTTCCCCATCGATCGGCCTTTCGAAAGCCACGTGCCGGATCCGATTCTGGACCGCTTGGCTGATCCGGCCTTTCGGTTCCTTGCGGCGGGGGCCACTCTGTTGCGGTTTCTCCAGAGCGGACAGCTCCACATCTATCTCCTCTATGTCCTGCTTGCCCTGCTCACGCTCCTGATCTGGATGGTGGCCTGAGATGTCCCAGTCATCGCTTCTCGTTTCAATCCAGTGGGCGCTGCATCTGCTCACGCTCCTGTTGCTCCCTCCCCTGATTCCAGGGCTGATCAACAAGGTGAAAGCTGTCATGGCCGGGCGGAACGGACCCCCCGTGCTGCAGCTCTATTACGATCTGGGCAAGTTGGCCCACAAGCGGGCGGTGTTCAGCCGGACGACCACCTGGGTATTCCTGGCGGGCCCCATCGGCACCGTGGCCGCGGGACTGGTCGCAGGGCTCCTGCTGCCCTTTGGCCAGACGGGGACACCGTTGTCATTCGAGGGGGACGTGATTCTGTTCGCCTACCTGTTCGGATTGGCGCGCTTCCTCACGGTGCTGTCCGCCCTGGATACGGGCT
This sequence comes from uncultured Holophagaceae bacterium, assembly GCA_903927605.1. The sequence continues at coordinate 8,408 of CAIYNT010000309.1, forward strand.
CGAGCTTCGAGGGCATGGGCGCGGCCCGGGAGGTCGCCTTCTCGGCTCTAGCGGAACCCGCCCTCTTCCTGGGTTTCGCGGCTCTGGCGAAGGCGTCCTCCAGCCTCTCGCTCTCCACCATGCTCGTGGGCTCCGGGCTGGGGTCAGGCCGCATTGCCGGACCCCTCATCCTGGTGCTGGTCGGCTGGGCCATCGTGTTCCTGGCCGAGAACGCCCGGATTCCGGTGGATGATCCCAACACCCATCTGGAACTCACCATGATCCATGAGGTCATGGTGCTGGATCACTCGGGTCGGCCCCTGGCGCTGGTGTTGTACGGCGCGAGCCTGAAGCTCCTGGTGCTCGGCGCCATGCTCCTGGATCCCCTTCTGCCCCGCGCACCACAGGCCTGGCAGAACTGGCTCGTCTTCTATGCGGGCCTGGGCGCGCTCGCAGTGGCGGTGGGGCTCGTGGAAAGCATGACGGCGAGGTTCCGCATGACCAAGGTCCCCCAGTTCCTCATTGCCGGAATTCTGGCCTCGGCCTTTGCCTTCCTGCTGCTGTTGGTCTAGGAGTCGCTATGTCGCCTGATTTCCTGATCGCCCTAACCATCCTCAGCAACTTTGTCCTGGTGGCCACCAGCCGCGTGAACAAAGCCATCCAGATTGCGGTGATCCAGGGCGTCCTGCTAGGCCTGATCCCCCTGGCCATGGGACTGGGCCGGCACCCCCACATCCTCTTCATGGTCGTCGCCGCCATCGCGGTGAAGGGCTGGCTCATCCCCTTCCTGCTGCGCCGGGCGATTCAGGAAGTCCACATCCACCGGGAGGTGGACCCATACGTTGGTTACACGCTGTCTCTGATGCTCTGCGCCCTGGGCACAGGCCTGAGCCTGATCCTGGCCCACATGCTCCCACTCAAGGGTGGGACCCAGGTGATCCTCCTGGTACCCGCCGCGCTCGCCACCCTCTTTACGGGATTCCTCGTGCTGGTGTCCCGGCGAAAGGCCCTCACCCAGGTGGTGGGCTATCTCATCCTCGAAAACGGCATCTACCTCTTCGGCCTGCTGCTAGTGGAGGACATGCCGTTGCTGGTGGAGACGGGCATCCTGCTTGATCTGTTCGTTGGCGTGTTCGTGATGGGCATCGTGATCAACCACATCCGCACCGCTTTCGACTCCACGGACACACGCCATCTGGCCGAGTTGAGGGACTGACCCATGGCCCTGCTGCTGATCGCGTTCCCTCTCCTGGCGGCCCTGTCGGCCTACCTGGTGGACTCGTCGAAACTCCGGGCCCGGCTGCTGCCGGTGGCGGGAACCCTGCATCTGCTGCTCCTGCTGGCGGCGCTGCGCCATTGGGATTCCCTGCCTGTCAATGCCTGGCTGGGGCTGGATGCTCTGGGCGCCTGGGTGCTCCTGGTCATCAGTGTCCTGTTCTGCATCTGCGCCTACTATGCACCGTCCTACCTCGCCCTGCGGGCTGATCGGGACAGCCGCATCTTTTGCGTAAGCCTCCTGGCCTTCCTGGGGCTGGCCTCGCTGCTGGCCCAGGCCCGACATCCCGGAGTGGCCTGGGTGGCCATGGAGACCACTACGCTGGTGACTGCTCCATTGGTCTACTTCAACCGCAACCGGCGCTCCCTCGAGGCCACCTGGAAGTACCTGCTCATCGGCTCCGTGGGCATTGCCCTCGCCCTGCTCGGCACCCTCTTCCTCGCCTATGCTGCCCACTTTGGGGGGTTGGAGGAGCCGCTCCACTACACCCGGCTGATGCAGCATGCGGACCTGCTCTCCCGGCCCTGGTTGCGGGCCGCCTTCGTGCTCTGTCTGGTCGGTTATGGCACCAAGATGGGCCTGGCGCCGCTGCACACCTGGAAACCCGACGCCTATGGCGAGACGCCGGGCATCGTGGGGGCCCTGCTGGCGGGCGGGGTCACCAGCTGCGCCTTTCTCGCCCTGCTCAGAATCTACGGCGTGGTGGTCGCGGCCGGAGAGGCCAAGTTCGCTCAGGAACTCCTGGTGGGCTTCGGAATCCTCTCCATGGTGTGGGCCATGGTGTTCCTGGTTCGCCAGCTGGACTTCAAGCGCATGCTCGCCTATTCCAGTGTGGAGCACATGGGAATCCTGGTCTTCGGCATCGGGATCGGCGGTGTCGCGGCCCGTTTCGCCCTGTACCATCTGGCAGCCAATGCGCTGGTCAAGAGCGTCCTGTTCCTGTCCGCGGGGAACATCCACCGCAGCTATTCCAGCAAGACGCTTCCCCATGTCACCGGGGCCATCCGGCGCACGCCGGTGTCTGGCTGGCTCTTCCTACTTGGATTCCTGGCCATCACCGGTCTGCCCCCCTTCGCCCCCTTCATCAGTGAATTCAATATCGCGGCGGGGGCGTTGACCAGCGGGCACATCCCAGCCGGCGCCGCCTTCCTGGTGCTGCTCGCCGGGATCTTCATCGCCATGAGCGAGACCGTGCTCCAGGTGGTCTTCGGTACGCCCAGCCATCAGCGGGTGAGGACGCACTACTCTGATTCGGTCGCCACCACGGCCCCCCTGATCGTGGCCCTCTGTCTGGCGGGCCTGCTGGGTGTGTGGTTGCCGAAACCCATGTATACCCTGCTGGAACATGCGGCGTTCACGGTGGACGGCTCGATGCCACTGAAGGAGGTTGCCACCGGGCCCAGCGCTATCCCGGGGGCCGTTCTCACGGCGGAGATCCCCCATGAGTGACCAAGCCATGCGGGTCATCCTGAACGGGCAGGCCATCCCCTTGCGCGAGGTGCCCGAGCTGGCCCTCGCCTCCTTCCGGGAGGCCGTCCTCGAAGGCACGCGAGGCGGGGTGCGGCTCGCCTGCCTGTGCGCGACATCGGAGCTCCGGCTCTTCGCCGTCCTCGCGGATGACGCGGGGAAGAATCTTCGAGTCGCTTGGACCCAGCTTGCGAAGCCGCGGTATCCCGCCCTCACGCCGGAGTGCCCGCAGGCCCACCTCTTCGAACGGGAGATCGCCGAGCAGTTTGGGATCATCCCCGAGGGCCATCCCTGGTTCAAACCTGTCCGCTTCCACCAGCCCTGGTCCGACCAACCCAGCCCCTGGGGGCGGGATGGGGATTCCTTGCCCGCCGTCACGGACTTCTTCAAGGTGAGCGGCGAGGAAGTCCATGAGGTGGCTGTGGGCCCGGTCCACGCAGGGGTCATCGAGCCGGGCCACTTCCGCTTCCAGTGTCATGGGGAGACGGTCTTTCATCTGGAGATCGCCCTGGGCTTCCAGCATCGCGGCATCGAGCGGGCCCTGTTGGGCGGCCCCCATGCGCTCAGCCTCAAGCAGGCGGAGACCGCCTCGGGCGATAGCAGCATCGCGCATGGCTGGGCTTACTGCCGGCTTCTCGAAAGCTTAGCGGGCGTCGCCGTACCGGCGCGGACCGATCGGGTGCGAGGCGTGGCCTTGGAACTGGAACGGATGGCCAACCATGTGGGGGACCTGGGCGCACTGTCGGGAGATGTGGGCTTCCTGCCCACAGCCTCCTTCTGCGGCCGCATCCGCGGTGACTGGTTGAATCTCAGCGCCGAGGGCTGCGGCAGCCGCCTGGGCCGGGACTGGCTGAAACCCGGGGGCCTGCGCCACGACCTGGATCCGGCAATGGCCACCGGCCTGCTGCCGCGTGTGGCCCAGATCTGGGCAGACACTCGGGATGCGGTGGAACTGATGTGGGGAGCGGCCTCGGTCCTGATCCGGTTCGAGGTGGCGGGTCGGCTTGAACCCACCCAGGCCCGGGAAATTGGACTGGTCGGGGTTCCGGCCCGGGCCTGCGGGGTGGCTCTTGATGTTCGCCAGGACCATCCCTTCGGCCCCTACCGGGCCCATCCAATCCAGCCTTCTCTCGCGGAAAGCGGGAATGTCCACTCCCGCGCCTGGGTCCGCTGGCTGGAATTGATCGAAAGCCAGCGCCACCTTTCCGAGGCCTTGGAGGCCCTGGCGGGATCCGACCCTTATCCCCGAGCCGGACTGCTCCCACCGCTCGCCGCCGACAGCCTGTGCGTCTCCATGACGGAAGGGTGGCGCGGCGAGGTGCTGCATCTGGCCCTGACCGACGATCGAGGACGGTTCTCGCGCTACAAGATCGTCGATCCCTCCTTCCACAACTGGTTCGGTCTGGCCCTGGCCTTGCGTGGCGAGCAGGTCTCCGATTTCCCCCTCTGCAACAAGAGCTTCAACCTCTCCTACTGCGGGCACGACCTATGATCCACATCCTCCTGTCCCGCTGGCGCCAGGGTCACCGCACCCTCCCCTATCCCAAGGAGGTGCCCAGGCTGCCGGAGCGCTTCCGGGGTCTGCCCCGAATCCAAGCGGAAAAGTGCCCGGAGGGTTGCCGCGCCTGCGCCGATGCCTGCCCCACGGAAGCCATCCAGCTCGGTCCCACTGGCCCGCAAGTGAACCTCGGTCGCTGCCTCTTCTGCCCGGATTGCAGCGATGCTTGCCCTGAAGGGGCCATCGAGTACACCCATGATCACCGCCTTGCGGCCAGCACACCTGGGGACTTGATCCTCGCTCCGGGGGAAGACTACCTACGCGCTCACGCCATGGGAGCCGAACTGCAGCGGGTGCTGGGTCGTTCCCTGAAACTGCGCGTCGTGAGCGCCGGGGGCTGCAACGGCTGCGAAGTGGATGTCAACGTGCTGGGCACCCTCGCCTGGGACCTGGGCCGGTTTGGGATCCAGTACGTGGCTTCCCCGCGCCACGCCGATGGTCTCCTCATCACCGGCCCCGTCACCCGGAACATGGAGCTGGCTCTGCGCAAGACCTACGATGCTGTGCCCCACCCAAAAATCGTGATCGCGGTGGGGGCCTGCGCCATCCAGGGCGGACCATTCTTCCGCCAGGCGGAGCAGCTCGGAGGCGCCGCAAGCGTCGTGCCCGTGGACCTCTACATTCCCGGCTGTCCGCCCCATCCCCTCACGATTCTGGATGGTCTCCTGCGGCTCCTTGGGCAGGTGAAGGACTGAACGGTCGTTCCATCTAGGCGTAGAACCCACGGTACCTCATGGCCTGGGCAACCCGATCGAGGGCGAGGATGTAGGCGCCGATGCGGGGATTGGTCTTGTACTTGTCGGTCGTGGCGAAGGTGGCCTGGAAGGCATGGGTCATGTAGTCCACCAATCGCTCGTTGACTTCGCGCTCACGCCAGTAGAACCCCTGGCGGTTCTGTACCCACTCGAAGTAGCTGACGGTGACGCCACCGGCATTGGCCAGGATGTCAGGCACCACCAAGACACCGTGTTCCAGGAGGATGGGATCGGCCTCGGGAGTGGTGGGGCCATTCGCGCCCTCCACGATGATCTTGGCGCGGACCTGGGCGGCATTCTGCTCCGTGATCTGGTTCTCCGTAGCGGCGGGCACCAGGATGTCCACGGCGTGGGTGAGGAGGGCTGAGGGTTCCATGGGCTCGGCACCCTTGAACCCGGTCACGGTCCTGGCCTCGGACCAGTGCTTGAGCAGGGCATGGATGTCGAGGCCCCGGTCGTTCTTGATGGCACCCTTCAAATCGCTGACGGCCACGATGCGGGCACCAGCTTCATGAAGCAGGCGTGCCGTCTGGCTGCCAACATTGCCAAAGCCCTGCACGGCCACAGTGGCGCCAGCCAGGGGTTTGCCCAGGCGCTGCATGGCTTCCCGGGCCGTGATCAAGATGCCCCGCCCGGTGGCCTCAGTGCGCCCTAGGCTGCCCCCGAGCCCGAGCGGCTTGCCGGTGACGACTGCATTTTCAATGCGACGGACATGCATGGAGTAGGTATCCATGACCCAGGCCATGGTCTGGGAATCGGTGCCCATATCATTGGCTGGCACGTCCCGGTCGGGACCGAGGATGTCCATGATCTCGGCGATGTAGCGGCGGGTGATACGCTCCTTCTCTCCTGTGCTCAGCCGGGAAGGGTCGCAGACGACGCCTCCCTTGCCGCCGCCGAAGGGCACATCGACCACTGCGCATTTCCAGGTCATCCAGGCGGCCAGGGCCTTCACCTCGTCCAGGGTGACATTCAGGTCGTAGCGGATGCCGCCCTTGGCGGGTCCCCGGGCGGTGCTGTGCTGGACGCGATAGCCCGTGAAGACCTCCCACTGGCCATTGTCCATGAGCACCGGCATGCTCACGATCATGGAGCGGTTGGTGGCCATGAAGACCTTGAACAGCGCGTCATCCAGGCCGTAGAGCTGGGCTGCGACGCGCAGACGGGCCTGCATCGCTTCATAGGGATTGATCTGGGCGGTGGACATGGAACTCTCCTCCTAGGATTCGGGGTGGGTCTCGGCGGGCAATTCCAGCTCGCGACCGGCATTCCACAGGCCTTCGAGGTTGTAGTGCCGGCGGGTCTCTTCATCCATGACATGGACCACGAGATCACCGAAATCCAGCAGGACCCAGTTGCCGTTGGTCTCCCCCTCGCGGGAGATGGGCCGTTCTCCGGCCAGCTTCAATGCGTCCTCGATGGCCTCGGCGATGGCGCGATTCTGACGATCGCTACCTCCACTCATGAAGGCGAAGGTGTCGGTGAAGCTGGCGATGTCTTTGACGTCCACGATGCGGATGCGGAAGGCTTTCTTGGACCGGGCGGCGTCGACAACGGTCGCGAGCCGGGAATCAAGGGTCATGCGGGCTCCAGAGCAGGCTAACGATACAGGTTTTCAGACCGGATAGTACCTAGAACTTGAGGGGGCACCCCACTGGGATCCTCGAGTGGTGTCGCGCGGAGGCGCTCCCGCAAGTCAGTGGACGCCAGATCGAGTTCAGTGGCGGGAAGAGCCACCAGTTCGCCAGGCTTCCCGCTCCAGGCCGAGGCAGGGTGGAGCCCTGAAACCAGCGGTACCTGAAAAGGGGCGCCTGGGCGCAGGGCCACGGCCGCCGAGGCCAGTTCGAAGATCCGTTGCACCTGGCGCCAACTGGGCAAGCCCTGCAGTTGATCGCTGCCCATGATCAGGATCCAGACCGTGTCAGGTTCGCGCCCGGAAAGGCTCTCCAGGGTGTCCACGGTGTAGCTGGTGCCGCCCCGTTCGGCCTCGATGATCTCCACCCGGCACTTGCCTTCAAACCCCTTCAGGGCTTCGGTCAGGAGGCGGAGGCGGGAAGGGACATCGGGTCCGCCGGGATCGGGCTTGTGGGGGCTGAGGGCGGTCGGAACGAAACGAAGTTCGTCCAGATTCAGATGGTCCAGGGCGAGGCGTGCCAGCTTGAGGTGGCCCTCATGCGGGGGGTTGAAGGCACCACCAAGCAGGCCAACCCGCTTCATCGGTGGCCTCCAGCTATCGCACAGCGCTTCATGCGCTGTGCTCCCGCGCCCTCGCATTGCTCGATTGCGGAGCCGGAGCCTCCATGTGGAGGGTTGAAAGCCCCGCCCAGGAGGCCGACGCGTCTCATCGCCGCTCTTCCTTTAGAGCCGCATCCACCGCGAAGGCCAAGTCGCGCAGCCCTTCGCCAGTGACGCCCGAGATGAAAATGGGCTTCTGTCCACGATCGGCGCAAAGGGCCACGAAGGCCTCCCGTCGTGCATCGTCCTGGAGGGCGTCGAGCTTAGTGCCCACCAGCCAGCGCGGCTTGGCGGCCAGCACTGGGCTGAAGGCCTGCACTTCGCCTTCGATGATACGGACGGCGTTTGCCGGCTCTTCGATGGGGTCAGAGAGGTCCACCAGCTGCAACAGCATGCGGGTGCGCTCAACGTGTCGGAGGAACTGGATGCCGAGCCCGGCGCCTTCGGCGGCACCTTCGATGAGGCCCGGAATGTCCGCGATGACCCAGCTGTCCATGATGTCGCCGCCGAAGCGGTCCAGGCTCACCACGCCAAGCTGGGGCTCCAGGGTCGTGAAGGGGTAGTCGGCGATCTTGGGGCGGGCGGCACTGAGGCGGCTCACCAGGGTGCTTTTGCCGGCATTGGGGAAGCCCACCAGGCCCACATCGGCAATGAGCTTCAATTCCAGATCGAGGGTGCGCGCTTCACCGTCTTCGCCTGGCTGATGGTGGCGCGGAGTACGATTGGTGGAACTCTTGAAATTCGTATTGCCTAGGCCGCCTCGACCGCCCCGGGCCACGCAGACGTCTTCGCCGGGAGAGAGCAGTTCCGCCAGCACTTCCCCGGTTTCGCCGTCCTTGACGACGGTGCCCAGCGGAACATCGAGGGTGACGTCCAGACCGTCTTTGCCATGGCGCATGCAGCCCTCGCCTTGACGCCCGCGTTCAGCGGCAAAATCGCGCTTGCTGCGGTAGGGGTTGAGCGTATTCAAAGCCTTGTTGGCACGGAGGAAGACCGAACCACCCTTGCCGCCATCGCCGCCATCCGGACCGCCTTCGGGGGCGAACTTCTCGCGGCGGAAGCTCATGGCGCCGGAACCGCCGTGGCCGGCAGCCACGTGGAGCTGGATTTGGTCGAGGAACATGCTCAGGCCTTAGGCGAAGAATGAGCACAGGCCGGGCTCCGCCCGGCCTGTGCAAGGGGGTCCGGGGGTATGCGCGCGGCGCGGGACCCCCGGAGGATACTCATCCCTCGATGGGATCGATGTGGATGAAACGGCCGCTTTGGCCCTTGTCCTGGAAGCGGACCTTGCCATCGATGAGGGCGAACAAGGTGTGGTCTTTGCCCATGCCGACATTGATGCCGGCCTTGAACTTGGTGCCACGCTGGCGGACGAGGATGGAGCCGCCGGTCACCTGCTCACCGCCGAACTCCTTCACGCCGAGGCGCTGGGAGTGGGAATCGCGACCATTGCGGCTGGAACCGACGCCTTTTTTATGTGCCATGGAAGTACCTCTTCAATTGAAAGTCGGATGATCGGTTGAAGTCTGTTCACCACCAACTATTTCGCAAGGCGAAATAGCTAGGCCTTGATCGCCTTGATGCGGACTTCGGTGTAGTTCTGGCGGTGGCCCTGGGTGCGCTGGTAGGTAGTGGTGCGCTTCTTCTTGAAGATGATCACCTTCTTGGCGCGGTCGTGGGTTATGACCTCGGCCTCGACCGTGGCGCCTTGCAGGGTTGGCTTGCCGACCTTCAGATCGCCGTCGTTGTCGATGAGGAGCACCTGATCAAAAGTAACGGCCTGCTTGGGGTCCTTCTCCAGCGTTTCCACACGGAGGACATCGCCCTCGGCAACGCGGTACTGCTTCCCGCCGGTCTTAATGATTGCGAACATGGGAACCTCTTCAGTTGGGGCGCATGGGCGGCAGTCCATCGGACGCGCTTGGGAGCCCATGGCCAGGGCAAGGCCCATCAGTATGAAGGGGAAGCCCTGTCAGCTCAAGGGAAATTCATGGACCTGGAGCCATTAGGTTCCTTGTAGGTCCCCGGGGATGGGATGATCGAGCTCCGGAGATTCCCATGGGCCGCGACTTCCAGACCTTCCTGAAGCAACTAGAGGCTGCGGGAGAGCTGAATAGGGTGAAACCGGAGGTGGACCCCTTCCTGGAGATGGGTGCCATCGCCGACCGCATGTCCAAGCAGACCGGCGGTGGGAAGGCCCTGTTCTTCGAGAGGCCCACGGGCAAGTTCATGTCTGTGGCCATGAATGTGTTCGGCAGCCTGAAGCGCATGGAGATGGCGCTGGGTGTCGACAAGGAACCTCGCGGCCTCGACGCCATTGCCGATCGCATCGAAAAGCTGGTGCAGGAGGCCATACCCAAACCCGGCATGGGTTTCTTCGAGAAGCTGGCCAAGCTGCCGGTACTGGCCGAAGTCAGCAACTGGATGCCGAGGACGGTAAGGAAGGGAATCTGCCAGGACCTCGTAATGAGGGGGGACCAGGTGAAGCTCACTGAACTGCCCGTCCTCACCACCTGGCCCGAGGACGGTGGCCCCTTCATCACCCTGGGCCTAAGCCACACGCGCAACAAGCAGACGGGTCATCGCAATGTGGGGCTCTACCGCCTGCAGGTCTACGATGAGCAGACCCTGGGCTTCCATACGCAGTTGCACCACGATGGCGCACGCAATCGCCACGGCTATGACCGGAATGAGCGCATGCCCGTGGCCGTGAGCTTTGGCGGCGATCCGGCCCTCACTTATGCCGCCACGGCGCCCCTGCCGCCCTTCCTCAGCGAGGTGATGTTCGCGGGCTTCCTGGGGGGCGAGGGTATCGAGATGGTGCCCTGCGTGACCAACAACCTGGAGGTCCCGGCGGATTCGGAGATCGTCATCGAAGGTTATGTGAATCCCGGCGAGCTGCGTCGGGAGGGCCCCTTCGGGGATCACACCGGCTACTACTCCCTGGCTGATGACTACCCGGTGCTGCACGTGGAAGCCATCACCATGCGCAAGAATCCCGTGTTCCCGGCCACCATCGTGGGCCGTCCGCCCCAGGAGGACGCCTACCTGGGCTTGGCGACCGAGCGCATCTTCCTGCCCCTCCTGCGCATGGTGTTGCCTGAGATCCGGGACATGCATCTGCCCGCCGCGGGCGCCTTCCACAACTTGGTGATCCTCAGCATGAAGAAGGAGTATCCGGGCCACGCCCAGAAGGTGATGAACGCCATCTGGGGCACGGGGCAGATCATGTTCACCAAGGGCATTGTGGTGGTGGACGAAGACATCGATCCCCACGACCTGAACGAGGTCCTCTTCCGTCTCACCAGCAACGTGGATCCCAAGCGCGACCTTCTGTTTACCGAAGGTCCGCTGGACGTGCTGGATCACGCCGCCGATCGCTTCGCCTTCGGCAGCAAAGTTGGCATCGACGCCACCCGCAAGAACCGTCCCTGGGACGGCTACACCCGCGAATGGCCGCGGGACCTGGTGTTCCCGCAGGAGATCCTTGATCGTGTTCGCAGACGCTGGCAGGAATATGGTCTGTCCTAGCCTGAGCCCCGACCCAGGCCTGTGGTGCCAAATGGGGGTCAGAAGCGGAAGGTGACTGCCACCTGCAGGGAATCCGCCTTGAAGTTGTTGGACACTTTGGAATGCAACCAGCGTGCCTCGGTTCCGATGTTGAAGTCCCACTGGTAGCCGACGCCGGCAGCCAACCCTAACTTAGTAGTGTCATTGGTCAGCTTTGGGCCAGAGTCCTGATATTGAAAGGTCCAGCGCACGGCCGACAGGCCGGCCGTCAAGTAGAGCCCCTCGGGTTTGCCGGCGATGAAGTAGAGGTAGTCCCCGCCAAGGCTCAGATAGGAGGCGTTCTGCTTAATGGAGGAAATCGTGGCTTGCTGATAGAAACTGTAGTCCAGGCGGGGGCGGAGCATGTGGCCATCGCCCAGATCGAAGGTGCCCTGAACACCAATCCCAATACCAGGATTGCTATCGACATAAGTCTTCAGGTCACCCATTGGGATGCTCACCAGACCTTGCACACCATAGCGTGGAGGCTCTGCCTGGAGGGAATAGGCAGTGGCAGCCAGGATGGCGAGGGTGGAAAGGGACGAAATCTTCATACATCCTCCCAGGATGGCGGCCCCGAATGGACCAGCCGGAGCACCCTGGTTCATTTTTCCACAGATGGGCAGATCAAGGTCGGCCCTGATTGTGAAAAGGACGGATTAGAAATAAAGATCTAACTAAACTTAGATATTGTAGTTGAATGGTTATTTTCCATTAAAAAGGCGCCCGGTTGGGCGCCTTTTTAATGGGGGAGGATCAGGGCTATTCACCATTCTCGACGCGACGTTCCTTGAGGCGACCGGCCTTGCCGAGCTTTTCGCGCAGGAAATAGAGCTTGGCGCGGCGGACCTTGCCGTGGCGAATGACCTCCAGCTTGTCGATGGTGGGGCTGTTGAGCGGGAAGATACGCTCCACACCCACGCCGCTCGCGACCTTGCGGACGGTGAAGGAGGTACGCATGCCGCCACCCTTGATACCAATGACGATGCCCTGGAAGAGCTGAATGCGCTCTTTCTCGCCTTCCTTGACCTTGACGTGCACCTTGACGGTGTCGCCGGGTTGGATGCGGGGCAGGTCCGAACGAAGCAGGCTGGCTTCAAGTTGATCGATGATATGGCTCATGTGGGCTCCTGGGCCAGCGGTCCCCAAACCTGAACACAGGCGGACATGGCTCGAAAGTCCCCAGACGGGGAGTCCACCAGTCTAGCGGAATGGGCGGGAAAGGGAAGCGGTCATTCGGGCCGCCAGCCCTTCCATCCTTTTGGCTTGGGCTGGTCCCAATCCTCCGGATGCTCCACCTGCCAGGCGCACCATTGGGCGGGGCGATCCAAGCCGGCCATGTGTTCCCGCAGGTAGGCCACCCACAGGTCGGGCCGAAATCGCCGGGTTCGGGCCATGGCCTCCCGCAGGCGCCACAAGCGGATGGCAGCGTGGTCGCCACTTTGGAGAACGGCCGGCGCCTCCTGCCCTTCAAAGACCGCGGGTCGCGTGTAGTGCGGGTGGTCCAGCAGACCGGTGGCGAAACTGTCCTGAGCGGCCGAATCCCCGTTGCCCAACACTCCAGGCAACCAGCGGCAGACGGCGTCGATGAGGACGAGGGTGGGCAGCTCTCCACCACTGAGCACCACTTCTCCGACGCTCAGTTCCTCGTCAACGCACTGCTCCACGGCGCGCTGATCCAGGCCTTCGTAGCGGGTGCAGACCAGGATCAATTGGTCGAGCTTCGCGAGTTCCAGAACCCTGGCATGGGTGAGGGGCGGCGCGGCGGGGCTGAAGTGGATGACACGGCCTTTGCCGTTCCTGGGCACGGAAGCCAAGGTGTCGCGCAGCACCTCTGGCCGCAAGACCATGCCTGGCCCTCCGCCGAAGGGTGAGTCGTCCACATGACCGAAGGCGTTCCCGGCGAAGGGACGGTAGCTGTGGGTATGCAGCCCATGACCCAGGTCGCGGAAGGCGCGGCCCGTGATGCCGAGGTGGGCGGCCTCGAAGAATTCGGGGAAGAGCGTGAGGGCGTCGAAGCGCATCAATTCGCCAGCAGGTGGAAGGCCTTCATGAAGGCGCGGAAGATGAGATCGAAACTGAAGGCGAAGTAGAGGCTGTTGGCGAAGGAAGCTGCTGCGCCAATCCAGGCCCATGCAGGGCGTTCTTCCAGAAGGGCCGCACCCAGAAGGCAAAGGATGGCCGCGGGCAGCTGGTTGCCGAAGGGAAGTGGCACTGGAAGGGCCAGCAGAAATCCTGTCCAGGCGATGAGTGAGCCCATCCACCGGGGGCTGAGAGGACGCCGTTGGGACCCATGCCAACGGAATCGGCTGAGTTGGGTCTCGAACTTGGCGAGAGCATCTTTGATCCGCCCCTTGTGGATGGGCTGGGCCTGGACGCGCCGGGGAACCCAGGGATGCGCCTTGCCCCAGGCCAGTTGGGCGCCGAGGGCCATGAGCCCGATACCACCGACAGGAGCGAGGCCCACGTTCAGGCCTGGGATGAGGTTGGGAAGCGAAAGCAGCAGTACCAGCAAACCATAAGTCTGTTCCCCGGCCGCGTCCAGAAGTTCGCCAAGCGTGATCTCGCCCTCCGCGTCCAGGAGGGCGTGTAGGGTCTCGAAAAAGGGCTTGAGTGTGGGTTGCACTCACCCAGCATGACCGATATCAGTGGATATTCGGATGTCGGGAGTGACCACCTCGCACCAGCTGGCCACAGGCGCCTGTCACATCCTGGCCCCGGCTGCGTCGGACGCTGACGGGCAGGTCCGCATCGGATAACAGGCGGCAGAGGGCACCGATACGGGCTTCGTCGGGCGGCTCGAAACCGGAGCCCTCATGGGGATTGAAGGGAATCAGGTTTACCTTGGCAGGGAAGCGGCGGGCGAAGGCCGCCAGCCGACGGCCGTCCTCCTGTCTATCGGTAACTCCCCTTAGCAGCACGTACTCGATCGTGATCCGTTCGCCGGACTGGAGTGGAAACCGTCCCAGCGCCTGGGCCAGGGCATCCAGATTCCAGACGCGATTCACGGGCATGATGCGCGAACGGTCCTCGTCTGTGGTGCCGTTCAGGCTGAGGGCCAATCGGGGGCGGCGGGCGAAGGTGCCGAGTCGGTCGATGCCGCTCACCAGACCCGACGTGGACACGGTGATGCGTCGGGGTGGAATGGCTAGACCTTCCGCATCTGTCAGCGTCTCGAAGGCCGCCATGAGGTGATCGAAATTGTGCAGGGGTTCGCCCATGCCCATGAAGACCAGGTTGACGGGTCGGTCCTGGGGATGGGCGTGATGGTTCAGCATGGCCACCACCTGCCCGACGATCTCCGCCGCGCTGAGGTTGCGGATGATGCCCATCTGTCCCGTGGCGCAAAAGGTGCATCCCATGGCGCAGCCCACCTGGCTGGAGAGGCAGAGGGTCGTGCGGTCGAGGGCTTCGAAGCCAGGAGAAGGTCTAGCCTGCCCCTGGCGCGGGAGTTCCGGGGGTGTAGGTCGCAGACCGGACCCATGGAGGGCATGGCCAGGGGAAGGCACAGCCTGCCCCTGGCGCGGGGGTTCCGGGGGTGTAGGTCGCAGACCGGACCCCCGGAGGGCATAGGGCATGTGGACCCCCTCGATCTGGCGTCCATCGCGCAGATCGAAGACATGCTTGGTGGAGCCGTCTGCGGAAGGCTGGCTCTGCACGATGGTGGGCCAGGCCAGATCCACCTCGAATTCCAACCTTGCCCGGAGGGACTTGGAGAGGTTCGAGAACTGCTCCCACCGGGTCCAGCGTTGTCGCAAGAGGCCCGAGAGGATCTGTCCCCCCCGCCATGCGGGTTCGCCGAGGCCGGTCAGGAGCGATCCCAGTTCCGAGCGGCCCAGGCCCGCGGCATTTGGGCGCACAACTGGACCGGCCTCGGGAGCCGGGGAATCCCACAGGTTGGTCACCCTCAATCCATCCGAATCTTGAAGGACTTCATCAGGCGCCGGTCGTCCTCGGAAAAAGGCAATGATGATTCGGACTCCTCCAGATCGGAAGAATCCCTAGGGCCGATGCTGATGGGAGAGGCTTCCAGAATCAGCATCAGACCGTAACCCTTGGCCTGGATCTGGACGGCCAAGTCTCGGCAGTGGTCATCCTCTGACAAAGCCTTCACCAGGGAATCACCCAGTTCGCTCACCAGGTGGTCCAGATGCTCTGGCAAGTCCATGGCGCCTCCCTACCCAGGATACCCTGGGGCCCGGGCACAAAACCGGCCAGCCGATGCTCCGGCCCAATTCAGGCTAGGTCAAGTGGAGAGCGCCCCTTTCCTTGGGATTCCGAAGGTCGAGTAGCCCATCCTGCTCTGAACTGCGCGACGATTTGGATGGGATCTCCGTTCCAGAAGGGCCTGATGGCCGCGATCCCGGCCAGTCTCGGGTGGCGGATCCGCGGGGCGTTGAACGGATCGATGCCGCCCAGGGCGAGGAGTCTGGGCCCGGTTTCCGGCAGACCGTCCAGGAATGTTCGGCATCGTCCCCAGCCCCAGGGCTTTCCCTTGCCGGGGGAGGGGAAAACAGGGGAGATCAATAATTGATCCGCGGTGCTGCGGGTCGCCCACTGACTCTCGTCGTGAAGGGGGCGCGAGAGCGGCACCAGTCCGGGGAGGACATCGGGGTGGCCTTCAGGGGCATGGAAACCGCATCCGGCCACATAGGCCACATCCAGACGGCCGGCCACCCAGAGTTCTACTTCGGGTGCGGTGTCCTGGCACCACCGGGCCGTGTCCAGGAGGACCCGCGCGGGAATGTCCTTCTCCCGGAGGAGGAAGGCATCGACTCCGGAACGGAGCACGGAGCGCCAGCCCTCCCGGTCGAAACCGAGCCCTGGCGTGATGGCGAGGAGCATCATCCGAACAGACTTTCCAGGGCGATGGGGTCGAGCTTCGGGAGAGTCAGAATCGCCGCGTTCTCGGCCACATGGGCGGCCCGTCCCATCCCGCAAAGAGCTGTGGTGACGCCGGGACAGGAGCGGGTGAACTGAAGGGCCGCCTGGGCCGGAGTGCGCAGGCCGAAGGCTTCCGCGAACCCGTCCGGCAGCTGGTGCAGGATGCGCGCCTGCATGATGGAAGCCGAGGTCTGGACCAGGAGCCCGCTGGCCTGCGCCGCAGCCAGGGAGGTCAGAGCGGTACCGTCGATCTCCTGGGTCAAGGCTAGGAAGGCTTCGGGCATGGCCAGGTTGAGGGGCAACTGAATCCAGCGGAAATGATGGTCCCTGCCGCCTGCCGCTGCGGCGGCCGCCAAGAGCCGGGACAGACTCAGGTGCCCCTCCTGCCCGGGCGGCACCCGGAATCCGTTCCAGGTGGCCACACCATAGGCGCGAATCTTCCCCGATTCCACAAAGCCTTCACAGGCTTCAAAAGCCCGGCCGATCATGGCATAGAAGGCCTCGGAACCCAGGTGCGCCAGCTGCTGCTCAGGATTGTGCAAATGGAACAGGTCGATGGTTTCGAGCCCCAAGGCTTCCCTGCTGATCTCCAGCTGGTGGGCCAGGTACCTGGGAGTCATGGCGTGGCAGCCATCCACCAGGTCGTCCACGGAAAGGATTCCCGGGCTCTCCAGCACGCGATGGAACCAGGCACGCGGCCCCTCATCGGGATCGCTGTCGGGCATGGGTATGTAGCCGGCCTTAGTGGAGACAAAAAAGTCCTCCCGGGGGAGGCCTTTGAAGGCAGATCCCAGGACTCTTTCTGAGCGTCCTTGGCGGTAGTTTGCCGCGGTGTCGAAGACATTCCCCCCGGCAGCGAAAAAGCCCCTCGCGGCCTCCAGGTAGGCGGCATCAACAGCGTCCGAGGCTTGGCCCAAGTAGGTACCTAGACCGAGGCTGCTGAGCTCCATGGGGTCTCCGATAGATGAGAAGTGAGCTATTGGCCGTAGTGGCGGGTTCACCCCGCCCCAACGGCGGGGGTCCGGTGGTGTTCGCGCAGCGAGACATTAGATCCTCGCAACGCCCGCGTTGCAAGGGGAACCCCCGGAGAGTATCAACTGTCCAGTTCCTCCTTGACGCCCTCGGTACCCATGGTGACGAGACGATCGGAGGCTCGGCGAGACCATTCTGAGCCGGGGTAGCTTTCCACCAGCTTCTGATAGTAGCTCTTGGCTTCGCCGCGGAAGACCTTGACCCGCTCGCTGCTGAAAACCAGGAAGTCCTTGGTGTACTGATCGAGTTGTTCTTTGTTGAGATCCTTCAGCGAGTCCTTCTGGAGCTTGACCGCATAGTCCTTGTTGAACTGGGTCACCTCTTCACCCGAAGGAAGCCGCTGGCGCATGGTCTCACCCAGGTAGAAGTAGGCCCGCTCCCGGTCCACATAGTCGGGATAGGTTTCCAACAGGTTCTTGAGCCGACGCTCCGCACCCGGGTAGAAGTAGGTGTTCACGTAGAACACACCCACCAGCAGTTCGTGCTCGGCAATGCGGCGCCAGCACTGAAGAATCTTGGCGCGGGTCTCACCTACATAAGGACTTCCTGGGGATTCCTTGAGCAGCTGCTGGAACCCGTCAAGAGCCTTCCGGGTCTCGGCCTGATCGCGCTCGGCGCTCTCAATGGAGGAAAAGTGGCACAGGGCGCGGTGGTAGAGGGCGTAGTCCCGCAGCTCGTGGCGGGGGAAGTAGTTCAGGAAGCTCGAGTACTCGACCTCGGCTTCTGGAAAGCTGGGGCTGCTCTGGAAGAAGAAGCTGTCGCCCAGCATGAGCTTGGCCTTGGGGAATTCCGCGGACCCTGGCAGGTACTGCTCCAGGTGACGCAGGGTTACACGGGCTTCGGTGAACTTTCCCTGCTTCATCTGCTTGTCTGCGGTCGTCATCAGTTCGGCGGCTGAGAGGCCCTTGTCAATGCCCTTCGGTTTGCGGCAACCCAGCCCCAGGCTTGCCAGGGCGGCAAGCAGGGTGAGGGCGGTGAGGATGCGCTTCATGCGGACTCCGGTGACAGCACTTCAGACGTGGCGGGACGATGCGAAGAGTTCCTGGGCGAAGGAGTCCAGGCTTGGTATAGCTTCTCGAGCCAGGGCTCGACCAGGGCTTGAGCCTCGGACCGCCGGCGGTCGTGGAAGAGCTCATGGAATAGCCCCGGCAGGCGGTGACGTTCCAGGAGCTCTGGACGCACGGCGGACCACAAGGCTTCCGAGGCGTCCGGGTCCACCACGGTATCGGCTCCGGATTCCAGCAGGAGCATGGGGCGATCCAGTTCATGACCCAGGGGCAGCACCTCGGCCCGGCCTTCGTCCAGGGCGGCCCCGAAGGCTGCCGTGACCCAGCGGTGGCAGAGCGGATCGGCCTCGTAGCGCTGGACGATGACGGGATCCGAACAGACGCGGCTCTTGTCGCCATGGAGCTGGACGGGGCGATGGGGCATGAACCAGCGCAGCAGGCGTGACAGGATCAGGAGGAGCTTTGAATTCGACTTCACGGCCACGGCCGGGCTGGACAGGATCAGGCCATCCAGGGTGTCCGCGTGCCAGAGCAGGGTGAGGAGAGCGACCAGTCCCCCAAAGCTATGCCCCAGCACCACCTGGGGACAGACTGGCAGGGGAGGCATGGGGACACCATCCACCACCCGCGCCGTCGCACCAGTGCGCTCGGCGTCATGGCGTCGCTCCTGTCTCAGGAAGAGGGCGAGGTCATCCACGAAGGCCCGGATTCCTACCGCATCGCCCCGAGTGCCGCCCGAGCGGCCGAAGCCCCGGTGATCCATGCTGGAGACAGCCCAGCCCAGCCCGTGCAGCCAATGGGCCGTGTGGCGATACCGTTCACCATGCTCACCGTAGCCGTGCGAGATCACCACGCGGCCCTTGGGGGTGGGATGCTCCCACCGCGCCCAAGCCAAAGGCACCCCCCCATGCCCGGTCAGGATCCCACGGATGGTAGGCTCCAAATCGGCGGGGATCACGGGGACGAATCCAGACATCCATTCAGAATAGCGTGGGGATGTAATATGCCGGATTGCTTTAAACTCAAAGGTTCCCCGGTAGCTGGGTTCGGAGATGCAGACGATGGATTTCGAGACCCTGGTGCGAGCCAAGAACGAGCTGGAACCCCGCGTCCAGCAGTTGGTCGCTCACCTGGACCCTGAGCGCAAGGCCCTTGAATTGGAGCAGATCGAGGAAAGAACCACGGCGCCTGGCTTCTGGGATGACCCGGATGCGGCGAAACCCCTTCTCCAGAAGCGGGGCTCCATCACCAACGACATTGCCTTGGCCAAGCGTCTGACCAGTGGTCTGGAGGACCTGGAGACTGGGCTCGAGCTGGCCCGGGAAGACGGGGACATGCTGGCCGAAGTGGAAGCCGTGGAGGGCGATCTCCGCAAGGCCATCGAGGACTCCGAACTGCGCATGATGCTCAGTGGTGACCTCGACAACAACCACGCCATCGTGGCCATTGCGCCTGGTGCCGGTGGCACCGAAAGCCAGGATTGGGCGGCCATGCTGCTGCGCATGTATCTGCGCTTCTGCGAAGCCAAGGGCTGGGCCACCGAGATGATCGACTATCAGGACGGCGAGGAGGCCGGTATCAAGGGCGCCACCTTCATCGTCGATGCCCCGTTTTCCTACGGGTACCTTCGGGCCGAGGCTGGCGTCCACCGTCTGGTGCGGATCAGTCCCTTCGATTCTGCCAAGCGCCGCCACACCAGCTTCGCGGCCGTGTATGTGAGTCCCGAGCTGGATGACACCATCAACGTCGACATCCCCGAAAAGGACCTCAAGATCGATGTCTTCCGCGCCAGCGGTGCCGGCGGGCAGCACGTGAACCGCACCGAATCCGCCGTGCGCTTCACGCACCTGCCGACGGGCATCGTGGTCAGCTGCCAGAACGAGCGCAGTCAGATCAAGAATCGTGCGACGGCCCTGAAGGTGCTGCAAGGGCGCCTCTACGAACTGGAGCAGCGAAAGTTTTTGGACAAGGTGGCGGCCGCCAGCGGCGACAAGGCCGATGTGGCCTGGGGCAGCCAGATCCGCAGCTACGTCCTCCAGCCTTACCAGATGGTGAAGGACCACCGGACTGGCGAAGAAACCAGCCAGACTCAGAAGGTGCTGGATGGCGATATCGACGCCTTCATCCGCACCCAGCTGCTAGCGAAAAGCCTGAAGACGGACGGCTGAGGTCATCAATTGGAACGGACTTGGGATTGCCTCATCGTTGGCGCGGGTCCCGCGGGGGCCACGGCGGCCTACCACCTGGCCAAGGCCGGGCGTTCGGTGCTGCTCGTGGAAAAGGCGGCCCTGCCCCGATCGAAGGTTTGCGGCGGTGGGGTGTCGCCTCAGGTGGGGCAGTGGTTCGATCTGGATTTCTCCCCCGTGATCTCGACCCGGGTGCGAACCTTCCGCTACACCTGGGCCTTCGGGGACCCATTGGACGTGGACCTAGGCACCACTGAGCCGCTATGGATGGTGCGGCGGGGGGCCTTCGACCACTTCCTGGTCCAGCAGGCCCAGGCCCTCGGCGCGGAGCTGAAGGCCAGTTGTCCAGTCCAGGGACTGCGATTTGAACAGGGGAACTGGATGTTGGATTCAGCCGAAGGCCCACTGGCAGGCCGCTTTCTCATCGCCGCCGATGGAGCCACAGGGCCCCTGGCCCGCTGGCTGGGCTTCACCGGCCGTCGGCGCCAAGTGGCGGGAGCCCTCGAAGCGGAAGCCATCGGTGTCGTGGGTCGGCGGGACCTGGCCCATCTGGATTTCGGTTCCATCCAGAACGGCTACCTGTGGAACTTCCCCAAGGCCGATGGCCACTCCCTGGGCATCGGCGTCTTCCAGGGTCGGCCGGACCGGGACCTGCGGGAGGTGCTGGCCGCCTATGCTGCCTCCTTCGGCCTGGACCTTGGCAGCTGCAGCGTGTCCGGGCACCCGGTGCTCTGCTGGAACGGAGACCAGCCGCTCCACACCCGACAGGCGCTGCTGGCCGGTGAGGCAGCCTGCCTGGTGGATCCCTTTACGGCGGAGGGCATTCGGCCCGCGATCTTCTCGGGCCTGCAGGCGGCCCAGGCCATTCACCGCGCCCTGGATGGAGAGGACCGAGCTCTGGAGGATTACACCCGCACCATTCAAGTGGAATGGGGCACCGAACTGCGCTGGGCCCGGCGGATCGCGCGGGCCTTCTACGCCGCTCCGGCGCTGGGCTGGCGGAGGGGCGTCAAGGCCCCTGGCGTGCCCCAGGGCATGGCGCGCATCCTGTGTGGCGAAGCCCGCTACCAGCAGCTCGCCGCCCGGGCCCTGCGCCAGATGAGGACTGCCGTCTTCGGCTGACACCCACAAGCGATCAAGATCAAAGGAAAGGGACCCTGATGGCGTTCCCTACCCTCTGCGTCCAAAACCAAATTGCTACTTCAGCACCCGAAACAGGTTGCTGAAGTCATCCCGCCACACCAGAGCCTTGCCGGGTAGGGGCTTCACATCCTCGTTATCCCGGAAGGCGGGGCGATTGAAAAAGGTTTCGTCCTGGGTGACCAGGACCCAAGTGGATCCATAGGAGCCTTCATCCTCGTCCGAATCTGTGTCGACAACCCGGGCCTTCCAGCCGAAGGTATCCACCGAGGCTCGCACCACGGGCCTTAATTCCAGGTAGCGATTCGAGACGTGCACGGCCAGCACCCCCCCGGGAGCAAGGTGCCGGAAGTAGAGGGCGAAGGCTTCGCGGGTCAGCAGGTGCACGGGGATGGCATCGCTGGAGAAGGCGTCGATGGCCAGCAGATCGTACCCTTGGAGTGCCTCGGCCTCCAGGCTGAGCCGGGCGTCGCCCAGCACCACTTCCGTGGCGGCCCGGCCCTGCCCCAGGTAGGTGAAGTAGCTCCGGGCGAAAGGCTCCACCAGTGGGTTGATTTCGTAGAAACGAAGGTGATCTCCGGGCCGACCATAGGCCGCCAGACTGCCGGTCCCCAGGCCTACCAACCCCAGCTTCCGGGGCTGCTCCTTCAGGCTGGTGATGGCCAGGCCCACTCCGGAATCCAGGCTGTAGTAAGTCGCCGGGTGGTTCGCCTTGGCCGGGTCGAGGAACTGGCCTCCGTGGGTGATGGTGCCGTGGGCCAGGGTGCGCCAGGTGTGTTCCGGGTTGTCAAAGACTGCGAGCGTGCCATAGAAGTTCCTCCCCCGGGCGATCGTGATTTCGTCTGTATGCCTGTTCAACCGAAAGGCGTGGAGACCGAGTCCCAGGGCCAGTACCCCCATGGCCACAGCCACCGGTCGCTGCCATCGGGACCTCGGGCCCTGATCCCAGGCCAAGGACAGCCCGGCCACCACCGCGGTGGCGGCGAGCCCCAAGGGGAGCTCCAGGTAGGTGGTGAAGAGCCGCGGTGCCACAAGCGCCACGAAAATCCCACCCATGGCTCCCCCGAGGCTGAGGCGCAAGTAGAACCCCGTCAGGAACTGCGGATGGGGCCGACGTCGGGCCAGCTCTCCGTGAGCCACCATGCAGGCGACGAAGAGCCCGAGGTTGAAGAGAGCCACCTGCCCACGAACCGAACCCAGCCAGTTCGCGGCCTTGCCCAGCACCTCGAACCGGTAGTCCATCCAGCGGAAGTCCGGTCGCAGGGACATGGACATGACCACCAGAAGAATGGGCAGTGACCCCAGGAAGAGTCCACGTCGGTACCATCGGCTACCCTCGAAGCAGAGGATGAAGCTGAGCAGGTACAGACCCAACGGCAGGACCCAGAGGAAGGGAATGGGAGCCACATTGGTGCTGAGGTGGGTGGTCACGGCCATCAGCAGCATCGAAGGTACGGCGGCAAAGGCGATCCAAAGCAGCTTCTGGCGGGTCCCCGGGTTCTCCGCGGGTTCCAGGGTGACCTGGACGTCCTGCACGTCGTGGGCGTTCCGCCGTGCCAATGAGAAGACCAATCCGGCGAAGGTGACAAACCCTGCTGACCAAAGCCAGGACTGGGCTTTCAGGGGCAGGAAGGGCTCCACCAGCAGTGGGTAGGACACCAGCGCCAGCATCGAGGCCAGGTTCGATAGGGCGAAGAGGCGGTAGGGCACGCGCCCACGACGGGCCACCCAGGCCTGCACCAGGGGCCCGGTGGTCGAGAGCAGCAGGTACGGAAGTCCCACCGTCAGGGTGAGCAGGCCCAGGAGGTGGCCCAACGGCTCATTGCCGCTCGTGGGCCGGAAGAAGGGGTGAAGCCTGAGGGGCAGCGTGAGCAGGGCCGCCAAAAGCAGCCCACCATGCAACCGAACCTGACCCTGGTGGGAGAGGTGGCGCACTACCAGGTGTGAGTACAGATAGCCCAGGAGAAGCAAGATCTGGAAGAACAGAAGGCAGGTGGTCCAAACACCCGCGCTGCCCCCGAACCAGGGCAGGACGAGCTTCCCCACCACCGGTTGGACCTGGAAGAGGAGGAAGGCGCTCAGGAAGATCGTGGCTGCGGCCAAGCGAAGGGAGCCTTCAGTTTCTCCTTCACCGGGAGTGTCCAGAGGTGGTTCCAGGTTGTCCTCCACGGGCTCTAATCGCCCTTGGCGATCTGGATTTGTTCATCCTTGGGCAGGCGAAAGACCCAGCGGCCGGTGATGCGATCCCAGAGATCGAAGCAGCAGAGCCAATTCAGGAGGCCAGCGACCATGACGTAGGTCGAGCCGTATTCCTGGGTGAGCGTGCGCACAGGCTCGGTGCCCGCGCCTCCGAAGGCCCAGGCGAGCGCGCCATACAGGGGTCCGATACCTAGTGTGCCCAGAGCGCCGAGCGTCGACAGCCAGGATCCTTGCACGGGCACGAAAATGCCGCCCTTCACTCCAGCCACCGCGCCATATTGCATCTGCAGCGCTCCGAGGAGGCAGAACACCAGCCATACACCGAAGAAGGCCTTGGCCCTCCCTTTCTGTCCAATGGCCCAGTAGCCGGCTCCGGGCACCAGCCACTGGAGCAGCAGGAACTTCCAGGCGGCCTTGACCGCTTTCTGTTTCCGGAGCGGCATGGGTAGTTTCAGGGTGGGCGCAGGATCGGACATGGGTCCAGGTTACCTCAGAACGGGCTCCGATTTAATTGGAGGTGGAGCCAATGAAATCAATGGCCCTGGCCATTCGGGCCTATTTGTCGGCAACGAGAATAGGCGGGACTCGGTTTGAAGCGCGCCTCCTTCCCGGCGGCTGTCTGGCGGCTTCGTTCACCGGATAACCCATGAACCGGATTCAATCGAGGGCATTTCCGACTTGGCGTTGCACTTGGTTGCGCTCGATGCGCTGCTTAGAGTGGATTCCGAAGAGGCCGCCGCCCTTTTCGCTGGCCCTCTACCTTCGGCCATGGTCAAAATGGGGCCATTGAATCCCCCATCCACGAACCTCTGGAGCCGACCCTTGTGGCTCGCTATGAATGTGCGGTCGACTTTCACCTGTACCAATTAGGGAGCCATCAGTGGGATTGGCAGACATTCTTGTCCACATCGACCACTACTCAAGTTCCACTTCCAGACTGGATCTGGCCATCAGTTTGGCCAAGCAGCATCAGGCAAGGCTGACTGGGCTCTTGGTGATCAAGCATCGATACCCGGCCGAGACGGCGGTTGACGCAGCGCGGGTCATGTTCGAGCAGAAGGTGGCATTGGCGGGCATCGAAGGTCAGTGGCGATGCGTCGATGATTCTGGGATCGTCGTCGGGATGACCGGGATCATCCGCTCCCATGCCCATTGCAGCGATCTGATCGTCATTGGCCAGGGATCCCGGGAATCTGCGGACATGGGGGTACCGTTCGAGCTTCCGGAAGGTCTCGTGCTGGTGTCGGGTCTGCCGGTAATGGTTGTGCCCTATGCCGGATCCTTTGCCTCGGTCGGCAGGCGTGTCCTGGTGGCATGGAAGGCAGGACGCGAATCGACACGGGCACTGAACGACGCCATTCCCATCCTGAAATTGGCCCAGCATGTTGAAATTCTGACGGTGTACGGTCCAGAGTCCGACGACGAGGGCAGCAAGAACCTCAGTGCCGAAATTTGTAACCATCTTGCACGACACGGAGTGACAGCCCGAACCAGCAGGTTGCTGGCAGGGGACGCTCCCTTGGGCGACGTATTCCTGAACAGAGCCTTCGATGAGGGTTTCGACCTTCTGGTGATGGGAGCCTATGCCCACGGGCAGAATGGCAAGTTGGAACTTGGCCCGGTGGCCCGTCAGTTGCTCAGGGAAATGACGGTTCCGGTCCTGATGTCGCATTGATCCGTGGACTGATGCCAATCATGAATGGAATTCGGGCACAGATAGCTCACTAGGCCAGGGAGATTTACCTGATGGCGGAATACGTTCTCGAAACAAGGAAGCTCTCCAAGGAGTTCAAAGGCTTCTCCGCGGTCAAAGACCTGAACCTGCAGGTAGAGCGAGGGCATATCCACGCCCTGATCGGGCCCAACGGCGCCGGTAAGACCACCGTATTCAACCTTCTGACCAAGTTCCTGATTCCCACCACTGGAACCATCCTGTTCAAGGGCATGGATGTCACCCGCGAGAAGCCCGCTGAAATCGCCCTGCGTGGTGTGATCCGTTCCTTCCAGATTTCCGCGGTGTTTCCCAACCTGACACCCCTTGAGAATGTCCGGCTGGCATTGCAGCGCGCTACGGGCACCTCGTACCACTTTTGGAGAAGCGACCGCTGCCTCCGAAAACTGGATGGCCGGGCCATGGAACTGCTGGAGTCGGTCGGGCTCGCCGAGTTCAGCGGCCATGTTACGGGCGAGTTAGCCTATGGCCGCAAGCGGGCCTTGGAGATCGCCACCACCATGGCCTTGGAGCCGGAGTTGATGCTCCTGGATGAACCGACCCAGGGGATGGGCGCGGAGGATGTCGACAAGATCACCGATCTGGTCCAGAAGGCTTCCGCCAATCGGACGATTCTGATGATCGAACATAACCTCAAGGTTGTCGCCACCCTGGCGGACAAAATAACGGTTCTCCAGCGAGGGGCGATTCTCGCCGAAGGTTGCTATTCGGAGGTATCCCAGGATCCCCGGGTTCTCGAAGCGTACATGGGAGTGCACCCATGAATGAATCACTCCACAAGGAGATGCTGCGGGTCACGGATCTGCATGCCTTCTATGAGGAATCCCACATCCTCCATGGGGTCAACCTCACCGTGGGAGAGGGGGAGGTCGTGACCCTCCTCGGGCGCAACGGCGCGGGTCGAACCACCATCCTCAAATCCATCATCGGGCTGGTCGGGCGGCGGAGCGGATCGATCATGATCAGCGGGATTGAAACCATCGGGATGCCGACCCACAAGATCGCCCGCCTGGGCATTGGGTATTGTCCTGAGGAACGCGGCATCTTTTCCAATCTGACGGTGGAAGAAAACCTGCTCCTGCCGCTGGTGGTCAGCGAGGGAGGACTGTCCCTGCCTGAAATCTACGAGATGTTTCCCAATCTGCAGGAGCGGCGGAAAAGCATGGGGACCCGCCTCTCCGGTGGAGAACAGCAGATGCTCGCCATGGCGCGGATCCTCCGCACCGGGGCGAAGATTCTGCTGCTGGATGAGATCACCGAGGGATTGGCGCCGGTCATCGTCCAGGCCCTCGGGCAACTCATCGGTCAACTGAAAGCGAAGGGATTCACCATCGTTCTGGTGGAGCAGAATTTTCATTTCGCTGCCGACCTGGCCGACCGCCATTACGTGGTCGATCGGGGTGTCATCGCCGACATGATTCCAGGGGACGAACTCGCGTCCAGCACTGAGAAACTCAACCAATACCTGGGCGTGTGACCAGGTAACAAACAGGGAGGGAACACCTCATGAGAAGACTCATTTCCAGCACCGCACTAATGGCCGCTGTCCTGGCAAGCACCGGGGGGATCGCTGGCCCAGCCAAGGAGAAGATTTCAGACGGGGTCGTGAAAATCGGGGTGCTTACCGACATGTCCGGGGTCTACTCCACCCTGGGAGGGAAGGGGACCCAGGTGGGTGTGGAGATGGCGGTCAAGGATTTCGGGGGCACGGTCCTTGGCAAGCCCATCCAGGTCATCGGTGCCGATCATCAGAACAAGGCCGACATCGCCTCCGCCAAGGCTCGCGAGTGGTTCGACAATGAGAAGGTAGACATGATCACCGGGCTGCTGAATTCCGGGTGCGCCCTGGCGGTGCAGAAGATAGCTGGTGACAAGAAGCGGATCACCATGAACACCGGTGCTGGCAGTACGGAATTGACCAACAAGGCCTGGACTCCCTACAGCATCCACTATGTCTATGACACTTACGCCACGGGCAAAGTGACCGGGCAGGCCGTGGTCCAGGGTGGTGGCAAGACCTGGTTCTTCATCACCGCCGACTACGCCTTCGGCCAGTCCCTCGAGCAGAACACCACCACCTTTGTGACCAAGGGGGGAGGCAAGGTCCTCGGCTCGGTGCGCCACCCGCTCTCCACGGCGGATTTCTCCTCCTACCTGCTCCAGGCCCAGTCCTCGGGGGCCCAGGTCATCGGCCTGGCCAATGCCGGCGGGGATACCATCAACTGCATCAAGCAGGCCCGGGAGTTTGGCATCGGCCAGAAGGGTCAAAGGCTGGTCGGCCTGCTGGTGTTCGACACCGACATCAAGAGCCTCGGCCTGAATGTGGCCCAGGGCATGCAGTTCACCTCCGGCTTCTACTGGGACCGGGATGATGCAACCCGGGCCTTCTCGAAGCGTTACTTCGCCATCCACAAGGCCATGCCCACCATGGATCAGGCTGGGGCCTATTCCGCCACCATGAACTACCTCAAGGCCGTCAAGGCTGCCGGGACCGATGATCCGGATGCGGTCATGGCCAAGCTGAAATCCATGGACATCAGCGACTTCTTCGCCGTCCACGGCAAGATCCGCATCGACGGACGCATGGTCCATGACATGTACCTGATGGAGGTGAAGAAGCCTTCGGAGTCCAAGGGCGAGTGGGACTTGCTGAAGACCGTCAAGACCATCCCTGGCGATGAGGCCTTCATGCCGCTTTCCGAGAGCACCTGCCCCGCGGTCAAAAAGTAGTTCGCTCCTAGCCACAGGATTCCGGTTCGAAGGGTTTGATCATGGAGTTGTCTTTTCACACCGTCATGTCGCAGGTCATGCTGGGGCTCAACAATGGCGTGTTCTACGCCATTCTGAGCCTCGGCCTGGCGGTGATCTTCGGCCTCCTGAACATCGTCAACTTTGTCCATGGCGCGCTCTACATGCTGGGCGCCTACGTGGCGCTGCTGGGCTACACCATGCTTGGCCCCCTGATCGGAAAGCCAGACTTTCACCTCAACTACTGGGCGGCGCTGATCGTGGCACCGCTGGTGGTGGGCCTGCTGGGGATCGGAGTCGAGCGGACCATGTTGCGCAGGCTGCGCAAATTCGACCACCTGTATGGTCTGCTTCTCACTTTCGGATTGGCCCTCATCATCCAGGGCGTGTTCACCAATTACTTCAATGTTTCCGGCGACGCCTACGACGCCAAGCCGGAGGTGCTCGAGGGCGCGGTGAATATGGGCTTCATGCTGTTCCCGAGGTACCGGCTCTGGGTGATCGTGATCTCCCTTCTGGTTTGCTTTGGTACCTGGTTCGTCATCGAGCGTACCAAGCTGGGCTCCTACCTCCGCGCCGGCACTGAAAACCCCGAACTGGTGAAAGCCTTTGGCATCAATGTGCCGCTCATGATCACCCTTACCTATGGCTATGGCGCAGCCCTGGCGGCCTTTGCAGGGGTGCTGGCCGCGCCCATCTACTCGGTCAGCCCGGTCATGGGATCGGAGATGATCATCACCGTGTTTGCCGTCGTGGTCATCGGTGGCATGGGTTCCATCATGGGTTCCATCGTTACCGGGCTGTTGCTGGGTATGGTGGAGGGCTTCACCAAGGTCGTCTACGCTCCGGCCTCGAGCACCGTGATATTCCTGATCATGGTCATCGTCCTGCTGGTCAAGCCCACTGGCCTGTTCGGGAGGGAAGCCTAGATGAACCGGTTCGTCTGGATCACCCTCGTCCTTCTCGGGCTACTGGCCCCCCTTGTCGTCTATCCCGTATTCATGATGAAGCTACTCTGTTTCGCGCTGTTCGCCCTGGCCTTCAACCTGCTGCTGGGCTACACCGGTCTGCTTTCCTTCGGCCATGCAGCCTTCTTCGGTGGGGCCTCCTACATCACCGGCCATTTGGTCAGGAACAGCGGCCTGACGCCCGAACTCGGTGTTCTTGGGGGTACTCTGTTCGCGGCTCTGCTGGGGTACCTGGTCGGCAGCCTCGCCATTCGCCGACAGGGGATCTACTTCGCCATGGTCACCCTGGCCCTGGCCCAGATCGTGTACTTCCTCGCCCTGAAGATGCCTTTCACTGGGGGCGAGGATGGATTGCAAGGCATTCCCCGAGGCCTTCTCTTCGGGCTGATAGATCTGAACCGTATCTACGTGGTGGGCGGCCGGCCGCTCCCACTCAACCTCTACTATTTCGTCTTCGCCGTGTTCTGCCTGGGCTTCTGGATCATCTACCGGACCATCCACTCACCCTTCGGCCAGGTGCTGAAGGCCATCCGGGAAAATGAACCGAGGGCCATTTCCCTGGGTTACAAGGTGGACCGGTTCAAGCTGATGGCCTTCGTCATCTCCTCGGCCATGGCGGGACTGGCCGGCGCGACCAAGTCGCTGGTCTTCCAATTGGCCTCCCTGACCGATGTGAGCTGGCATACCTCCGGGGAAGTGGTTCTCATGACGCTGTTGGGAGGGGTCGGGACGGTTCTCGGTCCCCTGGTTGGGGCCTTCACCGTGGTGGCGCTCCAGTCCAAGCTGAGTTCGGTCGGATCCTGGATCACGGTGATCATCGGAGGCACCTTCGTGGTCTGCGTGCTGGTCTTCCGCCGCGGTTTTGTCGGGGAACTGGCGCGGTTGTTGAAGCGCTCTTTATAGAAAACAAAGCCCAGCCGCGGCTTATCGTCGCCGCTGGGCTTGCCGAGGGGATGCCATGCTGAAGGGGAAGAACGCGCTGATCACCGGCTCCACCAGTGGTATTGGTTTGGGCATGGCCCGGGCCCTGGCTGCCGAGGGATGTGGCCTCATGTTGAACGGCTTCGGCGATGTTGATGCCATCGAACGGCTGCGCAGCGGATTGTCGAACGAACATGGCGTCCAGGTGGCCTACAACAGGGCCGACATGACCCATCCGGCTGAGATCGGCGCACTGGTGGTCGATACGGTGACGCAGCTAGGGAGTATCGACATCCTGATCAACTGTGCTGGCATCCAGCACACGGCCCCGGTGGAAGCCTTCCCGATCGACAAGTGGGACGCCATCCTCGCCATCAACCTGTCCTCGTCCTTCCACACCATCCATCACGCCCTTCCGCACATGAAGAAAAACGGGTGGGGCCGGATCATCAATATTGCCTCGGTCCACGGTCTGGTGGCCTCAGTCAACAAGGCGGCCTACGTGACCGCCAAGCACGGACTGGTGGGGCTGACTAAGGTGGTTGCCCTGGAGTCGGCCGGTCTCGGGATCACGTGCAATGCCATTTGCCCCGGCTGGACTCGCACCGAGCTGATCGAGCCGCAGATCATCGCCCGGGCTGAAGCGCTCGGCGTGGACATCGAGGAAGGGGGGCGGGCCCTCCTGGCCGAGAAACAACCCTCGCGGCAGTTCGTCAGTACCGAGCAACTGGGGCAACTGGCAGTGTTTCTCTGCTCCAATGCCGCTGCCCAGATCACCGGGACACCGATCCCCATCGACGGGGGCTGGACAGCGCAGTAGCCCCAGATTCCCATCGGCTGCGGGAGTGCGCCTACCCACCACAGGCACGCGTCAGGGAATCAATAGCAAGGCGCCTAGCGTTGAACGCGACTCCAAAAGGCGGTGAGCGCGTGCGGCGTCTCGGAGTGGAATGCGATCGTGGACATGGGCCTTGATGAGCCCCTGGCCATAGGCCTCGAACACGTCCTTGGCGGCGGATTGGAGAATGGTGGGATCGGCGACATGGTGCATGACACTAGGGCGTTGCACCGCCAGAGATCCCCTGCGCCCGAGGTCGGCTATTTCCACGAGGGGGGGTGCGCCGCTGGATCGACCGTAGGAGGCCAGAAGCCCGAAGGGGGCAAGGCTATCCAAGGAGGCCTCGAAGGAGTCCTTCCCGATGGAGTCGTAGGCCACGCGCACGCCCGCACCCCCGGTGATGTCCCGCACTTGCAAAGGCAGGTCGTGATAGGACCCACCCTTGGGGATGATCAGGACTGTATGGGCCCCCTCCGCTGATGCTGCTTCGGCCTTCTCTATGGTACTGACCACACCAATCACGTGTACGCCCTCTGCAGCCAGCCAACGGGTGAGGATCAGACCCACGCCTCCGGCTGCAGCATGGACAAGGACCCACGAGCCAGAAACGGGTTGCCAGACCCGCCTTATCAGCATGTGCGCGGTGAGGCCCTTGAAGATCAGGGCTGCCGCCGCCTCGTCGGAAATGGAATCAGGGAGAGGAACCAGGCGCTCTGCAGGATGATTCCGAGCTTCTGAATAGGCTCCAGTGGGACCGTCTACACAGGCAACCCGTTGACCCACTGTAAGCCCTGTTATCCCCGAACCAAGGGCCACTACCACTCCTGCAGCCTCGAAGCCCAGGACTGCGGGGTAGGGAACCGGGTAAGCACCCGACCGCTGGTAGACGTCGATGTAGTTCACGCCAATGGCGGTGTGGCGGATCTGCGCCTCCCCTGGGGCAGGGTTTGGCAGGGGGGCTTCAACCCATTTCATGACCTCTGGTCCACCCGGTGCCTGGAACATCACGCGATGGTTCATGGAAGCCTCCAGAAGGTTCAATGCGCTACGGCCAACCCAGGACCAATAATCCACCCCAAGATGCCACAAAGACTAGAAACGAGAAGCGGGGACCGAAGCCCCCGCTTTTCGTTCGCACGCCACCGCCCAGGACTAGTCTGCGGCGAAAGGTAGCAGCGCGATGTTGCGGGCGCGTTTGATGGCTTCCACGAGCTCGCGCTGGTGGACGGCACACACGCCACTGGTGCGGCGGGGCAGCACCTTGCCGCGCTCTGGGGTGAAGGCCTGAAGGGTCTTCACATCCTTGTAGTCGATCATGAGGGACTTCTCGACGCAGAACTTGCAGAACTTGGCGCGGCGTCCCCCAAAAGCCTTCTTCTTCTTGGGCTTGCCCTTCTTGGCATCGGCGCGGCGCTTCATCCCATCACCTCTTCAGCGGAAC